>DUPU01000021.1 GCA_012838175.1 Clostridia bacterium
AGTTTCCGATGATGAGGTTGTTTAGAAATAATACTACCCGCCGTGTCCTTTGGTGGGTTATCTTTTTTCTTCTCAGTTTTGCGATTTTGTCCACTAACTTTGTACCGGATCAAGTATCTTTAGAAGCCGGGGAAGTTGCCCCAAAAGACGTTTTTTATGAGGGCGCCACCGTTACGTATACCAGCGAGTTAAAAACCGATGAAGCTCGAAGATTGGCAGCTGAAGAGGTATCTCAAATTTACAGGATGGAACCGCAAGTTGTGACTGATTTGGAATCGGAAATTGAAAATATTTTTAATGTTTTAACCGAGATTCAACTCAATACAGAATTGGAGCAGGCGGAAAAAACAGAAAAAATTAATGATCTTTTTCCGGAGGCATTACCGGCGGAAACCGTGGCACAATTGCTGAATTCAGATGAAAGTACCCTTAGTAAACTAAAAGAACAATTACAACTTATCGTCAGGAACAGGATGGAAACAGGAGTACTGGAAGAAGAATTGGATTCGGTGAATGAAGAGATATTGAAGGACATAGAAGCGCTGGAAATAGCCTCCTCATTAAAAGTACTTTTGAAAGGGATCATCGTTCAGTTAAAGTTTGAACCAAATAAAATTTATGATCCGGTAGCCACCGCTCAGGAAGTAGAAAACAGGTTAGCTCAAGTTAAACCGGTACAGGTAAAGGTGCAGCCGGGAGAAAAGATTGTGGAAAAAGGAACGGTAGTGACTCCGGAACAAATCGAAGCATTACAGCTTTTAGGACTGCAGCGTACCGGTGCCCAAGGTTTAACATTTGTCGGCTTGTTTGGATTTGTTGCTATTGTTTACGGACTGTTTATTATTTACCTGAAAGGTTATCGATCCCGATTTCATAAAAAAGAATCTAATATTGTTCTTATCGGACTTTTAATTAATGCTGCTTTGGTGATTGCCAAAGTGATTACGGCTATTCAAATCTCGGACAGGCCGGAAATTGTTGCTCAGCTGGCCTATGCTATTCCTATTTCAGCTTCTTCTATGCTGACGGCGATTTTAATGGATGTGAAAACGGGAGTAGTAATCACCATAATATTGGGGCTGTTTATGGGGGTCATTACTAATGGTCAGGTCATATATGTAACCGTAGCCATTATCGGCGGTCTGGTAGGGGTTTATCGGGTGCTCAGACTGAATCAAAGATCCCATTTAGTGCGTTCAAGTTTGGATATTGGACTGGTCAATGCTGTTACAATTGTTGTTTTAGGTTTAACTTGGAATCAGTCTTTTTCTCTCATTGGCATTGGGGTTGCTATGGGCTTGGCTAATGGGATTTTGGCTTCGATTTTAACTATCGGCACCCTGCCTTTTTTGGAAACGGCTTTTGGTATTACTACCCCTGTGAAGCTTTTGGAAATGTCCAATCCCAATCACCCTCTTTTAAAAAGACTAATGATGGAAGCCCCAGGTACCTATCATCACAGTATTTTGGTGGGGAACTTGGCGGAAGCTGCTGCAGATGCTATCGGGGCTGATTCACTATTGGTGCGGGTAGGGTCATATTTTCATGATATCGGTAAAATTAAACGTCCTTATTTTTTCATCGAGAATCAACCTGCTACGGAGAATCCCCATGATAAAATTACTCCTACCTTAAGCACGTTGATTATAACCTCTCATGTCAAAGACGGCGTGGAGTTAGCCAAAGAATATAAGGTTCCTCGGGTCATACGGGACATTATTGAGCAACATCATGGGACCAGCTTGGTTTCCTATTTCTATCATAAAGCCAAAGAAGGGGATAAATCTGAAAATATCTTGGAATCTGATTTTCGTTACCAGGCGCCAAAGCCTCAAAACCGGGAGACGGCTATTATTATGTTGGCAGACAGCGTTCAAGCAGCAGTACAAACATTGGAAAGACCTACCAAGGGGGTTTTGGAAGCTAAAGTCCGGGAAATTATTAAAGCCAAGTTGGAAGACGGCCAATTAGATGAATGTGATTTGACATTTAAGGATATTGATATTATTAACCAAACTTTTGTGCGGGTTTTGAACGGAATCTTTCACAGCAGAATAGAATATCCTGACCAGGTTGCTAAGGAAATGGAAAGGGGAAAACCAAGGAATGGAAGTATTAATAAAGAACCAGCAGGACAAGGTGATTATAACACCGGAAATGGAAAAACTCCTTTATCAAACGGCAAATGAGGTAATTCACGAGGAACAACCTGATATGGATCCGGAAATCAGTCTGTTGCTGGTAGATGATGAGGCAATTCAGGTTTTAAACCGTGATTACCGGGGCATTGACCGGCCTACTGATGTATTATCCTTTGCCATGGAGGACGAAAGGGAGGATATGCCGGAGTTTTTTGTCCCAGAGGATAATAATATATTGGGGGATATAGTGATTTCCCTGGAAACTGCCCAAAGGCAGGCTGAAGAATATGGCCATTCCTTAGAAAGAGAAATTTGTTTTTTGATGGTCCATGGGATGTTGCATTTGCTGGGCTATGACCACGGTGAGGAGTCGGGCAGGAGGGAAATGCGGGCAAAGGAAGAGAGAATATTGGGCCGGTTAGGACTATTTAGATAAGGTAAAGTAAAATGGTTAATAAGACAAGAAATTTGTGGGAAAGCTTGGGGTTTGCTGCGGACGGCATTGTCTATTCCATACGTACCCAGAGAAATATTCGGATTCATTGTTTTTGTGCCTTGGGAACAATTGTTGTTGCCGGCCTTTTTCGCGTATCCCGCATGGAGTTTTTGATTTTGGTATTAACAATTGTTTTGGTGATTTCTTTGGAAATTGTTAATACTGCCGTTGAAACTGTAGTAGACATGTATACGGAAGAATACCTTCCTCTGGCTAGAATTGCCAAGAATGTAGCTGCCGGGGCAGTACTTTTGGCAAGTTTAGGTGCAGTAATTGTTGGGTTATTAATTTTTGGGCCAAAGGTCTGGCAATTATTATCTTGGGGGAGATAATATCGTGAAATTTCAAGTCCGGTATGGTATTGTTTTGTTTTTAATTCTCCTTTGTGCCGGGGGTGTTGTATTCTATTTGGCATCTTCCGGGGAGGATATCCCTGCCCTTGGGGATAAGACAGAAGATAACGGAGTTGTCACCGAAGAAAAGCCGGAAGAAATCTTGCCTTTTATTTGTCCCTTTGACGGAATCAGGTTGAAAGAGATGCCTTTTCGGCCGGTGGCGGTGACCATCGATAATTTGACGGCAGCCCGCCCTCAATCAGGATTAAGGGCAGCAGACTTAATTTATGAGATTCCTGCTGAGGGAGGGATTACCCGGTTCTTAGCTTTATATTTTCATGGGCAGGCAGATAAGATTGGGCCCATTCGCAGTGCCCGCCCTTATTTTGTTCGGTTAGCTCAAGAATGGCATGGAGTGTATATTCATGCCGGGGAAAGTCCTCAGGCCCAGATTTATTTTAAAAATGAAGATGTGGACCATATTAATGAAATGTTTAACCCCCAGGGCTTTTGGCGGGATAAAACCAGAAAAGCCCCCCACAACCTTTATAGCAGCAGTGAAAACTTGTGGCAGGAGACAGTAAAAAGGGGATGGGATGAAAAGGTTGACATCACAGGATTTTCTTTTTTATCTGAGGGGGAGGTGCTAAAGGGAGAAGAAGCGGACCAAGTCATTATAAACTACCCTTTTGAACAGGTTGTTTTTAAAAAAGACAGCCTTTCCGGACAGTACCAAAGATTTTTAGGAAATAAACCTCACATAGATAAAGAAACCGGTGAACAATTAACAGCGGCTAATATTATTGTTCAAGAAACCAAGGTGCGTGTTTTGGATAACGAAGGTCGTTTGGAAATTGAATTAGCAGGAGAGGGAAGAGCTTGGCTCTTTTCCGGTGGAAAAGCGGTGGAAGGGCGTTGGATAAAGAATGGGGAAGAGAGAACCCAATACATAGATGCAGATGGAAATGAATTTTGCTTAAAACCGGGTCAGACGTGGATTGAAATCGTATCAAAAAGCAATAAAGTCGAATATTAGTAAGGGGTGAGAAAAGATGGAAGATAAAAATTTGCTCGCCTGCGCCAATAAGGCAAAAGAAAAAGCTTATGCACCTTATTCAGGTTTTCGGGTGGGAGCAGCCCTTCTTACCAGGGAGGGCGAAGTTTTTTCAGGATGCAATGTGGAAAACAGCTCCTATGGCTTAACCAATTGTGCGGAGAGGACAGCTGTTTTTTCTGCGGTAGCCGCAGGATATAGGGATTTTCTCGCTTTGGCAGTTACTTCTGATTCTGTAGGGTTTACTTTTCCCTGCGGAGCCTGCCGCCAGGTGCTGATAGAATTCAACCCGGATATGAAAATTATCATGGGAAATATTAATGATGAATACATAGTAGAACGAGCAGGGGATCTCTTGCCTCACTCCTTTGATAAGGAATCCTTAGGAAAAGGAAGGTTAGGGAAAAATGTCTGAATATAAATCAGGATTTGTCACCATTATTGGCCGGCCTAATGTAGGAAAATCCACGCTTTTAAATTCCATTCTCGGCCAGAAAATTGCCATTATGTCTGATAAACCTCAGACCACCAGAAATAAAATTCAAGGTTTTTATACCAAAGAAAATATCCAAATAATTTTTATTGATACGCCGGGTATGCATAAACCCCACCATAAGCTGGGGGAATATATGGTGACCGTAGCAGTGCGGACTCTGAATGAGGTTGATATCATTCTTTATTTGGTGGATGCCTCCCAAAAATTTGGAGCCGGGGAAGAGTATATTATTAGCCAATTGGAAAAAGTAAAAACACCTGTTTTTTTGATTATTAATAAGATTGATTTAATTTCCCGGGAGCAGATGCTGCAGGTGATTGACAATTACCGGGACCGGTACAATTTTGCTGAAATAATTCCCATTTCTGCTTTGAATAGGGATAATCTTGATCGTTTGCTTACGGTATTGGAGCAGTATCTGCCGGAAGGTCCCCAGTATTATCCTGAGGATATGGTGACAGATCAACCGGAAAAGGCAATAGTGGCGGAATTGATCCGGGAAAAAGTATTATTTTTGACCAGAGATGAGGTTCCTCATTCCATTGCGGTGGAAGTGACGGATTTTAAGGAAAGAACAGAGAATCTGATTTATATCGGAGCAGTTATCTATGTGGAACGTGATTCCCAAAAGGGAATAATTATCGGAAAAAAAGGCAGCATGTTAAAAGAAATCGGACAATTAGCCAGAAATGACATTGAAAACCTTCTTGGCAGCAAAGTTTATTTGGAATTATGGGTCAAAGTACAAAAAGACTGGCGCAATCGGGAAGTGGCTTTAAGAAATTTCGGTTATGATAAGAGAAATGTCTAAAATACAGAAACTGAGCAGTAGACGATAAATATGGAAATGAGGTAAAATTATATAGTCACAAAAGTATCTGTTAAAAGAAATGAGGTGGGATTATTTAATGGACAGTGACCCTGGAAGTAGAAAAACAATTAAATATTATACCAGGAGAACTGGCCATTTTGGTAGACTCCTGGTATAAGAAAGGAGTCTTTTGTCATGCATATCGAAGAAGCCTATGAAATCTTACGAAAACATCTTTTAAACAATAAACTGGATGAAGCAGAGAAGTTGCTGCGAGAATTTCAACCGGCAGATATAGCTGAATTTCTAAAAGATTTAACACCTGAGGAAATTGGCCACATCCTAAACCTTTTGGCCGGGGATGTAGCCGGTGAAGTATTAAATCAGCTGGACCCGGAGATAGCGGGTCAAGTACTCCGGATTATGGGAGAAGAAAAAACCTCTGCTATCTTGGATGAGATGTATTCCGATGATGTGGCTGACCTTTTGGCTGAACTTCCGGATCAAGAGAAAGACAAAATTCTCAATTTAATGGAAAAAGAGGATGCCGTCGAGGTCAGGGAACTGTTGGAATATAAGGTGGATTCCGCCGGCGGTATTATGACTACGGAATATGTAGCTATTTTAAAAAATATTACGGCGGGCCGGGCCATAGAAGTGTTAAGGGAAATCGCTCCCGATGCCGAAACTGTTTATTATGTTTATGTGGTTAATGAAAAAAACCAACTGGTAGGGGTTATTTCCTTACGAGAATTGATTGTGGCCGATCCTGAAACATTAATTGAAGATATTATGCACCATAAGGTGAAAAGCGTTAATGTGAATATGGACCAAGAGGAAGTAGCGGCCATTGTCACCAAATATGATTTTTTAGCGATACCGGTGGTAGATGACGAT
>DUPU01000171.1 GCA_012838175.1 Clostridia bacterium
ACATCATCACTAACCAAAACCAGATCGCCGGTACCAAAGCCGCCGGGAACCCACTCGGAGTAATCTAATTTCATTTCCAAAAGCACCACCGCATCCGGCGTTCTAGCTCTAGCCTCGTTGATTTTCTCGATGGCAAAATCGGTGTAAACTTTCACATAATCATCAAGCTCCTGGCTGTAGAAGGGGTCTTGCTTTAGCTTTTTAAGCCTCTTGTTAAACTCACTTTTTTTGATTAGCCCCAGGTGGTAAGCCAGATATGTTTCTGCCAGGCTGTGGGCAAAACTGCCTTCTTTGGCATACTCACTGCTTTCCTCATCCATGGCTTCCTCAAGACGGGCTGAGGGTGGGCAGTTTATCCAGCGATCGGCACCGGAGGCGGAGAGTAGCGCATGTTCCGTCATTTACATCGCCTCCGCTTCCGCTAACAATGCCGGGTAGTTCTCTTTAGGAATATCCGAGAGCTTATCCCCGCCGTGTTTTTTGAGTAGTTCCTTAACCTCGGCCTGTTTGCCGCTTTGCATCAGTGTCGCAAGCTTGGCCCGGACCATTTCAATGGTGACTGTATCTTCGGCTTGTTTATTTGGGGCAGTTTCCGCTTGACTAACTAGTTCGGCTTTTGCCTTCTTGTTTTCTTTAATCGTTTTACTTGATTGATGAGCAACGGTTGCGGCCAGATTGTTGACGGCTTCAACTAGAGAATCTAATCCTGTCACGTTCACATCAATTTTCATGTAACCCACCTACCTTTCTAAACCGTTTTATTATCAACTTCACTGTTTTCGTCCCCGGAATCGTCTGGAAAGACTTCTGTCATTGGTACACCCAAGGCTTTTGATATTTTTTGAGCAACACTAATGGTAGGAATGCTTTTACCATTTATCACATCGTAGACATATGATTTAGATAGCCCTGTCAACCTGATAATTTCAGAAATCTTAACCCCCTTTTTTCCGGCTAAAATTTTTATGTTGTTCATAAGATCACCTCACGGGTCAAGTGTACCACTAAACAGAACCATAATACAAGTTTAACGAACCATAATAATAGCCTATACCGAACCATTGCCTGCTATTTCCATGTTTTTTCACTATTTTTCTTTCGATTGTTTACTTTTCCGAACCCTGTGTTATAATATTGGTAGGATATATCGAACAGGGAGTGCGTGATAAAATGACTATCGGTGATAAAATTAGGCTATTACGAACCGAAAAGAAGATATCTATAAGAAAAATGGCCGATATAACTGGGTTATCAAAATCCACCTTAAGTGATATCGAAAACAACAAAAGTAAAAAACCTACCATTGATACAATTGGCAGAATTGCCAAAGCTCTGGAGGTTCCTATTTCAGAATTGCTGTCAGAATCGGACCCGCAGGCCGAAGAGCAAAATGAAAATATTGGAGACGTTAATACAAACCAATCGGAAATATTTTTACGTTCGGTTGCCAGAGCAAAAGAAAGGCCTAAAGAAACCCAGGAGCGGATAGCAGCTTTCATTAATCTGCTATTAGATCAAGAAGAAAAAGGTGAATAAATCAGGAGTGAAACAATGGCAAAAAAGATCCCGCTTTACCCGAGAAGAGATTATGCAAAAAAACTAGCCAAGGAATTTTTATTACAATCAAAAATCACTTCTCTTCCTATAGATCCCATTGCTGTCTGTAAACAGCACGGTTTTACCGTTAAAAGTGTGTTAGAAGCGGAAAACACCATAAATGAATTTGATCCCTTTGAAATACGAGTTAACCCGAATTGTGATGCCAAAACTTACCTAACATCGGAAGGTAAATATCTGATTGTTTATGATGAAGCTGTTTTTTCTGAGGGAAGGATTATCTGGACCATTGCCCATGAACTAGGCCATATTGTATTGAAACATCTGATTCATTTTGAACAGACTGAAATCCATAAAGGCCTTACAGATAGAGAAAATGAGGTGCTTGAAAATGAGGCTGACGCTTTCGCTTCGGAGTTTTTAGCCCCTGCGGAAATTCTTTTGGGTTGCAACTGTGGGACTAAAGGGAAAATTATAAAGCTGTGTGGTCTTTCGGATGAGGCAGCCGGGTATAAGGAAGAGTATTTAAAAAAATATAAGCCTGACGAGAAGTACAGGCTTATCAACCAAAAAATCTATCGGCAATTCTACAGCTTTATTCATAATAAGGAATTCTTCCATGCTCTTCATTATAAAGTTTGCCCGGTATGCAAAAATTACATATTTAGTCCACGGGAGAGGTTTTGCAGAATATGTGGCGGGAAGGTAACGGCCCATACGCTAATGGAAGGAATTATCTATAATGACGGACCTGAAGTGAAAACCAATCAAGCGGTTTTTTGTCCCAAGTGTTTAAAACCACAGAAGCAAAGACTGACCACCTGCAGTGATTGCGGAACGGCTCTTGTCAATAAATGCATTAGCCCATCCTGCAATAAAAGGCACGATGGGACCTCACGTTACTGTTTTGCATGCGGGGCTCCTACTTCATTTTTTTATGAGGGCTTGCTTTGCAACTGGGAGAACGCTCGGGAAAAGCAGTTAAGCTATAATCTAATTAACCAGCTACTAGAGATGGATCAGGAGACTGGAAGGATTTTTACCGAATGGCCGTATGTTCTTAATCTAATCAAAGAAAACGGACATTTCCTGTTGTATACTGCTTTGAAAGGCTCTATAGGGAAAATTGACTATGATACGCTTTATGTCTATAGCGATTCCCCGGCTTCAAAAAGGCTGATTAAAGATAACCGGACAGCAGAATATATTGCAAAACAGATAAAGCGTTACCTCAAAATCCCCATTTTAGAAGTATTGTCGCTGGAAGTTAATGCCGATGGCACTGTGTTTTTTGAGGAATAAAAAAAAAGAGGGTACAAGTGATTTATTCTCACTTACACCCTCTTTTGTATTTTTAGTAATTATAAATCACCTTTAGCACCCTTTCAATGTGCCATTTGGTAATATTGTGTTTCCTCCACCTGTTTATAAGAACATCAAAACCTTCCTCGTTAATCCTCCCGGTTACACCTCTCTCCAACTCCGCTAAAATATCTGAAATAAAGAAGAAGCACTGATCTGAAGGCATATTTTCCGGGAGAAGGTTTGCAATGCTCCTTATTTTGTTTGCGTCTAATACTGGCTTGGCAACCCTTCTACTATCGTAAGATTGCTCTTTTATATCCGGTTTTTTATCAAGGGGCAGCGTCCCCTGGCCAGTAATATTGCTTTGGGGCTGTTTCACTTCGGGGGCTTTTTCAAAAGTTTTTATAAATATGCTCTGCCCTTCTTCGGAAACCAATTTTAATGTATGAATAACGGCTCCACTGGCATAAGCTTTATTTGGCCTTTTTTCCTTAACCGTTAGGGTATTAAACGGTAGTGCAGCTATGGCGTCGCCGGGTTTTAGCTGCTTTAATTTGCTGTTAAATGTGGGGTTATTGTAATCAAGAACATCTTTCATATTATTAATGTCATGATTTTCGGGTTTCAAATAGGCTAACTTTTTTAGGTATTCGTAGTCTTGAACATCCATCCAGGACACGGAGATAAACTCTGTTCCATGTAACATGCCCAATAGCCCACCAAGCATCGAGGCTAATGTATCAGTGTCGGCATTATTCAAGTAGGCGGCTTCCGTCAATCCCTGGTGGGGGTTTGAAGCATATTTTGAAGCTAGGTAAATAGCTGCTGCCGCTGTAACTGTACCGGCACCATTTATTTTCCGATCAAAACATCCCAGCTTTTCTAGCACACCACTACCTATATCAAGAGCACCTTTATTCAACCCTTCTCTAGCGGTTTCTAGCAATTCTACTGTTTCCCCAACAACAGCATCCCAAATCTCCGTATACTTACCTTTTAAGGCCTTATCCGCAATGCTTAACCAATTATCCAGTTTTTGCAAGTTTGGTATTTTGCCCCATATGTCTTTTCTCTTAAGTAAGACATCTACTAACTCGCCGTAACCCAAAGTTTCAGTAGTACCGGAGAGGCAAATCAAAGCGTCCGCATATAGCGTCGCTCCTATCAAAGCTCTAGGATGTCCATGCGTAAATATCCCATTTAGCACTACTTGGTGCATTACCTCATCTGGATTCTGTTCTTTTCCAAACACATGTGGAAGAATACGCATGGCAACGCCGTTTCCACCGGCATTAAAATATTTTACAACATCTGCATTATTGCCACTCCACGGGTTAGTACCCTCTTTCCAAGTAGTAGCAGCTCTTTTGGTGGCACCCCCACCGCCTCTTTCATAGGTTACCCATGCTGGTAGCTCAATTCTAGTAAAAATTTTGTTCCAATTTTCACCGTATTGTAAACTCCGGGCAGTGGCAATAAGTAGTTGGGTATCATCACTGTATTCACCGGGATTAATTTCTTCTTCGTGGGCCCAAAACCTACCACCATCTCGCCTAAGCCATTTTTGAAACATTTGTTTCTTTTTAGGGGTTTCCCGCCTTACGTTTTTGCTGTTGTATTCATTTGGCCACCCCAAAGCATCTCCTGCAGCGGCTCCTATTATTGCTCCCAAATATCTGTCAGTCTTGGGTTTTTCTTGTTGGGCCATTATATGTCACCTCCTTCATACTTGAATTCTAAAGGCACCGTTCCTTGCCTTACTTTTTTACTCCAGTCTCCATTAAATAAATCAGGCGCTATAAATATATCTAGTTTCGGGACTCCTTCTAGGCTATAATACCAGCGAATATATTCCCTTTTTGCTTGGGCTTCATCTTTAACGGCCACGCCGATAATATCCTTGCGGGAAATGTTTTTATATATTAATACCTCTGCCTGGTCATCAGTAGGGCAGCAGGGTAACATTGTGTTAGTCCTATACCGTACCGTTTTTATATTAAGGGAGTCGCTATATAGTTCCTTAAATGCCTGGTATCCTTTCTTTATAAAGGCTCCATTTGCAGTAGCCGCATTAACGGCGCAAAACTCCGTAGTGTCTAAGAATAATAATTCGGGATTTATAAATAAAATTACCCATTCTTTAAAAAGTGGGTCTTTGTCCTTCACCCGTCTCCAGTACCAATGATTGGGGTATTGGATGGAGCAGTTCACGTAACTTTTCCTTCCGTCCAGCCTCAAAGGGTCATTTACATCATAAATATCTTTTTCAAGAAAATCAACGGCTTTTATTCCTGTTTCACTGGTTAAGATATGAACCGCTTTCTGTGAGCGTGTAAAGTGACATAGCCGTGTTATTCCCCGAGTTTCAATGTCTTTTTTAAATACCATTATATCCATTCACCTCCCAGCTTATTCCATCTTGTGTTTATTGTAAAGCGTATCATCCAATGGAATTAGCTCTGTCGGTTCACCTGTATAAGAAAGCACCAGCCTACGCCGGGCTCTCGTTACAG
>DUPU01000172.1 GCA_012838175.1 Clostridia bacterium
CAGTTCCCGCTATTTTTTCTGTTTTCCGGTCATCAGTATCCGGAACAAGTCTTCGCTGCAGCTTTTTTTCTTTAGCAGCTGTGTCCTGAACCATATCCGAAGCCCCATCCTCTTGAGCTGCCCAATTGTTTGATTCAGGTATACTGATTTCAGCCATGGTTAAGTTATTTTGCGTGGCAATTTCCATGTTTTCCGCACTTTGAAAAGTACCGGGAGCAGGTATATCCGATTGTTCCTTTAATTGGGGCAAAAGAGGGGATATAAAGGTGTAGATAACCAACATCAAAACAGCAGCCATGCCCAAAGATGCCCACCGCATAGGGAAAGTGACCAACCGGTCCTTTTTATTCTTTGTTTCTTTTTCTTGCTGTAAAGCTTCCAGCTTACGGTGCAAGTCAATTTGAAAACTCTCCGGCACTGGTAATTCCGGAAGCCCTTGAATCAAACTCAGGGTTTTTTTTAGATCAATTAATTCCTGTCGGCAAGAAGAGCACTTTTCCAGGTGTTTCTCGACCAGATTGACTTCTTCCTGACTTAAAACCTGATCCAAATAAGGAGATAAATTGTCTCGAACTTGTTTGCAATTCATGTGCTCCCCTCCTTTCTCCCTGATAGACGTTCCCCATTATAAAAAGGTTCCCGCATCAAATATCGGCAAAAGATCCTTTGCCTTTATGCTTCTTTAATATTTTTACAATATCCTCGGCAAATCTTTGTCCGTCTTTTTTTCCCATGGCGCTTAATAAAATATTTACCTTTTCCTCGGATTTGTGGTCTTTATAGGAAAATTGGAGATAGTTCTTTTCTTTTTTTTCGATAGTAAGACGGGACAAATCGTATTCCTTTGGTTTAAATATTCCACGGGAAAGAATTAGCTTTCCTCCGTCAATAATTACATAAGGCCGCTTCCCAATGCGATAACTTATAAACCAAAGACCGGCTAAAAGCAGGATAATACCGGCCACAAGATACAGCCTGAGAAAAAAGTAAGGAATTGCCCCAAAAACGAAAGCAATACTGATAATTAAGGGTAACCAATTATTTTTTTGATAGCTGGTCAAAGAAACCACCTCCGGGAAGAAAAAGCATGACCCAAAAAGGGTCAGCTTTTTCCGGTTCTATGTTTTATAAAGATTATAAACCATTTTGCCTTTTACAGGCCATTAGCGTATGTTTGCATAAAACTGCCGTTGTTACAGAGCCTACACCGCCCGGTACCGGAGTGATCTTGTCTACGATGGGCTCAACTTCCCCGTAGTCTACGTCCCCGCAATACTTTCCAGGATTATCCGGGTCTTCATTGATTCCCACATCGATAACGACCTGCCCCGGTTTGACAAAATCAGCCTTAACCATTTTAGCTCGTCCGACGGCAGCAATTAAAATATCTGCATCCCGGCATACCCCGGGAAGGTCCTTAGTTTTTGAGTGACAAACGGTAACAGTGGCATTGGCATCTTTCCCTAATAAAAGCATCGCCAAGGGTTTCCCTACCACCAAAGAACGACCAAGTACTGCCACTCTCCGCCCTTCAATAGGTATCTTATAATGATGCAAAATTTCCATCACAGCCTGGGGAGTACAGGGAGGGAATCCTGTTTTGTCTCCCACAAAAACCTTTGCCGCACTGCCTAAGGTTAAACTATCCACGTCTTTATCCGGGGAAATCAGCTGCCTGATTTTACTTTCATTCAAATGTTTCGGCAGAGGGCTAAACATTAAAATTCCATGGACATCTTTCCGGTCATTAACCTCCTGAACTGCCTTTTCAAAGGACTCCTGGTCAATATCCTCGGGATATTCAAAAACTTCCGCGTCCATGCCGATTGAGGCGCAGGTTTTTTTGGCTCCCCCTTCATAATACAAATCATCCGGCCGGGCACCAACCCTAATAATGCCCAGCTTAGGTACGATACCTTTAGCTTTAATCTCTGAAATCTGGGCGGTTAAAGATTCTTTAATTGCTGCTGCTACATCCTTACCCTTTAAAACCTCAGCCATCTTCATCCTCCTCTCATTACCTCTAGGATATTTGACTCAGAACGGATTGATAAACTTCATCCGCTACCTTGATACCGTCTTCCACCAAGAAATCCATTTCTTTTTTGGTTTCCTTAATAAATTCTTCATCCTTGATGGTATTTAGATTGATCATAACATTTAGTTTGGCGGCAATTAAAGCCGCTCTTAAGAATACTACACCGCAGCCTACATCAGAAATTAAAAGCCGGCTCCCAATTTGGCCCATACGCTGGTGAACTTTTATGCCTTCATAAGCCTTGCGCATTATTGCCATTGGTACAGCACAAGCATTTTTTGATTCTTTTTCCAATACCTCTGCCTTATGCTTTTTCTCTTCATCGGTATTATTAGGTAATCCATAAGCCTTGGAAAGCGGTTCAAAAGCTTCCGCATCTTTGGCAACCAAATCAAGGAGATCAGATTGAATCCTGAGCCCTTTGTCTATTAATTCTTTCACTTCGTCTTCTACGTCCGCATATTTCTTTTTGCCTACAGTAAAATTGCCAACCATAGTCGAAAGGGCAATACCGATGGCCCCGCCCAAAGCAGCAGCGCCTCCACCACCGGGAACAGGAACTTTTGCTGATAAAGCCTCAATAAACTCTCTGCAGCTCTTGTCCACTAAAGACATAAACATACCTCCTCATTTAAAAGGATTTTCCTTTTTTGTAACCAAAAATATTATATCAGTTATTGTTTATTAATTCCAATTATCTTTATCAAATTCATTAAAAATTATTAAAAATCAAAAAGGTCCTCCTTATCCGGGGGACCTTTTTAGCCCTATCCTTCCAGCTTTTTCTTTTTCATAAAGTTTTCAAAGGTTTCGTATGGAATCACATATTGTCTGCCTACTTTTACTGCCTCTAATTTTTTTGATTTGATTAATTCAACAATAAAAGCATAACTTAATGGGATTTTTTCCATCAGTTCCTGGATTGTATAACCATTTACGTTTCGCCGACGATGCATATCCATACGATAATTCATTACATCTTCTTTACCGACAAAGTATTTACGGCCAATCCGATATGCAGGGAGAATACCATTATCAATATCCCTTTTCACAGTTCCGTAGCTGGCACCGATTGCCTCTGCCACTTCCTTTAAAGTAAAAAACTCTTTTTCTACTTTTTTGTTAACACTCATCTACAGCCCTCCTTTCTTGGAACAATCTAATTCATTAATAGATTATACTCAATTACTTTCCATAATATACATCTAAAGGTTAAATAAAGAGAATTTTGTAATATTTATACAAAAAACCACCGGTATTAGTTACCGGTGGTTTCATTTTTAAACAAACTTTGTTTTTATTTTTTTATTTCACTTTTAATCTAAACATACTGTCCAAAATCCGGGATAAAAAGACAGCTACTTCTGCTCGGCTTACAGTTCTGTCCGGGCAAAATATCCCTCCCGGATAACCGGCAGCAATACCGTTTCCCGCCAAACGAATGATGCTGGCATCCGCCCAGCCATAGCCGCTTTTACCCAAGTCATGAAAAGATATTCCCGAAGCAGGATAAGGCAACTCAAAGGCCCGGTCAAAAATCACCGCTAATTCCGCCCGGGTGACAAATTTTTCCGGGCGAAAAGTTCCGTCAGGAAAACCGGCGACAATACCGGCCCCTTTAGCTGCCGCAATATCAGCATAACCCCAGTAACCAGGGGAAACATCGGAAAATTGAGGTTTTCCTACATGATAATCCAATGATAGTACCCGATTCAACATAGCGGCCAGCTGCGCCCTGGTTACCGGATCGTCCGGTCCAAATAAGCCATTCCCGTATCCTCCGATAATTTTGGGAGTATATTCGGTAAGAAACATGATACTATCCTTGGCCCAATGACTTGCGGCATCTCGAAAAGGAAATACATTGTTTCCGAAAACCAGGTTTTCGGAAAACTCCACCCGAGGTTTGGGACCGCTGTATTCCAACTTAATATGCCCGTCATCATGGTTTCCATAGTTATAAAAAATATGGCGGGAAGAAGAAGTAATCCGGCCAAACTTATTCCAATCAACGGCCTTTTCCTGCTTCTTTCCGGATTTAATGGTGTAAGTGAACGTCGGGTCTAAAACCATCCACCCGATATCGGGGAGGTATATTTCCGGCCAGGTATGGCGCATTAATCTTATATCCAGACTGCCGTCTTCCTGAATATAAGGAGGACTGTTATATTCCTTGGGAAGATATAAATACCCTGTTTTCCATCGGGCAGGTATCCCTACCGCCCGTACAGCAGCAATATAAAGGTTGGTATAATCTTCACAATTGCCTTCCCCGGTACGAATAGCATTTAAGGCTCCTTTATTGGCATTGGGCCCATCCTTATATGTCATGAATAAATTTATGTCGGCAAATAGTTTTTGTGCCATCAGATATGGGTTTTTTTCGTCCTTTACCACATCCCGGGCATAATTGACAATTAAAGGGTGGTCTGATTCAATTTTTGTTTCCGGTTGTAAATGCTTTGGATCAACCTGTTCATGGCTATAATCCGATGATACCTGCCAGGATTGAATATTAAAGCTTACCGCATAATTACGCACAGCATAGCGCTGGGTAAGAACTATTTTTTGTCCCGGTTTTATGAAAGGTATTTCAAAAACACCCTGCCTGGTTCCGGTTTTGCTTTGAGTAATTCTGTCCGGCCACGGATTTAGCTCCTCTCCCAGCAATTCCTGATAAACGGGTTGGGCTGTATCCATTAAAGGGATGGTTACTCTGACATTTCTGATATCATCTTTCCCAGGGTTAGTGATAACTGTTTTATGAGTAATGGTATATACCCAGGGGTCGGATTTAGTATAAAAATCTTTTTCTTCGGCTAAAACATTTTCCCTGGAAAAAAGGAAAAAAAGCCCAAGGAAAATCAAAAAATATATGATTTTTTTCAAGGTTTTCTCCTTTCCGATTATGCCCGATTTATACTATTCCATGTATCTTAAACATAATTCTTATACATTCGCTCCCGGTTCCTTCTATTCCTGCCAGGAAAATAGACAATAAATTCCCGTAGGCTACTATTCCCTTCTCTTTGACGCACAAGAAGTTAAAAAGTTCCCAAATAATTAACCCCAGGATTAACCTGAGGTTCTCTTTTATACGGGATAGTGGTTAATATTCTTTTCATTACCAACCAGGCTGAAATCTACTTTGACTTTTCCCGCCAAACGCTCTTCCAGGAACTTCTTTCCTACTTGGGGGAACATCACGTAAGAAAGTACATCCTCCTCTGTTTCAGCATAAAACCCAATTTCCTTCCTGGCTTCTTCCATTTGGGGCTCCAGTAGGTCTGCCGGTCGGGTGTTTACCGGTTGTTCTTCACCGATAATTTTTTTCCTTACTTCTTCATTCACAGGTGCCGGAGGTCTTCCGTACAGTCCTTTCATGTAATTTTTGGTCTCAGTTGTCGCCATCTTGTATCTTTCTCCCAGAAGAACATTTAGCACCGCTTGAGCACCGACAATCTGGCTGGATGGTGTAACCAAAGGTGGAAAACCGAAATCCTCCCGGACCCTGGGTACTTCCTCTAAAACCTGAGGCAATTTATCCAGGGCATTTTGCTGTTGAAGTTGAGAGATAAAGTTGGATATCATCCCTCCCGGTATTTGATACCTTAATACGTTTACATCTACCGTGCCGTTGGACACATCAAATTTTTTGTATTTGGCGCGCACATTTTTAAAATATTCCGCCGCTACCGACAATTTGTTTAAATCCAATCCGGAATCATAGGGGGTACCCTGCAAGCTGGCGACAATAGTTTCCGCAGCCGGCTGAGACGTGGACAGAGCAATGGAAGATATTGCACAATCCAATACATCCACTCCCGCTTCAACTGCTTTATAATAAGCCATGGATGCCATGCCGCTGGTATAATGACAATGGAGCTGAACAGGTAGTTTTACCTGTTCTTTTAAAACTTTTACCAAATCAAAAGCCATCTGTGGGGTGATAATCCCCGCCATATCCTTAATGCAGATGGAATCTGCCCCCATATCCTTTAAGGTCTGCGCCAATTTTTGATAATATTCCAAATTATGAAAAGGACTTACGGTATAAGAAATAGTACCCTGAGCATGTCCTCCTTCTTTCTTCGTAACACTTATGGCTTTTTCCATATTTCTCACATCATTTAAAGCATCAAAAATTCTAATAATGTCTATGCCGTTAAAGATGGCCTTTTTCACGAAAGCTTCCACCACATCATCAGCATAATGACGATATCCCACCAAGTTTTGCCCTCTTAATAACATCTGAAGTTTCGTCTTTTTTATAGATTTACGGAGTTGGCGCAGTCTTTCCCAAGGATCTTCATTAAGAAAACGCATACAAGTGTCAAAGGTGGCACCCCCCCAAACTTCCATAGAGTGAAAACCGATATCGTCCATTTGTTCTGCTATGGGCAACATATCCTCCAATTTCATCCGGGTGGCCAGCAAAGACTGATGCCCATCCCGAAACGTGGTATCGGTAATTTTAACCGGTATGACTCCCTTTTCCAAAACCAAACCCTCCCAGACTAGTCAAGCTAATAATCTATGTCATTATAACATATTTTTCGCAAAGTCAACAAAAACAGCAATAAGTATACAGAATACAAGAGGAACGGTAATAAACCGTCCCCTCATAATACATCCACAATTTTATCAATTGAATCTATTACAATACCCGAGTTACTCCTAAGTAAATTTGGCCCCTGGTACCATCTACGGTAACTACAGCACCGTCCGGAATGTGGGTCATAGCACCTTCCACTCCCACAACAGCCGGAATACCCATATTAATGGCAACAATAGCGGCATGGGATGTCAATCCGCCTTCTTCTGTAATCACAGCTCTGGCTTTCTCCAAAGCTCTTATATAACCTGCATCCGTGCTCCGGGTGACTAAAATTTCCCCTTCTTTCAGCTTATGGAGAGCCTCTTCCCCATCTTTAGCAACCCGGGCAATGCCGGTAGCTACCATCTGACCAATTCCGGTGCCGCTTGCCGCTATCTCACCTACAATATGTACTTTAATGAGGTTGGTTGTACCCGGGCTGCTGGCAGGAACTCCTGCTGTTACCACTACCAAGTCACCACATTTAATTAAGTGTTCCTTGAGTGCCGCGGCAACCGCCTTACCCACCATTTCATCCGTGCCAGTAGTTTCAGGGACTAAAACACTGTATACCCCCCATACCAGACAAAGCTTTCTCTTCACCTGAGGAGAAGGAGTTGCTGCAATAATAGGTGCCTTAGGCCGGTACTTTGATACCATTTTCGCAGTGTATCCGGAAGCAGTGGGTGTAATAATCGCTCCTGCTTTCAAATCATGGGCAATGTTGAAAGAGGCATGACTAATGGCATCGGTAATGGTCGGAAGTGTTGAAACACCCTTGGCTTTACCATTATATTCTACTGCAGTTTCAGCTTTAGATGCAATCCGCGCCATGGTCTCCACAGACTGCACCGGATATTTTCCCGATGCCGTTTCTCCCGACAACATCACCGCATCAGTACTGTCAAAAATGGCATTAGCAACATCGCTGGCTTCCGCCCGGGTGGGACGAGGATTTCTCATCATGGAATCCAACATCTGAGTAGCCGTAATTACCGGCTTTCCCGCCCGATTGCATTTATCAATAATCATTTTTTGCACAATCGGTACTTCTTCCGCCGGTATTTCCACCCCCAAGTCCCCGCGGGCTACCATCACTCCATCGGATACTTTCAGTATTTCATCCAGGTTTTTTACTCCGGCTCTGTTTTCAATTTTTGCAATAATATCAATGTCTCCGCCGTTTTCCTCTAAAATTCTTCTAATCTCCAAAACATCTCCCGGTTTTCGGACAAAAGATGCGGCAATAAAATCTACACCCTTCTTTATGCCAAAAATAATATCTGCCACATCTTTTTCCGTAACACCGGGGAGATTCACATCCACACCCGGCAGATTTATACCTTTTCCGGGAAGAATCTCCCCTCCGTTTTTCACAACGCAAACAATATCATCTTCGGCCACTTCCTTAACTTCCAAACCAATTAACCCATCATCAATTAATACCGTATTTCCCGGTACCACATCCTTGGTCAAGCCTTTATAGGTTACAGGAAATACATTCCCCTGACCTATTTCATCCCGTATGGTTAAAACAATTTCCTGACCCTCAACAACGAAAACACTCTCCTTCAACGTGCCCAGCCTGATTTCCGGGCCTTTTGTATCCAACAAAATTGCTACATTAGCCCTTAAGTTTTCTGCTGCTTTTCTAATATTAGCAATTCGCCGCCCGTGTTCTTCATGACTGCCATGAGAAAAATTAAGTCGAGCAACATTCATGCCCGCCTGAATTAATCTCTCCAGCATTTCCACGGAGTCACTTGCCGGTCCAATGGTACATACAATTTTAGTATGTATCAAAGGATTCAACTCCTTCCCTCTAACCATTTCATCTTAAATTGCTAAAATACCGGATAAAATATAATCATCCATATTAATCTCATGAGGTTGATTTAATGCCCACTGGATATCAAAATTTTCTATCTTATTTCCTTGAATACCAACCATTCTTTTTCTCGCACCCTGCATGAGCAAATTAACCGCTTCCGAACCCATTTTGCTGGCTAAAATACGATCCCATGCAGTCGGAGTACCCCCTCTTTGCAGGTGACCTAAAATAGTCACTCTGGTATCCAACCTGGTTAGCTTATGAATTTTTTGACTGATTTCCAAAGCACTGGCCACACCTTCTGCCACTAAAATAATACTGTGCAGCTTGCCCCTTTTCTGGCCTCGTAAAATCCTGGCTACTATTTCATTAATATCATAATCCCTTTCCGGAATAGCAATAGACTCAGCTCCCCCGGCTAACCCCGCGGCCAAGGCGATAAAACCGGCATGCCGACCCATTACCTCAATTACAAAAACTCTTTCGTGAGATGTGGCCGTGTCCCTAATCTTATTAATAGCGTCCACCGCCGTATTTACTGCCGTGTCAAAACCAATAGTCCATTGGGTGCAGGGAATGTCATTATCAATAGTACCGGGAATGCCTACTACCGGCAATCCCAATTTATCGATTTCAACTGCACCGCGAAAAGTACCGTCGCCCCCAATGGCTACCAATCCTTCCACGCCGGTTGATTTTAAATTATTGACTGCTGATTCTCTCCCTTCAGGAGTGAAAAATTCATCACATCTGGCCGTGCGCAGAATAGTCCCGCCGCGCTGAATAATATCGGCCACAGAACCAATTTTCAAATCTGTAAAATCCTTTTTTAACAAGCCGGCATAACCTCGTTTAACACCGACTATCTCAATGCCATGATAAATGGCCGTCCGCACAACTGCTCTAATGGCGGCATTCATACCCGGCGCATCGCCACCGCTGGTTAAAACTGCTATTTTTTTCATTTATCTACCCCCTTAGCGGTAGTTTATCCACTATGCAAATCAACTATGAAATTTTTAGCTGCCGATGGCTTCGCTTAAAACTTCATGGGCTTCTTCCACCTCAGATTCGGGCACCAGGATTTCCACCGAACCGGAATCACCTAAATGAGGAACACCTACTGATCTAAGCATTACCAGCAACCCTTCCGCTGTTAAATAGTTTTTTAGCATTTCAGCCGTCGCCCGATTAGGAGCAATATAGACTACAGTCCACACTTCCCTACGCCTCCTTTATTCTCCTGACTCCACAATCCCATGTTTTGTCAATATGGATGCTTTGCCTCTTATTTTTATAGCAGAGGTATGCTCGGTAAACTGAGCAATCATTACTTCGCCTTTGTCCAATTTTTCCGAATGATGAAATCTCGTATCCTTACCCCGGGTTAGACCTATGATGGTAACCCCGTTTTCCTTAGCCTTAACTACCACATAATCACTGGTGGTTAAATTGTCGTTTTGCATACATTCCATTCCCTTCTATTTTAAAAAACACCCACCTAATACCCGTTTCCGGCAAATTTTATCATCAGGGCACGGGCTACTTCTTCAGGCACCAAACCCTTGATGCACCCGCCCAATTGGGCGATCTGCTTAATAATGCTGGAACTGATGTAGGAATATTTTTGATCAGTCATCAAAAATACGGTGTCAACTTCTCGGTCCAGTTTTCGGTTCATCAATGCCATCTGAAACTCATAGTCAAAATCTGAAACTGCCCTAAGCCCCCTGATAATTGCTACGGCACCTTTCTTGCGGCAAAAATCTACTGTAAGGCCGTCAAATGATTCTACTACCACATTTTTCATATCCCCTGTTACAGCATGCATTAATTCCATTCTTTCATCCAAGTTAAAAAGTGTTTTTTTGTTATTATCTACTGCAACGGCAATGACAACCTGGTCAAACAAATTTATGGCTCTTTCTATCACGTCTAAATGTCCGTTGGTGACCGGGTCAAAGGTGCCTGGGTATATTGCTACCCGCACTATTTTCACGCTCCTAAGCATTTATTATACATTTTTTACTTGATAATTCCTAAATTCAATGCTGAAAAACAATTTCCTGCCGGTAAAAGAAAATTACTTGCGCCATAAAACTACATTTCCTAAACCAAGTAAATTCTCTAAATGAGAAATCATATCTTCTGATCCGGAAACCCAGTATTTTTTTTGCACCACAAAAGATTTCTTCGTCTTTTTGTTATATAGATAAACAGGGATATCACCCGGATAATTTAAGAGTATTTTTTGGATTTGATCCAACTCCTTTGGATCCCTATCATTATTAATCCTAATATAGAGTTTTTCGTGAGCCTTTTTCTCCTTGGTAGGAGGTCTGATCACCTGACAAAAAACCTGCACTTCTTCATCTTGACAATTGATTCTTCCTTCAATCACCACAACCTGATCCCCTTGAATTAAATGGTGAAAACGTTCATAAGTACGGGGAAAAGCAATGCAACCGACGGTACCCGTAAAGTCTTCCAAGGTAAACTGAGCCATCAATTCTCCTTTTCTTGTCACCACTTGGCGCACAGAATTAATCATGCCTCCAATTTTAACCGGTTCTCCGTCCGGTGCTTGAAACAAAGAATCTACGGAATTTAAAGACTCTTGATGCAAATACTTTTTATAAGCATCCAGAGGATGGCCACTGACATAAAACCCAATCATATCTTTTTCCATCGCCAACAATTCCCGGGAAGGAAATTCCGGCAAATCCGGAAGCTCTATTCCGGCTGTTCCCTGATACTCATCCATCCCCATATCCAACAGCGAAAGCTGGCCGGACGCCTTTTCCTGCATCCTTTTTTGTCCTAATTCCAAGCAGATTTCCACTCCCGCCAAAAGCTGGGATCTTTTAAAGCCTAAAGAGTCAAAAGCGCCACAGCGGATTAAGCTCTCCAACACCCTTTTATTTACGGAAACCCTTTCGCAAAAATCCTCCAGGGAACGGAAATTGCCCCCTGCTATCCGGGCTTTTATAATATTTTCAATGGCAGACCGGCCTACATTCTTCACTGCCGCCAGGCCAAAACGAATTTTATCATCTACCACCGTAAAATCGATAAGGCTTTCGTTTATATCCGGAGGCAGAATTTTAATTCCCATACGCCGGCATTCTTCAATATAAACCGGTACCCGGTCCATATTATCCATAATACTGGTTAAAAGAGCGGCCATATATTCCACTGGGTAATGGGCCTTAAGATAAGCAGTCTGATAAGCGACCAAAGCATAAGCCGCTGAATGACTCTTGTTAAAACCATACCCGGCAAAATACTCCATCAATTCAAATATTTGACCGGCCACATCACCGGTTACCCCGTTTTTCAAAGCACCTTCCATAAAATTTTTTCTCTGGCCGGCAATCACCTCAGGTTTTTTCTTTCCCATTGCCCGTCTCAGCATATCCGCTTGCCCCAGGGAAAACCCCGCCAAGGTACTGGCGATCTTCATCACCTGTTCTTGATAAAGAATTACTCCGTATGTTTCTTGAAGTATCGGTTTTAAATCCTCATGGAGATAATCTGTCTTTCTTCTTCCATGCTTTCGATCGATAAAATCTTCCACCATACCGCTTCCCAAAGGTCCGGGCCGGTAAAGGGCCACTAAAGCGATAATATCCTCAAATCTTTCCGGCTTAAGATTTTTCAAAATATTTTTCATTCCTGAGCTTTCCAGTTGAAAAACCCCGGTGCTGTCTCCTTGAGAAAGCAATTCATAGGTCTTACTGTCATCCAAAGGAAGATCATTTATATCCAACTCTATGTTTTTATTTAATTTTATATTTTCCAAAGCATCCCTAATCACCGTTAATGTCCTCAATCCGAGAATATCCATCTTCAATAAGCCGATTTCTTCAACGGTTTCCTTGGCAAATTGAGTGGTGACAGCCCCGTCCGTTGTTTTCTGGATGGGCAAATGTTCCATCAGCTTGTTCCTGGAAATCACTACTCCGGCCGCATGAGTGGAAGCATGTCTGGGCATTCCTTCCAATTGCCGGGCCAAATCAATAAGCTCCTTGATTTTGGGATCTTCCTCATAATAAGCCCTCAATTCCCGGCTTACTTCCAATGCCCTATTGATAGTAATTCCCAAATCATTTGGAATTAACTTGGCTACCCGGTCCACTTCCCCATAGGAAATATTTAGCACCCGACCCACATCACGAATTGCTGCTTTTGCCGCCATGGTACCGAAAGTGATGATTTGAGCCACCCGATCCGATCCATACCTCTGCACCAGGTAATCTATAACTTCCCCCCGGCGTTCAAAACAAAAATCAATATCAATATCAGGC
>DUPU01000173.1 GCA_012838175.1 Clostridia bacterium
AAGATATACCGGGCCTCCTCCGTGGCTCTGGTGGCCAAATCTTTGGCGCCCTTAGCCTCCCAAGTCTGGCGGGTATTGCGGTCAAAGAGATTGGACTGAGACTGCACATTGCGCATGTGGGTTAAAGTGTGCTCTTCCATGAGGAAGTGTCCTCCGGTACCTACCTTGCGGATCACATCCACAGCAAGAGTTTCTTCATTTACTGGAATCCCTCCCAGTACTTTTCTCACCATTTTGGCAATCTCATTATCCACTACCAATTGGCCGAAATCAAGAGTCATGCCTAAATCAATCATGCCTAAGCCATAAATCATATTAGCACCTGCTAATGCGGCTAAAAGCATAGTCAAGGTTTTCTCATGTCCGGCCTGTTCATCGCCTATTTTGCTGTCAGTCTATGTTCCCGCAACATAACTGGGTATCTTATAATACTGGGCCAGCTTGCAAACAGCGGCACTGATCATGCCCAATTCGGGGCAGCCGATGGTGGCTGAAGCCAACCTTAAATCCATAATTGTGGTGGAACTGCCATACATATTGGGTGTGCCTTTATTAGTCAACTGGGCCAGGACAATACCGCTCAGTACTTCCGCATTATGGGTAACCAGGGTTCCCGCCAGAGTTACGGGGGAGGTCCCTCCGGCCATAGCCATGGAAAGCACTGTCATCGGTACCCGGTTTTTGGCATAGGTAATAATAGGTTCACATGTCTCCGGTGCGATGGATAAGGGGCTGGTAGGACATACGGTGGCCGAAGTAATAGGCCGCTCCCTTAATTTGTCCTTCCCCCCTGCCACAACCGCTGCCATATCAATTAACATTTGAGCTTCTTCCACGCTATGGGGCGATTGGGTTGAGTGTTTCGTGCTGTTGGAAACCATCGCTTCATAACACTCCAGATTAGCCGTACGAGCATCAATATCCCGTGCTTCAACGGCAACATCCAACAAATCATATTGATCCAAGTAGTCTACCAATACAGCCACATTAGCTTCGTCCTGTTTGGTGGATGGTCTTACCTCCCCTGTATAGGGGTCAACTACATTTACCCCCTTGCTGAAATTACAGAAATTAACCCTTGATCCATCCAGAATTATGTCATTTTTAGGATCCCGCCCGGCTAACAAAACCGTAGACGGTGCAGAACGAATACAATCCTCTACGATATGAGGAGGAATGAACACTTTTTGTTTTTTCTTATCAACAGTGCAACCTCCGTCATAAAAAATATCAAGTGCCAGATCACTCTGGATGTTGACCCCTTCGTACCAAAGTACTTCCAAAGTAGCATTATGAATCCTGTCCAAGGCATCATCAGAAAAGACATTTAACCCGAACCCATCCATCATGCTGTTCCCGGCACAGAGGTTTCTTCGGCTCAATCTACTCCCTCCCTTTCATTTTTGCGGTAACCAATCTTTCTCAGATTCCATGAATGCTGAAAATTCCTTGGCCAGGCGAAGTTTAGATCATCGCCTGATCCGGAATAAAGAAAGCAGTTTTAAGCTAATTTATTTAGCAGCAAGTAAAGCCAGGGCTTTGCTTACGGCTTCAGCAGCATCTTCTCCATAGGCATCGGCACCTATTCGATCTGCCCAGCGCTGAGTACAAGGGGCGCCGCCAACCATGGTCTTGAAGCGATCTCTAAGGCCCTCTTTTCTTAAGGTATCTTCTAATTTTTTCTGTTCAGTAATGGTGGTAGTAAGAAGAGCACTGGTCCCAATGATGTCCACATCATATTCTACTGCCTTTTCAATAATCGTTGAAACAGAAACCTCCCGGCCTAAGTCAATTACCTCAATTCCCTGGGTTTTAACTAAAGATACCACAATCCCTTTGCCGATATCATGCACATCCCCTTCCACCGTGGCAATGAGCATTTTGCCTTTTTTCTGGGTTTCCTCGGCCTGCAAGGCAGCATCTAGAATAGCCGTTGCTTCTTTCATAACTTCTGCAGACAGTATTAATTCAGGCAGGAACACTTCCCCGCGCCCAAAAAGATCCCCCATTTTCCGGATTCCTTCACTAAAACCCTTACTTAAAACCTCTACCGGATCGTAACCTTCATCTAATGCCTGCTTAGCAATAGCTACAGCCTTGTTATTATCACATTTTAGGATGGCATCGTATGCTTCCTGCAAAATAACTTCTAAACTCATAGGTAGGCCTCCTTTAATTTTTAATTTTAAAACTATTTTAAGCCTGACATTCTCATAAATCGTTCTACGGAATTAATTTTAATATCTAATGCTTTGGCAATGCGGATTTTGGCTTCCATTCCTTTGGCCACCTTGTCCGGGGGCATAGGACGCCCAAGGTCAAGATCCTCTCTTATTTCCCTCATAACCGCACAGTCACTTAGGTCAATAGGTTGTACGCCAAGTTTATCCGCCACATATTTTTTCGCTTCGTTGATTTTCATGCCTTTGGACAATTGCATACGTAATACCAGATCTCCGGCAGTACGAATTCCGCCCATGCCGCAGGCAACCTCGTGAGCGACTTCCAATCCAAAAGGATCGCCTACACCAATCTACAATCCGTCGGCTTTGCCGATTTCCACCAATGCTTTGTCCACCCGGCTTACGGCATCCACTGAAGGCATTTCACTCATGGGAATAGCACAGACACCCATACCCACGTTAACATGTACAGGAATTTCGGCCGCTTCTGTGCAAGCCTTAACAAAGGTAACCGTCCGGGCTAAATTCCATGCCAAGGACATATTGCTGTTAGTATTTACCACACAGCCAAAAATATTGGCTCCTGCTTTTTCCGCCAGTTTCACCTGTTTATGAGGATATAAGCCGGCTAAACGTACCCCGTCATATTCCAATTGCCCGTGCATGCCTAAAATAAACTCCCCGGCCATACCCATTTCAATCCCTAAATCGGGGTATTTCTCTTTGATAATTTCAATGGCTTTTAAGGCTGCAAGAACGTCCGCATCTCCGGAAGCACCGCAGGTATCAATATTCATGCCGTCAGCTCCTGCCTCATACATGCCGCCGGCCACATATACCATATCTTTTACGGCAAGTTCTACGGCTTCTTCCTGAGCAGCTCTGGCCTCATCAATTTTCCCCATAGGCAGGAGTTCCGACCAGTTTTCCACCGGGCCGTCAGGTTTGGTATAAATTCCTAGATTAGGCATTGACCCGTATAATACCGGCATCACGGAATTCAGCTGAGTTAATTCCATTACGGCCGCTTCATCATGGAGCACAGACTTCACGGCTTTATAACTATAATCTATATGGCCGATATCTAAAGAATCCGCACCCAGCACCTTCTCGTGAATTAAAACGGCTGTACCCCTATCAATAGGAATATTGGCATGATAGGTAATCTTACATCCCCCGGAATCGGAAGTGGTAACTATTTCATTTCCCCTGTCTACTCCCACTACAATTCCCGGCATAGTAATAATTTCATACAGGTGATCCATCTCTTCTTTTGTCAGTTCCGGAATCTTGCCTCGGTCGGCAGCATCTTTGGTCCCTTCTTCAATATCCCAACGAATGTCATCGGAACTCATATAAACTCCGGAGCCGTCACCCATACGGGTAAAAAACTTCGTCAAATTCATTCCCTCCTTATTGTAATTGCATGTCCAAACAGATTTTTTACGTCATGTGTAGTTTTACCCCACCGGACGGTTAGAATGCTTTTCCGAATGCTGTATAGTTCAATATTTTAGATTTAAAAGGGGCCTAAAGGAAGTTCCTTGATATTAAGTCTTTCCATAATATCTTCTGTTACCTTATTTAAAGCATCCCTTCTGTCTTTATCCAGCTCCACAGGTTTATGCCCTTCCATTATTTCCTGCACCTGTTTTTGTGCCCGGCGGAAGGTATCTTCTGCGCCTAATTCCTCCCAACTAGGACGATTTCTGCGGTCAATAATATTGGAAGGCATATAGGGTTCTTTTCTGAACCAATTTAAGGTATGCTTTGTGGATAAGAAATCTCCCCCCGGACCCAGTTCATTGATCAGGTCTACCGCCAATGTTTCCTCGGAGCATTTAATCCCCTCCGCTACTCTTAAAGCCATGCCGCACATCTCATTGTCAATAACCAATTTTTCAATGCTGAAAGTATTGCAAAAATCTATTACTCCGGCTCCTGAAATTACGTTGATGCCGGCTTGTACAGCCAATAAACCGCTCATCCCTGTCTCTAGCCCGGCCTGTACATCCACCAGTTTGGAATCGCTTAAACCGGCATAAGTATGGCATGGCATACCATAGAACTTAGCCATTTGAGCATAGGCGGCACTGATTAGTTCAGCCTCCATGGAATTTAAAGAGGTGGTGCCAAATCTCATATCAAAATACATAGGCGCTCCCCCGTAAACCATGGGAGTACCCGGAGAAACTACCTGAGCAAGAACTATCCCGCTTAAAGTTTCTACTGTATGAAGCAATACTGAACCTGCTAAAGTAGCCGGAGATGCTGCTCCCGGCATTGGAACGGAAATGGTTTCAATAGGCAGCCCGAAGCGGGCGCAATCGATAATATTCTGACAGCTGATATGAGTCCATTTTAAGGGAGGTGAAGGGCATATATCAAACACTGCTCGGGGCTTTTCCCTTAAAGCGTCTTCCCCTCCTGCAATTACGGCCAGCATATCCCTCATATCGGTAATTCCATGTACACTAAAAGCTCCTGATACCGCAGGTTTAGGTGAATTCTGCAGTAAAAGATACAACCTGTAGCTATCACCGATTAACTTGGGCACATCGTGCAAGTTTACTGCTGTGGCCTGTAGTTTTATGTTATTTAGAGCGTCATTAACCAAGGAGATATTTTTCAAATCCCTCGCTTCCGCCGTTCTTACTGTAACCCCGTCAGACTCCATGAAATTGATAGGTGCAGAACCGGGCGCAAAGTAGGGACTGTTTCCGTCAAGAAGTACCCCCGGATTACCCTCCCGATCATAAAGTTGAATTGACTCCGGTGTCTTTTTGATGCTGTCCAGCACTAATTCCCCGGGAAACTTGACAATTTGTTTTTCGAAGTCAACATGGCATCCATGGTCATGAAGTATCCTAAGAGCTTCTTCCGAATCGAATTTCACCCCGGTATGCTCTAAGATAAACAAGGCCTTTTCATGGATAGTTTTTATTTCCTCCTCCGAAAGTAGTTGATATTTAGATTGTCTGTCAAAAGAAAATTTAGCCATATTATCCCTCCTCCCTCTCATTTATTCATAAACCATTATAACATTAGTTGATTCAAATTTATTATCATTTTAAACAATTTATTTGTGATAAGTTTTCTAATATTTTAATAAAGCATTATCAGGTTCTAAGGAATAGGTTTGACCGCTTAATAAACCGGTTAAGCCAACTTTATGGTCATGATGATATGTTTTGCAGATTCGGCAGGGAGCTTCGGAATCAATATTTTGTTTCGGTTCCGTATAAACAGAAAACATCCCTTCATAATTCCTTAGTACTACTCTGCCCGTCCCAAAGGATACCAAATATTGAGGCATTACAGGTATTTTCCCGCCGCCGGGGGCATCCACGACAAAAGTAGGTACGGCCAAACCGGAAGTATGTCCTCTCATAAACTCAATGGCTTGAATGCCCTCGCTGACTGTGGTTCTAAAATGCTCAATCCCCTGAGACATATCACATTGATAAATATAATAAGGTCTAACTCTTATCTTTAACAGTTCATGACTTAGCTTTTTTAATATTGTCGGGCAGTCATTTACCCCGCGTAGCAATACGGACTGATTGCCCAAAGGAATTCCGGCATCAGCCAACCGGGCGCCGATTTGCGGGACCCTGAAGCCAGGTTAAAATTACAGTTGGCCTTTTCCATGGACCAATTCATAAATGAAAAAGAATAAAGGCAAAAGTTAAAAAAAGCCGATATTTAGGCAATTGATGCTCAAATCTCGGCCTTTATTTTTTTAAAAAAACTTACACACCGCTGCCGGGTTCCGATAATACTTCCCTTTCCCTTTCCTTTTCTTTTTCCCTGCTCCATAAAGCCGGCCCAATTTCAATCATCAGGATGGCAACAAAAATTAATAAACAGCCCAGAAACCCTCTAAAAGTGAGCACTTCACCCCAAAGGATTACGGAAAAAAGCAAGGAAAATGGTGCTTCCAAGCCCAGCAGCAAAGCAGCATGGGTAGAGGAGGTGAATTTTTGAGCAACATTTTGCCCTAAAAACCCCAAACAGGTACTTAATAATGCAGTAAAAGCTATGGCACCCCAAACATTCATAGGAATACTCAAAGTAACCGGTTCGAAAAACAGAGAATATAAAAGACTTAATACCCCGGTAAAACCGATTTGAACGGCACTAAGAACAAAAGGATTAAACCGGCCAACATAATTTTCTACAGCTAAAATATGTAAAGCATAGCCGAAAGCACAAATTAAAGTAAGCAAGTCACCTTTGCCTAACAAATAAAGTTCGTCGGAAGAAACAGACAAAAGCCCCAATCCACTGAAAGCTATAATAGCTCCGGTAATGGGCAGCCACCCCACAAACTTCTTATAATACAAAGAGGCGAAAAAGGGTACGATGACGATATATAACCCTGTAATAAAACCGGATTTCCCCGGGGTGGTATATTGAAGGCCGATAGTCTGGGCAAAAAAACTTAAAAAGAGAAAGACCCCAATGAAACATCCGGCTATAATCTCCTTTTTGCTTGTCTTCAGAAAGTCCTTGTAAAAAATTATTCCCAAAACCAGGGATGCAATTACAAAACGTATCCCGATAAACTCCATAGGCGGGATCACACCGATGGAAACCTTTACAAATACAAAAGAAATACCCCAAATCATGGCAATTATTACTAATGATAAATCGGCAAGTATGGTACGCGTACGATTATTTATATTCAACAAAATCATCCCCTCGTTATCAGTCCGCTTTTTCCACCAGACCGGGCAGAAAGATTTCCCAGAAGATCTATATTGGCAAAAAACACACCAATTGACCCCGGTTCCATGTCCAAGACCAATTTAAGTATTTTTATTAAATTTTCCTATGCTTCGTCAGGAATAAACCCGCCGTATTGGGCTTTGTAAAGTTTCGCATATATACCCTCAGGTTTTGCCAGCAATTCTTCATGACTTCCTTTCTCCGCGATTCCGTCATCAGTTAAGACCATAATATAATGGGCATTGCGAATGGTGGAAAGCCGGTGGGCAATTACCAGGGTAGTTCTGTTTTGTGCAAGACGATATAAAGATTCCTGCACTGCTATTTCCGTTTCCGTATCCAAAGCGGAAGTTGCTTCATCCAGAATAATAATGGCAGGGTCTTTCAGAAAAACCCGGGCGATGGAAATCCTTTGTTTTTGACCGCCGGACAGTTTTACTCCCCGCTCCCCAATATATGTATCATAGCCCTTCTCCAAGGACATGATAAAATCATGGGCATTGGCTTTTTTGGCCGCCTGGATAATCTCTTCATCGGTAGCCCCTACCTTACCGTAACTTATATTTTCTTTTACCGTACCGGAAAAAAGAAAAACATCCTGTTCCACTATTCCGATATTTTCCCTCAAAGACCGTTGAGTAATTTTTTTTATATCTATGCCGTCAATTTTAATGCTTCCCCCATCAACCTCATAAAACCGGGGTATTAAATTGCATAAAGTGGTTTTTCCCCCACCGGAAGGTCCCACCAAAGCCACAGTTTCTCCGGCTCGAATGTGGAAACTGATATTTTCCAATACATTTTTTTGATTATTATAGCTGAAAGTTACCCGGTCAAAGGTGATATCCCCTTTTGCCCGCTTTAATTCCTTAGCATCAGGGTCGTCTGCAATGTCCGGTTGAATATCCATCACTTCAATAAACCTGCGAAAACCGGCCATCCCTTTTTGATAATGTTCCATGAGAAAACCAATCCGCCTAATAGGTGCCACAAACATGGAAACATACAGGAAAAAACCTACCAGTTCTCCGATAGAAAGTATATTTACATAAACAAAAATTCCTCCGAAAAACATTACCGCTAAACTAATCAGGGCGGAAAAAAAGTTTATCCCGGAAAAAAACAATGCCATGGCTTTAAATGCGCTTTCTTTTGATTGCCTAAAGCGGGCATTTCCCTGGTCAAATTTTTCTTCCTCATACCATTCGTTGGTAAATGACTTTACTACTCTGGCTCCGGAAAAACTGTCTTCTGCCTGGGCATTTATGTCCGCGATTCTTAAGCGCATTTCCCGAAACGCCTTCTGCATCCCCCGGTTTTGTATAATGGAGAAACTTATCATCACTAACACCAGAAAAAAGATAATTAAAGCTAACTGCCAATTTAAGCTGAGCATAATAATAAAGGAACCGCATAAGGTAATGGTGGCAATAAACAAATCCTCCGGGCCATGATGGGCCAGTTCCGCAATTTCATTCAGGTCATTGACCAAGCGGGACATAATATGGCCTGTCCTAGTATTGTTAAAATATGTTACAGATAACTTGTGCAGGTGATGAAAAAGGTCTTTGCGCATGGCATATTCCATGCGAACACCCAGCACATGCCCCCAATAGTCTACAATATATTGCAAAATAAATTTAACAATGGTAATAGATAAAAGGCCCGCCCCCATCAGGATCAGGAGTTCTAAATTCCGTGACGGCAACACCTGGTCAATCATTTTGCTTACGGCAAAAGGAAAAACCAAATCCAAACCGGACATGACAAAAGCGGACCCAAAATCCAGGAAAAACAAAGGCAAATGCTCTCTATAATATTTTGAAAACCTTTTTATCAGATACATCTTTTTCTGACCCTCCGGAAGCTGCCCCAGAAAGCATAGCCAACATCATACCTGTCAATTCTTTATTCATGAGCAGCTTACTCCTCTATTTCTTTTTATTTATCTCAGCTTTTATAATACTTATGTGATATTTTTTTAAAAACCGCGCTTCTGGTTCCCTCTATTTTCTCCCGCCTTTTATCCAGAATAAAAATCTTTATTTCTAACCGTTCCCTAAAAAATGCTACCGTCATAAAACTGGAAAAAGGAGTATATTCAGTGCTGGAAGTGCTGCCCGGGTTTAAGAGAATCAAGTCATGGTCCGCATATACAAAAGGTCGATGAATATGGCCAAACATAATAACATCTAGAGGTTCTTTGAAAAATTTAATGATACTCAAGGGTTCCCGGCGCACATTATCTCCGTGACCGTGGGTAATGCCCACCCGCCACCCGAAAAAATCTGTCTTTATCTTCAAGGGGATTTTTTCCTTAGTATGTTTATCGTGGTTGCCTTTTACAGCAATGGTAGGAGCCAATCCTACCAAAAAACCCAGTGTTTCTCTGCAATGACCGATATCACCGCAATGAACAATCATATCACATTTTTTTATTTCCTCCAAAACTATTAGTGGTATCCCGTAATTAGGTGCTTTTAAATCCCTTTGGTTGATATGGGTATCAGATATCATCCCTACATATATCATTTACCAATTCACCCCGCGACACAGGCTGTTTTTTCTAATATATGCAAAGGATAACAGCCTATGTCCAGCACCTAACTTCTTCTCTTCGTTGTTTCTTGAGCTTGAGGTTCTTGATTTTTCCGATGGTTATAAATAATAAAAATCAGGCCAAAAGCTATACCTATAAGGCTTACTAACTGGGCAATCCTAAAAGGCCCAAGCATCAAGCTGTCCGTTCTAAATGATTCTACAAATACCCTCCCCAAAGAATACATGGCAATATATCCGGCAAACAAATCACCCTGCCGAATAAATTTTTTCCGGCGGACTAAAATCAAGATAATAAATACCGTTAAGTTCCACAGGGATTCATAAAGAAAAGTGGGGTGTCGATACGCCCCGTCTATGTACATGGCCCAGGGGAGATCTGTTTCATAACCATAGGCTTCCTGATTAAAAAAATTGCCCCACCGTCCAATAGCTTGGCCTAGAATAAGGCTGGGGGCTACAATATCCGCTATCTGCCAAAAGTTCAGCCGGTAACGCCGTACCACCAAATATCCGCCAATAATCCCCCCGATTAAAGCACCGTGAATGGCCAGTCCTCCATGCCATACCGCAGGTATTTCCGCCGGGTGGGACAAATAGTATTCCAAGTTAAAAAACAAAATATAGTATATCCTCGCTCCGATAAACCCCAGGGGAGCAGCGACCACAACCAAATTTATAATGTACTCGGGGTCAATTTTCTGTTTTTCCGCTTCCCGGTAAGCAAGATAGGTTCCTAATGCCAGTGCCGTACTCAATAATATCCCGTACCAGCGAATAGCCAAGGGACCGATCTGAAAGGCAATCGGGTCAGGTGTCCACATTTTCTTCCCTTCCTTTTTATTTACGCTTATTACGCTTATTATGAAAAAAGAGTTTTCCTAATCAAGGAGTAGTTCTTCTCAATCAGGCAAAGGGTAACTAAGGGTGATTTCCCCGCATAAGTCCCTTTGCATTTCATTTTTAACTTGAGCGGGCGTTAACCCCTTGGCAAAGAGATAATAAAGTTTTGTCAAGGCTGCTTCCGCCGTCATGTCAAACCCGCTGATTACTCCCACTTTAGCTAAAGCTGAGCCTGCCTCATACTCTTCTAAATTAACCATGCCCTGCAGGCACTGGGTGCAGGCCACAATCACCACACCCCTTTGTACCGCTTCTTCCAAAGCGGTCAACAGTTTAGCATCTTTACTGGGCCCATTGCCAACCCCGTAAGTTTCTAAAACCAAGCCTTTAATAGGAGGCTGCAAGATATTCCGCACTACATCCCCGGAGATGCCGGGGAAAAGCCGAAGAGCTGCGATGGGATAATGTCCCAGGTCATTTACCGGGGCCAAAGGTTTTTTCCGAGAAAGCACCAGGTTCCAGTTAATTCTGATTTCCGCACCGGCTGTTGCCAAGGGAGGAAAATTAGGCGAAGCAAAAGCGTTTAGTTGATCTGCGCTGACTTTCACCGTGCGGCATCCCCGAAACAGCTTTCCTCCAAAATACAAGCAAACTTCAGGAATGTAATATTTTCCTGCGATGATCAACGCTGTAATCAGGTTTTCCCGGGCGTCATTGCGCACCTCACATAATGGAATCTGGGAGCCGGTAAAAATCACCGGTTTTTCAATTCCTTCCAGCATAAAAGCCAAGGCCGAAGCAGTATAACTCATAGTATCCGTACCATGAAGGACGACAAAACCATCGTAATCATCATACTTGGCCCTAATGTCCCGAGCAATGGCTACCCAGTTGTCGGGAGTCATGTTAGATGAGTCCAGCAGAGGATCATACTCACAAATTTCATATTCAGGCAATTCTCCGCTTTTTATTTCCCGGATTAATTCCATTTGCTGCTGTAAAAATCCTTGCTTGGGCACATAACCCTCCGCCGTGCGGACCATCCCTATGGTGCCCCCTGTATATGCAATGTAAATCCGTTTTTTCATGGAAGATTTCCCTTTCCTTTTTCAATTGCCTTTTTCGCCAATAATTTAATATATCATGCTTTGTCCTTCTGGACGAAAACTTTTCCATATAGTTTTCAATATAAAAAGATTTCTTCTCTCCTCGTACATATATTAGAGTAAATGGACAATTTGAGGAGGAAAACTTATGAAAACCCGTTTTCTGCATATCCAAGTCTTTACTGATTCCATTGTAAAAGCAGATATTCAAATACCCGTCAGTCTTTTAAAGACAACAGCAAAATTTCCGGCGCTGGCCCTGCAAATGATTCCGAAAGAGGTTACGGAAGATTTGGCCAAACAGGGTATCAACCTGCACGATATAAACATGGGCGAATTAATGCACATGGTTAAACAAGGCCGATTGAAAGAAAAAATAATCGATATAAAAATATTTGATCCGGTGGAAGGAGAGATTTCTACAAAAGTATATATAGACGGTAATTAACTGGCTAAACTGCTTTAACGAACCCGGAAAGACAAATAAAAGTAAATGCCGATTGTACCAAAAACAACCGCAAGAAATACCGGAGCAAATACCATGCCCAACCCATCCACATGACCCAGGGATACTTTAACGGTTTGCCATACCAAATATAAAAACATCCAAGTTAGTTCAATTTTTAGCCATCCCATTAATAACTGGGCTAACCTATATTGATCCCGAGCATTTTTTTCTGTAATCTTCCAAGGATAATTGTATGTATGGGGGAAAAAGCCCACCACGGTTAGTATAGCATACAAGGCCAAACCTGAAATTGGAAGAATAAGCAAAGTGCTTTTGCTGCCCCAGCCGTCTGCTTCTCCGGAAAAGTTAAAGTGGGTGGGAATGGTTTCCGGAAGCCTGGGCCAATAGTAAATGAGTATACTGACCATTAAAATTAGTCCTACCAAGGATGCGGCATCAAAGAACCAATCCCAATAAGTCCGGGTCATATCCATTACGGGACGGTTGCTGCTCTTATTGAAAATTCTACCCAGCATTTTCCCCTCCTAACTAAATAATGCTTTTGGCAGCCATCTTACCTGTTTAGGACTATTATAACATACTCCTCATCGGAGTTTGGAGCATCATTTCAGATGTATTTTAATAAAGAATGAATCAGGGGGAATACTGTTCCCTCTGACTCATTCAGCGGCTAGGCTTATAATTTAGATAGATTTTAGAAACTCTATTAAATCATTCTTTTCTTGTTGGGAAAGATTTAAATTAAATAATGAATCGTAGTGATTTATTACCTCAAGCAAAGTAGCAAACCGGCCGTCATGATAGAACCCTCCTTTTTGATGGGTCCATAAACCGGCCAAAGGTGCCGTTCTATACCCATTTGTGGGGGAACGCTGAGCCTGAAAAGCGTCGATACCCATTTCTTCCGGCGTATGTATGGCATGACCGGGCTCAGTATAGAGGGGTGGAACATGACAATTGCTGCATCCGGCTTTGTCATTAAACAATGCCTTCCCCCGGGCAGCAGCCTCCGGATCAAAACTGCCTTCAGGAGGTTGGGGAGCTTTTAATGCCAGTTGATAAACATGAAGATCTGCCAGCTTGGGTGTTATTAAATCCGGTTCGTTTTTAATATTCCAGTCTCCTGTTTTCACAGCAATGGGATATTTCTTCGGATCATTCAACCTGGGGTCAAAAAATGTCCCCATCCCTCTCATTTGAGTATTGGCCACATAGGCATTCCAATATGGCACCGACCCAAATCCCGTCCAGGTATGAAGATTTATCCCTGAAAGGCCAAAGGCCGGTGGAATTAAGGTGGCGGCAGGCTTTCCGTCCGGTCGAAAAGCTTTTCCGTCTTCCAACACTATGGCGTCATATTTTCCCGGCCCCCAGCTGGCTAACACCTGCTCTAATGTGGGAACATCCACCTCTAAACGGTCGGCAATAACCTGCAGGTTGGGGGAAAGAGCGATAATAGCCCCTACGTTTAAATCCCGGTTCGCCCACCCATCCAATCTGCGGCCGATACCGGGAGCAAAGGAATCATCTACTGTGGAATGGCAAAAGGCGCATTGAATACCAATAGATATAAGGTTCCCCTGCTTATCAAAGAAACCCTTTATCCCAACCACCGCATCATTCTGTAACAAAGCAATGGTGCTGGCCGGGTCGTCCAGATCAACTTTTCCTGCTCTAAGTGCCCGCGCCAAATCCGAAGGCAGTGCTTCAGAATCAACTTTTAAACCAACAGACAAAGCTGTTTTAGGGCTAACACCCGGCCCTACCCCGCCCAGGTTTTCTCCTTTAATGGCTTCATGAAGCCTTAATGTATCGCCCCAAAAAGCTTCATCTCCAAAGGTATCGTAGCGAAAAATTTTTTGACCTTCCTCCAGCCTGGCCAAAATACTTTTCTCCGGTTTCGGTGCCAGAGGGGATGATTTTTTTGAAGCAATAAAGTCAACCCAGTCTTCCCATGTGGCCAAAGCGGAACTGGTCTTCGGGGGTAAAATCCAGAAAAATACCCCCAGCAAAAAAATTACTGCCAATACAACTGTTACAGCCTTAAATCTTTGTCTCATCTTATCCCTCCTGAAAAATGGATTTACTAACTAAAAATATTCTTTCCAAGTTTAGGAGGAATATGTTAGTTAGTAAATTATAATTAAGGCCGGTTCCTTATTTAGGTGTAATCATAAGAACGTATCGCGGATTTTTTAAATTGGATTTACATTTTTGTCCATTGCTTACTTCAAACTATTGACTTAAAGCCTAATTATTACTATTATAAAATGCAAAATAGCCTTCAATGTCATCAATAAATGATCATAAAAAAGGAGAATAACAATGAACAGAGTTTATAATTTTTCAGCCGGACCATCCATGCTCCCGGAGCCGGTGTTGAAAAAAGCTGCCCAAGAAATGCTGAATTACCAAGGGAGCGGTATGTCAGTAATGGAAATGAGCCACCGTTCCAAAACCTATATGTCTATTATAGAAAATGCCGAAGCACTTTTGCGCAAATTGATGCACATACCGGATAATTATACCGTGCTATTTTTGCAGGGGGGAGCATCCCAGCAATTTGCCATGATTCCCATGAATTTGATGTCCAAAAACAAAAAAGCCGATTACATTCATACCGGCAACTGGTCTAAGAAAGCCATGGCTGAAGCTAAACTATACGGTAAGATCAATATTGCAGCTTCTTCCGAAGATAAGAACTTTTCCTACATACCTGATAATTACGCTTTCTCCCCCGATGCCGACTATGTACACATCACTTCCAATAATACCATTGAAGGGACGGCATTTAAACGCTTTCCCGATACAGGCAGCATTCCCCTGGTAGCCGATATGTCCAGCCATATTTTATCTGAGGAAATCGATGTGACAAAATTTGGTCTTATCTATGCCGGGGCTCAAAAAAATATTGGCCCGGCCGGGGTAACCGTAGTAATTATTAGAAATGATCTTATTGGCAAGCACGAGGAAAATACCCCCATTATCCTGCGCTATGAAACCCATGCAAAAAACCGGTCCATGTATAATACTCCGCCTTGCTACAGCATTTATATTGCCGGCCTGGTATTTGAATGGCTGGATGAATTAGGCGGAGTCAAAGCTATGGAAGCCATTAACCGGGAAAAAGCAAAAATACTTTATGATTTCCTTGATGAATCCAAACTTTTTTCCACTCCGGTAAATCCCAGGGACCGTTCTTTGATGAATATTCCCTTTGTCACTCCCAGTGATGAACTTAATGATAAATTTGTCAAGGAAGCCGCCAAAGCAGGCCTCAGCACCTTGAAAGGACATAGGTCAGTGGGAGGAATGCGGGCAAGCATCTACAATGCTATGCCTATTGAAGGCGTAAAAAAACTGGTAGCATTTATGAAAGATTTTGAAATGGACAATAGATAAGAAAAGGTTCGTGCCCCCGATTGGGAGCACGAACTATTTAATAATACTTTTATAAACTAACTTTTTATAAGCTTAAAGTCTCTCTTTTTCAGAGGTATAAAATTTAATACCCCCAAGGTAAATTTTCCGCGCGTGTCAAAGAACCGTCCCCTGTCACGATTAAAGTTTACCTCACGGCATCCTTTGCCAATTGAATAGCTTGATGGGCATAGTCAATTGCCTTACCCAAGTTATTCATGGATTCGGTAGGATTATGAAAACCATAACCGTTGGTTACCATCACATAATCCAGATACCACTGACCTTTGCGGTGCATTTCCTGAGCTTCCTGAAGCAATTGGGCATCCACTCCCGAGCTTTCCCGGGCGGCTTTTATTTCCTCTATCGCTTTGACAACTACATTTCCCGCAATGTCTTGGATTTCTTTTGTTTTCTTCTGGATATCTTCAACTCTTTCCGTGAGCCATTCACTGCCTTCTCTATGACAGGTCATACAGCTTTCCTCAATGTTTTTCAAAGGACTGGTCCAATAATGAGAACTTACCTTTGTATTACCAATCTTTACATAAGGCATATGGCAATCGGCACAGGCCAACCCTGCGGTTTCATGAGTGCTTCCCACAAAGGTTTCGTATTCCGCATGTCGCGCCTTGGCCAAACCTGTACCGGTATCAGGATGATTCCACTCAGTAAAACCTTTACCGTCAAAATACTCCAGTATCTCATCGGCCTTCACCCCGTTATCCCAAGGAAAAGTAACTTTTTTGGTGTCCTTTTCAAAATAATATGTCACATGGCATTGAGCACAAACCAGGGAGCGCATTTCCTGCCGGGTAGACTTATTAATATCTTTACCCTGCCGGGCAAAAGCTTCCACCAGGGCGGGGCGGGAAATCCTTAATTCCATGGTTTTGGGGTCATGGCAGTCAAGGCAGGCAATGGGATGTTCCAATTGATCATTAATCTCATTAAAACCCATTTGATAATACTCGTCCCCGTATCTTTCAATTATCTCAGGGATTTGAGAAGATTTGCAGGTATTGCATGCCGCCCCGGTTTTTTTCCTGGCGGAATCTACGGCCAAAATATCTTCTAAGGTATATACATGTCCTCTGGGCTCATTAAACTCAGCCGCATAACCGGTTCCGGCATATATCTTCTCCATATAAGGTTTGGTTTCAAAATGAGAGGGCTTCTCTGTGTTCTCAAAATTCTGCATATAGGTCTGATAATGCAAGGGATAATACTGTCCCCAGACGGCAGGATCTGCTTCCTTTGCCCCGATCTCTCCCAAAGTCTCTCTTTGAAGTTCTCGGTTGTTTGATAAAAATGAAAATATTACGAAAAATATCAGTCCTAATATGACTGCCCCGAAAAAAAATGTCGGAACAATATTTTTTCCTGATAAAATCTTTTTGTTCAACAAGACTTACCTCCTTATTATTTTCTATGAGGGGTACTGCGATGGCACTCAAAACAATATCTTCCCCCATCTTCCTTGGTATCTCCTATTTCTCCCAACAAATCTCCATGACAGCGGAGGCAATTTTTTTGAATGATATTCTTGCCCATTTCCGATGCATGAATATGATAAGGGTCCTGATCCAAAATCACCCCGATTAAGTCCTTGGTCCCGGTATATGCCTTATACATTGCCCCCGGAACCAGACTGTAGGGTATATGACAATCCCCACAAGTTGCCCCTAAACGATGGGCAGAATGTAAAAAAGTTTCTACCTGTTCATCCATAACATGGCATCCACCACAAAATTCAGGTTTATCCAGTCCCAGAACCGGAAGTTTGGTGAGTAAAATCAGGCAGAAGCTCACTAAAATAAGTCCGCCAATAATTTTTATTTTTTTCATTTCAGGCCCGACCCTCCCCCTCTCCTCAATTCCTTTAGTTGATATAACAAATGTTCAACCCCTATCCCCTTAACAATTTGTAACTCTGTTTATTGAGAAATGTTTTTTTATTATTAAACAATATCCTATTCGACATTTTATTCGACAAAACAATTATTTATCCTGTTCCATAAACCCCTAATTATTTGAAATAAATCAATAATTATATTCCCAATTATAAAGTTCGACATCTTTTTTTAAGTATGATAAAATAATAGCAATGTATACTCTAACGGGGGAAAAGAAATGCAGAAACGTATACTTATATCTGTTTTGATATTGATTGCAGTTATTTTGGTATTAGTGGGAGCAACCACTAAACCTTTTCATATTATGGTGACCATGGCACAACAATTTACTGACGGTAACCCAAAAGAGAATCCCGGTACTGAAAGTCAAGAAACAAAGGTAAGTCCGAATAAGCAAGAACAAAACAGCAATAACCAAATAAATAATAATAACCAAGAACCAACGGAATCAGAAACCCCGGAAGCTCCGGAGGAAACTGGGGAAAATTTTCCGGATCCGGAATTAACCTTTGAAAAAACTACCT
>DUPU01000174.1 GCA_012838175.1 Clostridia bacterium
AGGCGCCATGTTGGATTTCTATAATAATCCGGCAAAAATCTTAGGCTTGGGTCTTTCCGCCAATGTTTTAGGAGTACTTACCGGCGGCATGGTAGGAAATGTTATTGTCAGCATGAGCGAGCAAAGATATAATCCTTCGGTTTTAGCCCTAATTATAGTTTTTACTGTTTTAATTATGCTTCCCCTTCTGCATAAGCAGCTTTCGCTGTTTTTAAAAAAACATATTTTTTTATCACCACTCCTTGAAATGTCTGTAGGAGAGGAAAATGAACAGGTTAAAACAATGAATATCCTGATGACGAAAAGCAACTTAACAGATAGGGAAAAAGAAATCATAGAACTATTGTTAAAGGGAAGAACCTATAAACTGATTGCAGGTGAGTTGCAATTAAGTGAAAATACGGTAAAGACCCATATTAAAAACATCTATTCCAAATTTAATGTTCAAAGCAAAACTGAACTGATTAAGCGGCTAGAAGATAAAGAACAGTCAGTATCTGGACAATGAAATTTCTTGATAAACTAAAAAAGGTGCCCTCACCCATTTTGGGTGAGGGCTTTTTGCACAATCAATACTTATGGGTGACGACTTTTTTTCAATTGTTTACTATTCTTATTTAAACAAGGAAAGAAAAGTCTTATGACAAAAATCTATATAGGGGGGAAACAAATGAAAAAATGGATATCAAAGATAGTTATCTTGTGCATTCTTCTATGTATAATGACGGCTATTCCTTTTGCTGTAGTATCGCAAGAGGCGGATAAAGGAACAAATCAGCTTACAGAGAAAAGTGATTCGGTAAATGAAAATGTTTATGGTGCAGGAACGGTTATTGATGAGGTTTACGGGCTAAATTTATTGGCGGCGGATTCCCCTCCTGTTACTGTTTCCTATGCAGATGCAGTTAACTGGGCAGGCCGGTATCCCATGACGGGAGATAAGGAATTTTACATTGAAGTTTTAGGTACAGGTTTTTTGGAATATGGGGATAGCCTTGAGGCGGAAGTATTTATTCTTGACGGTTCCGATTATGTAAAGGTAGCTACCCAGAAAGAATGGCGTTATCTGGGTAAGACTGCCCGTGGAGAGGAACATTTCATTTTTCAGATGGAAATGGATGGCAACCGGGAATTATCTAACACAGAGGATTATTATATAGACATTAAAGATCAGGATGATAATTATCTTTTTCCCGATAGAAGCATTGGTAGATTTGGGACTATAAATGCTGCCTCAGGTTCTATAAAAAATCTTAGTGTTAGCAAAATTTCGTCTGCTGTGAATAATTTAAGTATTGCTTTTGATGCTTATGGTCTTGCCTTGGAGCTGACAAAAAATGATATAGATGTAGAGTTGTGGCAGTTTACACAAATGGGTTGGTCAGGTCCAATGGACGATGGTACTTACCTTGGCACCATGAGCAAAGAAAACATGTTGGTTGACGATATAAAAGTGGTTGACGAAATAAACAGCGCCGGTTATCCGATAGGCAGCGGATACCGGATTAGGGGAAACATTCCCCTTACAGAAGCTTTAAAGAGCGGGGATAAGCTTTATCTGAAGGTAACTGCAGAGCGAATCGACGGGGAAATAGATATTATCTATTCTTTGCCGTCTGATGCCATTAGGGTTCTGAACGGCCAGATACCTGCTGCAGAATCCTTGAATATTATAAACGGCCTGGGTAGTGGCAGCCGTGTTGAACATGAACAGGGCGGGGGAGAACCGGCTGATCCGGTTTATGTTATTGATAATAGGGCAAATACCTTGGAATTTCAGTTTTATACAGCTTCGATAACTGATGCGGGAAAAATTAATGCCCAGCTAAAAGACGGAAATAATGTTATTGGCAGTCTAAGGCCTGGCTCTGTTGAAGTGCAGCCAAATTCCCACGGAATTTATATTGTAAAAGGCGTAGTGGACATCACCGGTACGGTACCGGATGGGGCTGACCTGCTCATTACCTACAATAATTCGCCTTTAACCGGTGCCATTATTAAAAGAAGTAATGCGGTGGGGGTGAATACAATTTGGTATGGGGACAGCGACCATCGCTCTAGGAAAATTTTCCAGCCCTTAGACGGAAAGATTGAGCTGTGTCTGGAGGGAGCCTTTAATATTCAGGAATCAGGGATCGAGGCAAACCTGATTGATGAGTCGGAAAACAAGATTTCTCTCAATGTTTCTCCTCAAAGGATAAAGAACGGCATTATCCTTACCCTGACGCCTGAGACAGAGCTTGAGGGCAAATACAATTTGGAACTTCTGTATGATAAAAAACCCCTTATGTCAGTTTATTATGCCTATGATGAACAACAAGTGGTTGAATCCGAGTCTCCCCTTCTCAATGAATACAATGCCATGATCTTTGAGTTTTTGAATGAAACGGTGTTAAAAAATATTATTAATGACCGGGGAGATTTGCTGATTAGAGGAATTGATTTTGACGATACAAGATCATATGAGGCAAAACTGATAAAAAGAATTGGCACAGCACTTAATTCCCAGCCTTTTGGCGTAACTGCATATTATATTTCAAGGAGCGAACTTAAGATCGACAAAGAAGATTTGGAAAGTTTCCCCCGGGGCTGGTATACTGTTTATCTCACTGAGGACGGTGAACAGGTGAAAGGATTTGCCGATGTTACTCTTTTCAGTGAGGGGGACGGGGGACCCAGTATTATATTGCCTAAAGGAACAATTAATAATAATGCGGCCTACACTACAGAGGCTAATGTTATTTTGAATATTAGCCCAGGTTCCTTTCAAAAAGTTAAATTTGCGGAATCAGAGGCAGCATTGGAGCAGGCAGCGTGGCGGGATATTGTTCCGGAAATTCCCTTTACCTTAAGTGAAGGTTACGGGACGAAAACAATTTACTTTTTGTTTAAAGCCGATATGGGAGAAGAGTATTCCTTAACCGATAGCATTATATACCGGGGTACCGCTTTAGAAAGCATGATTGAGTACGGGGTGGCAAACAGCAAAGTTCTAGAAGATGGTACGGTATTTTTAAATAAAGACAGATACTATACCTTCTATATCGTATCCAATCAATTGAACCTGACGGGTAAGGCGGAGTTCTATGATGAGCATGATGCCTTGATTCATACCGAAGAATTGAAGCGTACAGCCAGTAATAAGGGTGTTCATACCTATGCTAAAACGATAAAAATAGACAGCAAGGTGGAAAATGCGGTTAAAGTAGATTTTTATGTGGAAGATAATGAAGGATTTCTTTCTCCGGCGGAAAGCAAGAACTTGCTGGTGCGAAATGAAGCCTATATTTTAAAAGCCGGCACCGTATTTAAAACAAGGTATTACCACACAACTTTTATCGAAAATGACAGTCAGATTCAATATACTCTTACCGGCATCCCTAATTTTATCGGCGGGGCCAAACTGACTTATGTTGATACGGGGGAAGAGAATAAAACCATAGACTACTTACTTACCTTTGATGAGAACACCAATGTTTATAGCCATCAGGCGGCCTTGCCTGCTGGGGCAAAGAAAATTATCAGTGTGGAATACTCTCTTACAGACCCGGAAAATGGGGAAAACAAAGCTACTGTAGTTGAGGAAAAGAATTTAGAGATTTCCGGAAGCATAAGCTTTGTTGGTTTGGACAATGAGGGTGGAGACTATAATGGTAAGACAATAACCCTTTTCAACAACTTAGACTGGTTTAGACAGGATCAGGTGATTGGTGAGAATGAAACTGATTTTAAATTTAACGGTTTGAGACCAACGGGGAACTACCAATACCAGCTAAAAGACGAGGTTCATGTTTATGCATCGGGAAAAATTGATCTGTCACCAGGCCAAAACGAAACAGTAGATTTAAGTAGTGCCTATAAGCCGGCAAAGGTGCGGTTCAATGTTACAGGAGGCGGCGCGTCAGTCCGGATTAGCTATAGGATAAAAGATACCAACTATTACAGATATGTGGAAAGCGGGGAGGAACTAAATGAATTTTTTGTGGGTCAGGAACTGGAATACGGTGTTGTATTATCAGAACCTGATGCCAAAAAGTATAAAATTCCTGAAGAAAAAACCATGGTTATTGCAGCTAGCAATGAAACAATAAATATCAATTTGGAGGAACTGCCCAAAATTAAGGTTACCGGTACTATTTCAGATGAAAGAATCAGCGGACGGAACATTGACGGGTGTGTCATTTCCCTTTACCAATCCTTTAGAAATGGCTATCGCTATATAAGCCATAATGATACGACGGTAACTGACGGGGAAGGTAGATATGAAATTGAAATATATTCTGATGTCCCGGTATATATGTATATTTCAAAAACCGGATATTTAGATGATGCCGTAAATTTCAGTTCAGAAACGGATGTTGAAAAAAATATAAGCCTCGAGTATAGCGAAAAGAATAAAATAGCTGTTGACCTCTTTATCCGACCTTTGGTGGATCAGGGAGAAGAGGTGGATAATACTACTTTGATTGGTCTGGATAATACCAACATTAGCCGGGTTACCGTAAGAAAAGCCGATGGGGTCACGTATGTAGATGCCGGTTATTACTGGTATTCATCTACCATTCATATATATGATAAAGATATCAGGGCCGGAGAGAAACTACGTTTATATTTTGAGTTTAATGATGGGCTCCTTCCTGATGAACCGTTCTATGAAGTTACTTTAGATGAATATCTAAACGGCAAGGTAAATGCCGTGGCATTACCCAAGGGGGAAGTTACGGCACATGTGCTTACTGGAGGCGACAATCCACCTGCCTCTTATCTGCTTCTATATGACGAAAGTGGTCAGCAGGCAGCTGTTATTACCGGTATTGATCATCTATCCTCTGAATTTCATAATTTAAAAGCAGGAGATTATACTGCTGTAATTTTCAAGGGTTATGGGCTGAAAAAAGCGCAGAATTTAAAATTGCTGGAGACATTTGAATTTTTGGATTTAGAGGAGAATACCCATTATGTAAAGAAAACACTGGCTATTGAAAAGGGAAAACGGACATCACTTGGCGATATCGAACTTAAGGAACTGGTCTTAGATGAGCAATTAGGTTTCACAGAGAATAGTATTAAGACAAAATACACACCTAATAACGACACGGGAGAAGTTGCGGTGGTAGTCAGCTTTAAAGCTGATTTCACGGATCATGAAGAGGAAATCATTTTAGAAAGAATTAACATTATTTCTACCGCGGCACTTAAGGGGAACGAAGTGTATTATGAAGGGGAAAAATATTCCGGATCAAGTTTTACTCCCTGGGATATGTCAAAGACCAGTGGGTTGATGTCTTTTACTCTGATCCCACCGGCTACGGATCAAACTACATTAAATATTAGTTTAAGGTATAAGATTGGGAACAATTATCACAATGAAAGTTTTGGGGTAGACAATATTGATGTGCCCAAGGTAACTATTATTCCCCCTAAAGAAGTATTTTTAGGAGAAAAAGCCAGAAATATTTTAGTAAGAGGAATTGGCTTGCCGGAGAGCACAATCGAAATCTATGACAATGATACTTTAATCGGGAAGACAGTAATTCCGGCGGATAAAACTAATTATCAAACATCAGTGGCTTTGACATACCCTGATTATGCGATGGGGCACATCATGTACGCTAAAATGATCACCAAAGACGGGGAAATCCATACCTCGTCATTAAATACATGTGAAATAATTGATCCCCAAAAAGCGGCATATACCAGCCATTTTAAGTTTAGTAACGCTGGGTATGAATTTTCCAATGACAGTCCTGATGAAAGCAATCATCCCTTGACTCTGTCGTATAATCCATATGCAAAAACCAAGGTGAGCTTTAGGATCAATAACTTATTAAAAGATCAAATAAGCTATGCCGGCTTGGTGAACAAATATAACGGCGTAGATACAATGTTTGAAGCAACACATGTCCGAGATGTGGTCGAGGGAGATACAAAGTATTCTGAATGGGAACTGGATAAATATTTAAATGTCTATCTGGGTGATTTGTCCATTTATTACGCCTTAGCCTATGATGAGCCCTTAGCCCCCATTTCCGGCACTAAGGATATTGATTTTGCCGAGGCCATAAATCAGCCTAATATAGATCCGGTCAGCTTACCGGTCGTCATTCGTGATAACCTGGACAAAAGGGAAATTCAACAGGATGAGAATAATCTGAATATCCTATTCCCGGTAGCCGACGGTAGTTCTCTTCATGTTACGGGAAGCTTTACCGAAGGCCATACCATTAGCGAAGAAGAATTAATAAGTCAGGGGTATCGGAAGTATGAAACCCTTCAGGGTTATTACTGGACCAAGGAGGAACTGACGGAAAACGGGGATTCGGCTGAATACACGAGAACCATGTATTTCAGTCCGGAGCTTACGGCACTGCTCAAAGGCGATACAGGAGCTAAAAGAAAGGCTTCCCGGGCAACGGGAATGATGAATACTGATAGTACAACCAATGACGTATTAAGCAAAGCGGATTATGCAGGCTATGTCTATAATCTTGGAGATTTTGTTAATGATACCTCAGCTAATCCGGCCAACCTAAGCCGGGTAGGCAACGGAATGCAGGTCTTGGGCGGGGCGGTTCTAGCCGGTCAGGTCATAATGGGGCCCACCAGTAAGGATCATAATACTCTCTATGCCGAAGCCGACAAGATTGAAAATTCATTAGTCAAATCCAGGCTGTATAAGGAGATTATGGAGTATGACCGGGCAAGGCGCAGTGCCCATAAGATGAATACCCTCTTCAGCGGAGTCAGTTACGGGGCTGGTTTTGCCGGACCCATTGGCAAGGGGCTTAGTTATATCGTTTCTTCCGGAGGGATGATTTACGGGAAGAAAACCGGTGCCGAGCTGGATCTTTGGTGGGATGCGGTAATGCGGGATATTCAGAACGAACTTATCTTGCAGCAAAAAAGAAAGGAACAAGAGGAAAAACCACAACCAGGAAAACGTGATGACCAAAAGCACCCTAACTGGAAAGTCGACCCTTCCGGATATGTCTATGAAGTTATTGACTCGAACCGGGTAGAAGGGATTACTGCCAGCGTATTATTAAAAAATGAATTGGACGATGAATTTTACTTCTGGAATAAAGCCGAAGAATGGGGAGAAATAAACCCTGATATCACCGATGAAGAAGGGAAATACGGATGGGATGTACCTGCCGGCGAGTGGAAGGTAAGTTTTACCGGAAGCGGGTATCAACCCAGTGAAACAAAGAGTATGACTGTTCCTCCCATTCATGATCAGGTGAATATCGGACTCTTGTCGACTAAAGCTCCTCAGGTTAGGGGAACAGCTCTGGACAGCAGCGGACTGGAAGTGGAGTTTGACATGTTTATGCAAGGGGAAACTATTTATGACCCGGATAGCCTCACGGAGAACATTGTGGTGACAGACAGCGGTAATAATCAAGTGCCCTGTGAAAAGATAGATTTTATTATTGAGGCTGATAATGATACTTATAAGAGTGGCGGACAGTATCAATTAAGTGTCATTGATTCCGACAAGTTTGTTAAAAGAATTCGTTTTGTGCCGGACACAGACTTATATCCCGGCGGCTTTAAAGAATATAAGGATGACGGGATAACTCCGGAAACATATCAGGTTAAGGTGCTTACTAATGTGCAAAGTTATGCAGGGGTTAATTTGGAGTCTGATTATCAAAGTCCGGAACTAGAACTAGGATTACGGGAAAAAGTGGCAGCACCGCAGCCGGACGTCCCGGCAGGAATATACAGCTCAGTCCAGGAAGTTGCTGTTACCACTGAAACATCAGGGGCAACTATTCATTACACCACTGATGGCACAACGCCTACAGCTTTAAGCAGGATCTACCTGGAACCAATTGTTGTGACCAAAAATACAGTAATAAAACTCTTAGCCTCTAAGGTGGGCATGGATGACAGCGACGTGGTGACCTTAAGCTATACCATCAACCCGGGCATGGGCAAGGTGGCGGCGACACCGACAGCTAATATACCTAGCGGTACATACAGGGGAAGTCAATCAGTTTCGCTGACCACAGCCACAGCCGGAGCAACAATTTATTATACCTTAGACGGCTCTACTCCTACAAAGGATAGTCCTGTTTATGTGAGCCCTATTAGAATTGATGCGACAAAAACCTTAAAAGCCA
>DUPU01000175.1 GCA_012838175.1 Clostridia bacterium
GGAGTTGGCAGAAAAAATAAAGAATTTCCAGCAGGATGACGGTTGGTTTGGTCAGCCGGAAGCAGGAGAAGAGGGCATGATCAATACACACATCTGGTCTGTATTGGCTTTGGCTTCTACCAATGAACCTATTCCACAAAAGGAGAAGGCCAGAGAATGGCTTTTGGCTCGTCAGAATGAAAACGGGGGGTTTGGCTGGCTGGAAGGGTTGGAAAGTGATGTCGATGACACAGGGACGGCAGTGCAAGCATTGATTTTATTAGGTGAGGATCCTGAAACTTCACCGGCAATTAAGAAGGCATTAGAATATCTCAAAGGGAATCAATGGGAAGACGGGGGATTTAGTGCCGGGGAATGGATGGGCAGGGAATCCAATACTTCCTCTGATGCCTGGGTGGTTCAAGCCTTAATAGCAGCAGGAGAAAATCCGTCAGGGAGCAACTGGTCTGTAAATGGAAATAATGCCATCACTCATATGTTAAGTCTCCAGGTCCAAGATGGTTCTTTCAACTGGAAAAAAGACATCCACTCCACACCGGTTACAACTACGGCTTATGTTGTCATGGCACTTGCGGGAAAACCTTTCCCGGTAAATTTGTCATATGCTCCTCAAAAAGATGAAAGTGATACGGAAAAAGTATTTAAGGACTTATCAAAAAGCCATTGGGCTTATCAGTCGATTCAGGGGTTAGTTAATGAAGGGGTTCTGGGGGGTTATCCTGACGGTACTTTTCGTCCGGATAACTTAGTCACCAGAGCCGAATTTGTTAAGTTCCTTGTGGGTGGTTTGGCTATGGAGGAAAAGGACAGCACATCTTCTCTGGCATTTTCAGATGTATCGGATAAACATTGGGCTAGAGGATATATTCTTACAGCTGTAGAGGCGGGTTTCGTTATGGGATCTCCTGATGGAACTTTTGCTCCGGGTAAGGGTGTTACCGGGGCAGAGCTTGCTGCAATATTGGTACGGGCTTTACCTGCTTCAAGATCTTCGGAATTTCAAGAGGGGGAGAAATGGTATTCAGGTTATGTAAAACTAGCTGCAGAAGAAGGACTGCTTTACCCTAATTTCCAATGGGATAGGGGTGCTTCCAGAGCCCAGTGTGCTTTTTCTCTCAGCCGCTTAAAGGCTCTCTTGGCAACATATGAGGAACATAAGGGGCAATAGGATCATGGGGAATAAAAAGGTATTTTCACTTATTATCATTACCGGAATTCTGCTTCTCCTAAGTCTATTACCCCAAAGCCCTTTCTACGATATGAATTGGGCTTTATTTTCCTTTATTATGATAGGTCTGTTTTTAATTTTCTTTTTTTGGCGTTTTGAAAAAAGCCCTGTTTCCTCTAAAGAAGTAGCTTTAATTGCCACTATGGCAGCCTTGGCATCTGTTTCCCGGATACCATTTTCTGCTGTGGTTAGCCTTCAACCAGTTACTTTTTTAGTTATGCTCAGTGGGTATGTTTTTGGCGCGCGCACGGGATTTATGGTAGGGGCTTTGACAGCCTTGGTATCTAACTTTTTTCTGGGTCAAGGGCCATGGACTCCTTGGCAGATGTTTTGCTGGGGTTTATGCGGCGCTGTGACATCTTTTTTTGGGAGAAAAAACCGGGATTTTCATCTTTTTTCTTTTACCCTTCTTGGAGTGGCTTGGGGTTTCCTATTTGGTTGGATTATGAATTTTTGGCATTGGGTAGCTTTTATTTACCCCTTAAACTGGCGTACCTTTCTTGGAACTTATGCTGCCAGTCTGCCTTTTGATGTTATTCATGCGGTTGGTAATGTTATTTTTACCTTAGTTTTTGGCAAATCATTTTATCATATTCTGATTCGCTTTCGAAAAAGAATAATTGTGACCGCTGCTAAGACCAAAAACTAGTATATTTCTAAGAATAGGTGAGATACTAGAAGTACACACTCACTTCTCCATTAAACCTCCTTGAACCAAACAAATCCAGCAGGTTGTACTGCTGGGTTTGTGCTATTTAAAACACCCCGTTAAATCCGGGGTGTTGTTTCTTCTTCTAAAATAAAGATTTTTAAGTTGTGGCTGCCGAAATTAATGGCCTGTTCATGATCACCCATGAAGATATCAATCCGTTTCCCTTTAATGGCACTGCCGGTATCTTCGGCAGTAAAAATGCCCAGACCTTCAACATATACCTTGGTTCCCAGGGGAATAAATTTTGGGTCTACAGCCAGGGTATGTCCAGGCACGGCTTTGGTACCGGATTTCGTGATACCGTCATTTTTATTACAGCAATGTATACAGGCACAATATGCCGTCGCTTTTACCGTAATGGGTTGTCCGACCTGGACACCGGCTAAAGAAAAATAAGCCATTACGGTTTGTTCGTAGTCCTGATCCTGGGCAGCATGAGCCGGCAGTCAACAAGAAAAGAACAATACAGCGCTCATAAACACTGCTGTTATGAACTTATGCACGTTTGCATATTCCGGTACATCCGGACGGCGAATCCGGAGGCATCCGGACAGGTGTACCGGA
>DUPU01000022.1 GCA_012838175.1 Clostridia bacterium
GATGTACCTTCTTTGGAAGAAAAAATCAAATCCATTAAAAATGATCCGGGACTGTCCCAATTGGCATGTGTGAAGAATGAAAAGTTCATTCCTATCACCCTGGAAAGTGTTTTGCCCGGTGCTAGAATGGCCTATTCTGTGGAGCTTTTGGCGCAAGGATTCTATCCGGAATTGTTTAATTAAATTTTGGAAAATAAACATGCCCTTGGCAACCCAAAAGTTAAATAGATATGGATTGGAGTTGTGAGTAAGTTTTGCTGGAAAATTATTTCTGGAAAATTATTGAATGAAATAATCAAAAAAATGAAAGGACGAAAACTATGTGTGAAGCAAATGCGTATTTAAAACAGGATGATAAAGAAGAATTGTTATTGGAAGGTGTTGACAAAGTGATACCCAAAGATGATCACCTAGAGTTGGAGAACATCTTTGGAGTAAAGAAGATAGTTAAAGGAGTTATTAAAGAATTGTCCTTGGTTGATCACAGGATTATTATCGAAAAAATCTAATTTCAAGCTTAAAGATATGTGATACTTACCGTATGAATTAAGTCAATTCCCCATTTTAAAGAATAAAGTCAAAGGCCTAAAGATTACGAATAAGCAAAGGGTTTTTAAGGCAGAAAAGGTACCCGCGGAAGAGCAGATCTGCTGATGCTGCGGGTTCTTTTTTTATTATGAATTTGGTTTATGACATATATGACATACATTAATAAATTTTATCATTGATCATGTTGTGATAAAAATAATTAGTTGGACTCAGGATAAACTCAATGCTTAAAATTATAGTATAAGGAATTATAAGATAGGAGTGACAGTAGATGAGTTTCTTTTCTACCAGAGCCGGGATGATATTTTCCGGCCTATTAGTAGGAGTGATGGCGGTATTTTTGGTTCTTATGGGCAATCCCGCTAACATGGGAGTATGTATTGCCTGTTTTTACCGGGATGTAGCCGGAGCTTTGGGTTTGCATCAAGCTGCGACAGTCCAGTATATGAGACCGGAAATTTTGGGCATTTTATTAGGGGCTTTTATTACTTCCTTGGTGGCACGGGAATTCAAACCCCAGGGTGGCTCTTCCACAATGCTTAGATTCTTAATTGGGGTAGTGGTCATGTTTGGGGCCTTGGTCTTTTTAGGTTGTCCTCTGCGCATGATTTTGCGTTTGGGTGCCGGAGATTTAAATGCTTTTGTTGCACTTATCGGTTTTATGGCAGGAATTTTAACAGGTATTTTCTTCTTGAAAAATGGCTTTACCCTGGGGCGGGCTTACAACCAATCCACTGCAGCCGGATATGTTTTACCCCTTATTTTCTTGGCACTTCTTATTTTAGCCGGTGGTACGGGAATCTTTTTGGTTAGTACAGAAGGGCCCGGATCTTTACATGCACCCTTTTTAATTTCACTGATTGTCGGTTTAGTTGTAGGTTTTCTGGCTCAAAGGACTCGATTGTGTATTGCCGGCGGCATCAGAGACGCTTTTCTCATTCGTGATTTCCATCTTGTTTCCGGTTTCTTGGCTATTTTAGTAGGTGCTATCATTATGAACCTAATATTTGGAAAGTTCAAATTAGGTTTTGTGGAACAACCTATAGCACATACCTCTCATTTATGGAATTTTCTTGGCCTTTATGTGGTAGGACTTGGAGCTACTTTTCTTGGTGGCTGTCCTTTAAGGCAAACAGTCTTGGCAGGTCATGGAAATGTGGACTCGGCTGTAACCATTATCGGATTTATTGTGGGTGCCGCCTTAGCTCATAATTTTGGGATTGCGGCCAGCCCCAAAGGCGTTGGTACGGCAGGCCAATATATTGTTGTTATTTCAATTGTTTTGCTTTTTATCATCGGATTTATCCACAGCAAATTTGGAGCAGCCCTGAATAATTCTCAAAAACAAGCTTCCATAAAAGGGTAGGTCAATAGCTTAACTGGCAAATAAGCAAGATTAAGGAGGTTAGTATAAAATGAAGGAGATTAATCTATATGGGATGTCATGTCCGGAACCGGTGTTAAGGACCCAAAATGAATTAAAAGGTATGAAGCCTGGCGAGAAGTTGATGGTATTGGTAGATAGTGAAACTGCAAAAGAGAATATTACCCGATTGGTTCTTTCCAGGAAACATAAGATCAATGTAAAAAAAGAGTCGGAAGGTTTTGCTCTGGAAATAGAGGTTTAAGATGTCAGGTAAGGTATATTGCATTTTTACCTTTTATTCCATCCATTTTGCTTTGAAGTTGGAGTCAGCTTGTAAGAAGGAAAATATTCCGGGAAAATTGATTCCTGTTCCTCGATCCATCAGTTCTTCCTGTGGGACGGCATTCCGGGCGGAAGTTGAAGATAGACCAAGAATAGAGCTTTTAGCAGAAAAAGAAGGAATAGAAATAGAGACGGTTGTGGAGTACTGTTTGGAAGAAAGAAAAAGTATTTTTGATAAAATATTTAAAAAATAAATCTAAATTAAACATATTTGGAGAGAGCGTGCATAAAGAAAAGAATCTGAAAACCAAAGCTGGCAAGTAAATCTTCTCGCCAGCTTTCTGGTTTAAAGATTTAGTGTTTTACAAAAACTACATTAATCGCTTTTACCAAGGCGTGTATTTTGTCTCCTTTTGAGAAGCCGGCATCTTCTAAACTGTCTCGCGTCATCACGGACGTGAGTCTAGGTGCATCACCCGTTCAGCCGCCTACTCACATGGTTACTTGAGCCATAAGATTGTCGGTTTTAATGTTCTCAATTTCGCCGGTGATATTATTCCTTACTCCTGCTTCCAAAAAAATCACCTCCTGGACAGGTTATTTTACTTAAATTAATTATTCCCTAAAGCATCCCAATTATTTATCTTTATTGTTTTTTATCAGACAAAATTTTTATCAGTTAGTCAACTGAAAGGAAATATTATTATTGTTAGGACTTCCAATATAAAACGTTTACTAATTACTTAATAATTTATTACAAGGATTGTCCCAAATAACAGTCTATAATGAGGAAATGGGCAGCAAAAAAGCCAATACTTGAAATAGTTTCCGTTAAATAGTATATTAATATCTATAATCTGACAAAAAAAGAAAGCAGGTGTTTTATGGCATTCTTCTTTAAACAAAATGAGAAAGCTGAAAAAATTACCGTTGAAAATACTGAAACCCCAAAATCTATACGTGGATATGAACATTTTCTTTCGGCAGTATGTGATTTTATATTAGCACATGCAGAACTTACTTCATTCCGCGTCATTGTAAAAATTCAGGAATTAGGAAATGAAGCTACCCAATTGGCATCCATGTGCCAGGAAATGCTGGCTTCTGCTGAAGAAGTTTCGGCATCAACGGAAGAAATCAGTGCCGGGATGCAGGAGCTTAATGATGCCTCAACAGAAAGCATAGGCAGATTAAAGGGTTTGAGTAACCAGGCTTCTGAGGTTAAATCATCATTAGATACCATGGTTGTTGAAACCAGGGATTTAATTGAGAAGGTCGGTGCTATCAACAAAATCAATAAAAATATTTCCCAGGTAGCGGATCATACTAACCTTTTGGCATTAAATGCCGCTATTGAAGCCGCAAGAGCAGGGCAGCACGGCCGGGGATTTGCCGTGGTAGCTGACGAGGTGCGCAAACTGGCCGGGCAAACAAAAGAAGCGGTGGTCCAATCCCAGGATATTACAACCCTAATCAATAAAAAGGCCCAAGTTACCGATGATGTGACCAAATCAGTAACAGAGGCATTTGAACAATACATACATGAAGCAGCAGATGTGGCAGAAGAAATTACGAAAAGCATGTCCAGGGTAAAAGAAGCTTCTACAGCCACGGAAAGCATCGCTCAATCAGCTCATCAACAGAACCAAGCCGCTGAAAGTATTGCCGTAATAGCGGAAAGGCTTGCTTCCTCAATGGATTTTGCGGAAAAAGTAAAGGCTGATACACAAAAATTGAATCAAATCGTCAGACCGGAACTGGATTTAACTGAAGACGGGTCGACGCTGGCCCTGATAGGAGCCAGATTAGTGGACCATGCTAATTTTTTAAGAAGGGCTATGTCAGAGGCAGGGAAAAAGAAGGGTGTTGTTTCTCACAAGGAGTGTGCTTTTGGCAAATGGTACCTGGAAAATAAGGAAAAATACAGTCATATTCCGGAATTTGTAGCAATAGACCACCCCCACCGGCTTGTACACCAAGCGGCGGAAAAATTATCATATGATTGCACGGTTAAAAATATTGAAGAGCTGATTAAATCCTCTTCTTCTATCTTGGAAAGCTTTATTGTTTTTGCGCGTAAAATTGCATCATAATCTGGGCTTCCATACCTGCTTCTAGGTTTTAAACCTTAACCAAACACTTGTTTTTTGAAATTATAGTACATGGTCGGTTTGAAACCTAGAAGCAACGGAGCCACAGGGTTTAAATCCAAGGAAAAACTTCCAGACTGCGCTTTAAAATTCCCTGCAGGTAAGCAATGATAATTCCGTAATTTGTGATAGGCACACGCTGGTCCAAGGCGCATTGCATCCGGTAATTCACTTCCCGTCGGTTTAACATGCAGCCGCCGCAGTGTACCACCAGTTTATACTTAGACAAGTCTTCCGGGAAGTCCCTTCCAGAGGAAAACTCAAAGTTAATCTCTTTTTTGGTATAGTTCGTGATCCATCTTGGTATTTTTACACTGCCGATGTCATTGCACTGGCGGTGATGGGTACATCCTTCGGAAATCAGCACCGTGTCCTTGTGCTCAAGTTTTTCCAAAGCTTCCGCTCCTTTCACGGCAATCTCCAGAAACCCTTTATACCTGGCCATCAGTATAGAAAAGGATGTCAGGGGGATATCACGGGGCGTGACCGCGGATACCTGGGCAAACACCTGGCTGTCGGTTATGACAAGGGCAGGTTTTTTACCCAAGCCGGCCAGGGTTTCTTTTAGTTCCGTTTCCCGGACCACAATTGCCACAGCCCCGGCTTCAATAATATCCCGGATGGTTTGCTGCTGGGGCAGAATCAGCCTTCCTTTGGGGGCAGCTTTATCTATTGGTGTGACCAGCACAACCATATCCAAAGGCTGAATCAGGTCCGCCACAATTTTCCCTTTGGTTTCTTCTTTTGGGGCAAGGGCGGCGATTTTTTCTTTTAGCTCAGATATTTTTGTTTTTTCTTTGGCGCTGATATATATTTCATTTTCACCCCGGGCGGGGGGAGTTGAGATAAGATCGCTTTTATTATAGGCGATGATATAATTAATATTTTTTTCTTCAAATAGTTTGATAAGTTCCTCATCCGTTTCTGTTTTCCCAGCGGAAGCATCAATAACAAGTACTGCCACATCAGTTTTGTTCAGGACCTGTTTGGTTTTTTTCACACGCAGTTCTCCCAGTTTTCCCTCATCATCAAAACCCGGGGTATCAATAATCATCACCGGTCCCATAGGAAGAAGTTCCATGGCTTTGTAGACCGGATCGGTAGTGGTCCCTTCAATCTCCGATACCACAGACAAGTCCTGCCCGGTTACTGCATTGACTACACTTGATTTTCCTGCATTGCGTTTGCCGAAGAAACCGATGTGTATGCGACTGGCGGAGGGTGTTTCATTAAGTCCCATGATTATTCTCCTAAATTCTAAAGTCTCTTTGACCATTTTGAATTTTTATTAGGTTCTCCCGCACTAATTGCCTTACTTTGGTATTGGGGATATTATTAATTTCTTTCTCAATAAGAGCATCCCCCACAGCTTTTGTTTCCGGAGAAGCATAATCTGCAAGATATTCTTTTAATGTCATAAGAGCGTTGGGATGGCAGCAGTTTTGAATTTGCTTGCTTTTGCAAAGGCTCATAAATCTGTCGCCGGTTCTTCCTTCCCGGTAGCAGGCTGTGCAAAAGCTGGGAATATACCCGATTTCCATCAACCACTTCACTACTTCATCAAGAGTTCTCCGGTCGCTGACATCAAATTGCTCTGATTTTTCATCTTCCGGTTCCGGTGTGCAGTAGCCGCCCACACTGGTTTTGGAGGCGCCGCTGATTTGGGATACACCCAGTGGGAGTACTCTTTCTCTCAATGCTTTGCTTTCTCTGGTGGAAATAATGATTCCGGTATAGGGAACGGCGATTCTGGTGCACGCGCATATCTTGGCAAATATATCATCACTGATGCCGTTATCAAATACATTAGGGTCAATATCATCTGCTGGTTTGACCCGGGGCACACTGATGGTATGGGGGCCAACACCGAAAACAGCTTCCAGATGTTCGGCATGCATAAGCAGAGCGGCAAACTCATATTTATATAGTTCCAGGCCGAAGAGAACACCAAGCCCCACATCATCAATGCCCCCTTCCATCGCCCTGTCCATAGCTTCCGTATGGTAAGCATAATTATGCTTCGGGCCGGTGGGATGAAGTTTTTCATAGCTTTCTTTATGGTAGGTTTCTTGAAACAAAACATAAGTACCGATACCGGCTTCCTTTAACTTCCGGTAATTTTCCACAGTGGTAGCGGCAATATTTACATTTACCCGGCGGATGGAACCATTTTTATGCTTAATGCTATAGATTGTATTAATGCTTTCCAAAATATACTCGATAGGGTTCATGACAGGATCTTCTCCGGCTTCAATGGCAAGGCGCTTGTGCCCCATATCCTGCAGGGCCGTAACTTCTCGGGCAATATCTTCCTGGGAAAGTTTTTTTCGGGCGATATGTTTGTTTTTCAGATGATAGGGACAATAAACGCACCCGTTAACGCAGTAATTAGATAGATATAAAGGGGCAAACAAAACAATGCGGTTCCCGTAAAAATCCTTTTTGATTTGTTCAGCCAGGTGGAAGATTTCCTCAGTTTTTTCAGGATCTTCACAAGCCAGTAAAACGGAAGCTTCTCTGTGATTCAATCCCTTGCGCAGCTTGGCCTTTTCCAAAATATCATTGACCAGTCCTATGTCATTCTTGTTTTTTTCCGCATACTCAAGGGTTGCCAGCACTTCTTCGTGATTAATAAATTCTTCTGCCTTTGATGATTTAGGATTATACATATTAGGGCTCCTTTCTTTTGAGTCAGATTAAATCTTCCTCATTAGTAATTTAATAATTTCATATTATATAAATTTATAGTCGCCTCGGGAGACAACTAATTTATAACCGATGCTTTCCAAACGGTGCTGGAGGCTGTTTTTACACGCATCCGCCTCCTCTTCCGTACAAATTTTATGGTCATAGAGCAGGTATTTTTTTCTGACCCCGACCGGGGAGATATTGGGCATGACTACATTTGCTCCCGCTAAAATCCCCAGTTCTCTGCCTTGGGGATGGATTGTGCCCAAAGCTGTTGTGGCAGGAAGTAAAACACCCGGTAACATCAGACGGATTATGGCAAGAAGAAACAGGGTCAGTTCAAGGGTACCTGCCGGTTTGTGTGCAAAGGGCGTATCATGATGGGGGATAAAGGGCCCGATGCCCACCATATGGGGCTGAAATTCTTTGATGAAAAGTAAGTCGTCAATAAGATAATCTTTTGTCTGAAACGGTGCACCCACCATAAAACCACAGCCTACTTGATAACCAATTTCTTTGAGATAATAAAGGCATTCTTTTCTATTTCTCAAGGAAAGACCGGGAGGATGCAGCCTTGCATAGTGGTCGGCGTTAGCGGTTTCATGGCGGAGCAGGTACCTGTCAGCCCCCGCTTCAAAAAACATTTTATAGCTGTCAAAGCTTCTCTCGCCGACGGAAAGAGTAATGGCACAATCAGGATAGTTAGTTCTAATGGTGCTGACAATATCGGCAATCATCCTGTCTTTGTAATAGCCATCCTCTCCTCCTTGAAGTACGAAGGTGCGGAAACCCAGGTCGTATCCTAAAGCGCAGCAGTCAAGGATTTCTTTCTTTGAGAGGCGGTACCTGTCGGCAAGTTTGTTGCTTTTTCTTAACCCACAATAGTAACAGTCATTTTTGCAGTAGTTGGTAAATTCAATCAGGCCGCGCATATAAATGTTATGATCGAAATAACGAAGGGATACCTGCCGTGCCTTTTCAAAGAGATAGGCGGATATTTCTTTGTTTTGATGATTCTCAATCAATAAAGACAGTTCATCCCGGGATAAAGTGTCACCCCGGAAAAGTTTATCAATTAAATTTTTCATAATCATTACCCCATTTTTGAGGTGATATTAGAGTAAGTGGTTTTGGCGCTGATGCCCTTTAGTTTGCCGATCTTCCCGGATAAAGCACTGATAATATCCTGAGGGGCATCAATTACAACGCTGATGATATTGATGTTCTTTTCCCGATAGGGAATGCCCATTCTGCCAATAATATACTGACTGTAATCATGGAGGAGCATATTAAGCTTTTCCACAGCATCCTTGTTCTCCACTATAATTCCGATAATAGCCACCCTGGTTTCCATATTTACCTCCCAATCTGAATAAAATAAAAAAATGCGCCCGGAAAGACGCAACTATCTTAGCTTTTTCGAATGTTGTATCTTTCACCTCAAAAAATTTTTGGTGTCAGAAATTTATGTTATAAAATTGTGATGTTTTTCACTTTGTTAAAAGAAAATACTTTTAACTCAGATACTTAAATATTAGCATAGGTTTAATTTTCCTGTCAATACCAGGGATTGCTCATACTCTTTATGCCTGGTGGGGATAAAAACATTTCCCTTTTGGAAGACTATGTTTAAAAATGTGCTCAAAGGTGGGTCATAATGTTAAAAGACAAAATATTTGCCGGTGCCGTTATCGGAGTTTTATCCAGTATGGTAAAGCTAATGGTTAATTATCTGGGATATCTTTTTGGGTTTACTAAAGTGGTTTTTTGGCAGATTACCGCCTCCCGGTTTTTGGAAAAAGACGATATTTTTACTCCGGCCGCATACCTAATTGGTGCTGTGGCAGATTTTACCGTGGCAGCTTCCTTGGGAATTGCGTTTTTATATGTCCTAAGCTTTATCGGAAAAGAAAATTTGTGGTTAAGAGGAATAGGTCTGGCATTGGCAACATGGGTTTTCTTGTTCGGAACTTTATTAGGCCAAACGACTCTTCATCAGGAACCGGCAGGGATTTTGGTCACATTGGCGGCCCATTTTGTTTTCGGGATAGCTTTAGCCCTCTTTACCGGGCTGTATTTTAAACTGGCTGAAAAAAAAGCAGGAGAACCGCGGGGTATATTCACCTTTACCCCCCAACCGGCCCGGAAAATCAGAGTTTTTCATCTAAAGAATCAACAGGAAGAAAAGAAAAATAATAAAGAAAAAACTTTAAAAAAACCGAAAAAAATTTAAAAAGGATATCCGACCCAGTGCAATAATTTTAAAATATAAGTATGACGTAAGGAGCAAGGACAGGTATTGTTTATGCCTGTCTTTTAATATATTTTTCTGAATTTGCACCTATACCGGGGGAAATATTTTGCGTTAAAATAAAAATAAGGTATAATCTTTATTACCGGAAGAAATTGGGGAGAAAGTCGCGGCGGGTATGGATTTTTTGCGGCCTGCCCGCAGAATTATAGGGGCATAAAACAATCGAATAGGATTTTTGATTAAAGAGTGGTATGCTAAAAAGAAAAAGGTGAAATTTATGGCAGCGAAAAAAAAGATTATCATTGGTACCGTCATTATTTTATGTGCCGTATTTTATCTAGTGATATCAGGTTTCAGCAACGTAAAGGTGCATGTACAATTAGAGGACCTGGTAAACTCCGGGGAGGAATACCGGGATACTTATGTGCAAACGGAAGGTGCGGTTTTGGGAGATTCTATCCGCTGGGATGCACCTAAGGTAGAATTAACGTTTAAAATAGCGGGAAAACTTAATCCGGCAGTGACCATGCCGGTAGTTTATAAAAAAACCATACCGGAGAATTTTCAGGATGCCACTGATGTATTAATCGGCGGGTATTACGACCCGGACGGGGTTTTTCTGGCAGAGGAAATGATTACAAAGTGTCCTTCCAAATATGAATCAAAGGAAGAATAAAGATAATTAAGAAGGGAAAAAATTAGCTTTCATTTTCAAATACATGAGTATGGGAGGAAAAATTTTGTTTACCTCAACATTGGGATATCTGTTATTAATCCTGTCCTTATTGGCCGGTATTTATGTCCTGTATTTAAACTTAGCAGGTATTAGGAAAAAGAGAGAAAGTTTACTGGCAAAAGCTCAATTGGGGATGGCTACCATTGCTTTTTTAGTTACTGCAGCATCATTGGTGCTTCTTTTTGCCCTGGTCACCGATAATTTTAGTATTAAATACGTGTATGAATACTCTACCAAAGATTTGCCTTTAGCTTATAAAATTTCCGCCTTTTGGGCGGGAAATGCCGGTTCCCTCCTTTTGTGGGCTCAGATTCTGGTAATAGTCGGAGTGCTGGTTTCTTTTTTCCCTTCTTATCATGATCAAAACCTTTTGGGCATAGTTTCCGGTGTCATCTTGGTTAATCTGATCTTCTTTCTTGTTTCCATGGTCCTTTTTGCCAACCCTTTTCAGCCCTTACCTCACGCTTTAGAAGACGGACGGGGATTAAACCCCATGCTGAGAAATCCCTGGATGGTAATCCATCCGGTGACCATCTATCTGGGTTATGTGGGCTGGGTAGTCCCCTTTGCCTTTGCCATGGGAGCTTTGGTGCTGAAAAGAGGGGACAACCAATGGATTCACCTGTCCCGAAATTGGGCTGTTCTAAGCTGGTTTTTTTTAAGTTTAGGAAACCTCTTCGGGGCCCAGTGGGCTTATATTGAATTAGGATGGGGTGGATATTGGGCTTGGGATCCGGTAGAAAATGCTTCATTTCTTCCCTGGCTTACCGGGACCGCTTTCATTCATTCAGTGATGATCCAAGAACGCAAAGGAATGTTTAAATTTTGGAATATTGCCTTGGTTATTCTTACCTATTGTTTAACTTTATACGGTACTTTTCTGGTCCGGAGCGGAATACTGTCCTCAGTTCATGCCTTTCCCAAATCTAATCTTAGCTACTGGTTTGGCTTTTTTCTGTTGGGTATGCTGATTTGGGCTTTTTATTTATTGGTAAGGAGAAGGTCATTGCTTAAAGGGGAACGGGAAATTACAGATTTTTTCTCCAAAGAAACCGGCTTTCTTTTAAATAATATTCTGTTAATCTGCGGTGCCGTGGTTATTTTCCTGGGTACCAATTTACCCATCTTTACCGGGATTTTAACCGGTGTAAAACGGGTGGTGGGAGCGGATTGGTTTAATACCTCTGCCGGACCGGTTCTTTTGGGAGTTATTTTGTTAATCGGCATCTGTTCCCTGCTGCCCTGGAAAAAGACAGGGCTAAAATTTATTGGCCGACGCTTTTTATTACCTCTTGGTGCAGCTGTTATCATGGCAGTTTTTCTTAAATTGGCAGGAGTATCAAAGTACTGGAGTTTAGTAGGATTTTCCGTGGTATTGTTTGTGATGTTGAGTACCCTGGTGGAACTAGGGAAAAGTGCTTGGCAATGGAGAAAAAACGGAAAACCCGGTATCCGGAGAAGGCTGGGCGGATATGTGGTTCATTTGGGTATAGTATTAATTGCTTTTGGAGTAGTAGGGGATGCTTTTTATAGTGTGGAAACGGTTAAAACTATCGAGGCCGGGGAAACAATTTCCCTTAGCAACATCTATGATTACCGGATTACTTTTCAAGGGGTAAAAGGCCGGGAAGAGGGGTCAAATGCCGTTATTTACACAGATTTGCTGGTGGAGAGAAACGGTAGGTCCCCGGTCACCCTGACACCGGAAAAAATTTATTATCCTAATTGGGAGAGCCCCCGAACCGAGGTAGTGATTTTAGGCGGTCCGGTGGAGGATTTATATATAGTGCTGGCAGGCTGGAGCAACAAAGGTCAGCAGGGAATTTTTGAAATAAATATCAATCCTTTGATGAATTGGCTTTGGATCGGTGGTTATATTCTGGTCCTGGGAACCATGCTGGTGCTTTGGCCGGTTAAAAAACGCCCAGATGGGGAGTTGAGGGCATGATTCGGGGAGAAAATATTTCATTGAAACTAGGCGAAAAAACCATTCTCCGGGATATTAGCCTGGTTGTTGACCCCGGTGAATTTGTGGTTCTTTTAGGACCTAACGGGGCCGGAAAATCCACTTTGCTGAAAGTACTGGCGCTGATTCTTAAGCCCACATCCGGCCGGGTTATCCATAAGTATCAGGGAAGTGACCGGGAAGAAGATATTAAAAGGAAAATCGGCTTTTTATCCCACCGGTCTTTTCTTTATGAGCGGCTTACTGCATGGGAGAATCTTGAATTTTATGGAAAACTTTACCAGGTGGCCGATTTGACCCGTCGGGCGGAAGAAATTTTAGAACAGGTGGGTTTGTCTTATTATTGTCATGACCCGGTATATACCTATTCCCGGGGTATGGTGCAGCGTTTATCCCTTGCCCGGCTCTTGCTGCACAACCCGGAGATGCTTTTTTTGGATGAACCCTTTACCGGGTTGGACCAGAAAGGCGGGGAGATTTTAACTGAGACGATTAAGGTTCTCCATGAGCAGGGGAAAACCATGTTAATGGTTACCCATTATTTTGACCGGGGCGTGGATTTAGCAGGCCGGATTTTGGTTTTGAACAAGGGGTCCAAGGTTTTTGACGGAAAGTTAACTTCATCGGACCTTAGGGATATCCAGGAATTTTATCGGGCACAGGTGGAAACGGAGTGAGGGTGATGAGGAAGATTTTTTGGATCATATGGAAGGACCTGGCTATTGAACTGCGTTCCCGGGAGGTGACCGGGGCGATGGTTCTTTTTGCCCTGATGGTGCTGGTGATCTTTGCTTTTTCCTTCCTCAGACCCGGGGAAAAACTGCCGCCGGAAATGATTCCGGGGGTGATTTGGGTAACTGTTGCCTTCGCCGGCATGTTGGGCTTAAATCATGCCTTTCTTCCGGAAAAGCAGAATGATACTCTAACGGGATTAATTCTAGCTCCTGTAAGCAAAAGTGCCATTTACCTGGGAAAGGTGGGAACTCATTTTCTTTTTCTTTTATTGGTAGAAATCATTGCCTTACCCTTATTTTTTATTTTTTTTAATATTCAAATGCAGGGTTCTGTTTTATATCTCGTACCGGTTCTTTTTTTTGGTACCGCGGGATTTTCCGGATTAGGAGTTTTTTTGTCGGCACTATCCGTTCATACCAAGAGTAATGAGTTACTTTTGCCCGTCATTCTTTTTCCCCTGCTCATCCCTTTGTTATTAGGAGGGGTAAAGGCAACAGGAATTGTATTTAATGCGTCATGGGCCGACCCGGTTTGGGTGGGGGCGTATTGGTCCTGGCTTCGTTTGATGGCGGTATTTGATATTATCTTTTTTACCCTTTCCCTGGTTTTAATTGATTACGTTTTGGAGGTGTAGTCATGGAAAAAGAGGGGGCAAAAAGCAAAACTTTCGGCATCCTAGGGGCATTGACTTTTTTGATGATGCTGGTAAATCTTTATCTGATTTTTATCTGGGTTCCGGAGGAAAAGATATTAGGTTTGGTCCAGAAAATTTTTTATTTTCATGTGGGGACCGCTTGGGTAGCTTTTTTTGCTTTCTTTGTTGTCTTTATCTACAGCATCCTGTATTTAAAAACCAAGGACAGCAAGTGGGACCGGATTGCCTCTGCTTCAGCGGAAATTGGCACGGTTTTTACCACGATAGTCTTAATTACCGGTCCTATTTGGGCCAAATCTTCATGGAATACATGGTGGACCTGGGAGCCAAGACTAACTACCAGCCTGATTCTCTGGTTTATTTACCTGGCGTATATTTTAGTGCGGGGTTTTGCCACGGAGTATCAAAAAAAGGCGCAGCTATCCGCCGTTTTCGGAATTATTGGGTTTATCGACGTACCCATCGTATTTTTTTCTGTACGATGGTGGAGTATCTCCCATCCCACCCTTTTTTCCGGGAGCGGTATGAATCTGGACCCGGAAATGTTATTCACTTTACTGGTCAGTGTAGCCTCGTTTACCCTTTTGTATTTTTATTTTCTGGGGAAATTAGTAAGTATTTTTCACGTTAGGGCGGAATTAGCCGAAATAAAAAGACGATTAAAAGAACACCTGGGTTAGATTGTTTTTAGGAGGATGCTATTGATGAAATATCTTTTTTGGGCTTACACCATAACCTGGCTGGTATTATTTGGTTACACCCTGAGCATAGGTTTTCGTCAAAATAAAACTGCTCAGGAGCTAAAATGGCTGAAAAAGGTGATTAATGAAAAAATGAACAACCGGTAATATCTGCTGCCGGGAAGGAAATCGACAAAATAAGTAGAACTATTAATACCGAAATTAAGTGGGAACAGGTAGCTCTTATGAAGAAAATTAGCGGTACGGAACTTGGACTTTTTACAGCGGTTTTCTGTTTAGCGGGAGCGGCAGTCCTTACCGGTCGGGGATTAACCGGGGGAGGGGTTTTGCTGTGTGGTTTAGGCTTAGGGTATATTTTACAACGGTCCCGGTTTTGTATGGCTTCCGCTTATACCGATTTGCTGGTATTTAAAGACGGTTCTTTATTTAGGGCATTATTGATATTTATTTTGGTGTGCAGCGTGGGATTTTTTTTCGTGGGACTAAAGACCGGTCGGGAAGGTTTTGTTGTGGCCTTGGGATGGCGTACGGTTTTAGGAGGATTATTATTTGGGTGCGGTATGGTGCTGGCAGGAGGGTGTGCTGCCGGAACAATTATGCGGCTGGGGGAAGGTTATATTCTGTTTATTCCGGTTCTTATCGGGATGATTATAGGTTCAGTCTTGGGTGCCTATCATTATTCCTTTTGGAGTGGAGTTCAGCATTTAGACCCGGTTTTTTTACCCCGGTTAATGGGGTGGGGGGCCGCTTTATTCTTACAGGTTTTTATCCTAATTCTTCTTTGGGTAATTATTAAGAAGTGGGAAAAACAATGAAAGGATAATCAAGATGGCGGAATTTTATTTGGATCTGGTAGGATATGTGTGTCCGGTACCTTTAATGGAAACTAAAAAAAAGTTTCAGGAACTGGCCGCGGGAGATGTGTTAGTGATTGAGACGGAGCACCCCCGGGCTGTGCGCAATATTATGGATTGGGCATGGAACGAGGGAACGGATGTTGATGTTGATGAAACAGCAAACGGCCGGTGGAAAATTGTCCTGAAAAAGTAGAAAGGATTGTTGAATCTTAGTTGAAGATTAAAGGAGATTACATGGATATCCCCTATTGGGGAGGAGCAATTCTTTTAGGAATGCTTAATATCGGCTTATTTTACTGGAGCGGTAAGCCTTGGGGGATTACAACCGCCTTGGCTTATTGGGGGGCGGAAGGATTAAAATTCTTTGGTTTTGAGCCGGAAACCTGGTTATTTTTTAGGGATAATCGACTGTTATCCCAGTCTCCCGGCGGCTATGACCCGTTATTCTATGGGACGCTTCTAAATATTGGGGTCTTTCTGGGGGCTTTTATGGGGTCGGTGGTCCATAAAGAATTTCGTATACGCTGGCCCCGCCGGAAAAAACAATATCTGGCCGCTCTTTTAGGAGGACTGCTCATGGGATATGGTGCGCGCCTGGCCGGAGGCTGCAGCGTAGGTGCTTTAGTAGGGGGAACCGCCTCCTTTTCCTTGCATGGATGGCTCTTCGGTCTGGTACTGATTCCCGGTGCCTGGCTTGGTTTTAAACTGTCCCAAAAACTATTTTATTCCTAATTTTTTAACAGAAGGATCTTTCCTCCGGAGAACCCAAAAAGCGAATAAATCGGGTGGCCAGACTGGGCTCATCCAACTCCTTTCGGTGTATTACCTTAAATTGAATAGTTGAAGGAATTCCCTCAATGTCTATTGCCAGAAGACTGCCTCTGCGGATTTCTTTTTGCACGGATAATCTTGAAGTTATTGATATGCCAAGGCCGGACTCAACTGCAGATTTAATGGCATCAATACTACCCATTTCGGCGGCAATATTAAATTCTTGCAAGGCAATGCCTTTTTCCGCAATAATTTGCTCACAGATTTGCCTGATGCCGGAACCTTCCTCTCTGATAATTAATGATTCCCTCCGCAGGTCTTCCAAGGTAAGGCTATCTCGATTCAACCATTTATTAATGGGTGGAGCGATGATAATCAGTTGGTCGGAAAAAACTTGGGTTACATTTAAATCTTTATGCTCTACCGGACCTTCTACAACACCTAAATGGACTTTATTATCCAAAACCTGTTGAATAATAGCGGTGGAATTCGCTATTTCCAAGCGGATATTTACTTCCGGATACTTTTCTTTAAAGGTCCAGATGCTGCAGGGTAAGGCATAGTTTCCCACGTTGGAACTGGCGCCTACCACTAAGTTTTGCTTATTAATGTTTAACACTTGGTCAATTTCTTTTTCCATGGCATCGTGGAGACTGAGGATTTTTTGGGCATGGGCATACACCACTTCACCTGCTTTGGTTAGAGATACTCCGTGGCTGTGCCTGTTAAACAACTTAGCTCCATAGTAGTTTTCCATGGATTGAATATGATTGCTTATGGCCGGCTGGGTCATATAAAGCAGTTTAGCCGCTTTGGAAAAGCTTTTTAACCGTGAAACCATGATAAATATTTCAAATTGACTTATTTGCAAAGCTTTTTTTTCCCTTCGTTTTATAAATTCTACTATTATTTTAGGATATTTTATCGTCATAAGCAACCAATTGAGGCTTTATGTCCTGTCAAAAGCTAATACCTTTTATAGGAAAATTTATGTTATATAATTTTTTAATTATTACTGATATAGGAAATTGTTTATAGAGGGATAAGGAAGGGTAATAGCCGGACAAGGATAAATAATGATAATATATATATATTGAAGTATCAGATTTATAATGATAAAATTTATACATTATAGTAAAGAATTGTATAAGGGGGGGCATGCAGTGAAGCGGCGGATAACTATCACGGCTATTATTGGATTCGGACTTTTTTTGTTGTTGCAGCCGGTTAAGACACCGGCATTAGAAATAGACACAAATAGTTATAAAGCCTCCGTTCATGGCAACATGGACTGTGAATCATGTCATAGTAGGGAAACTCAGGGTAAATCGGGGGATAAATTAAAGGCAGTAATATTAGAAAACTGTGTTCAATGTCATGCCGATGCCGACAGGGAGTTTGCCCAAAGTGTACATGACGGTGCCGGTTATGGACCGGATTGTGTTTCCTGCCATGGGGACCATTATATACTCCCAGGATCGGATCCGTCTTCCCTTGTTTATCAGGGCAATATATCTGAAACATGCGGGAAATGTCATCGAAGGGAGAAAGTTTCTTTTGAAGAAAGCTTTCACGGTAAAGCGGCAGCTTTAGGGTCAAAGAATGCGCCTGATTGTACCACCTGTCACGGGTCCCATAATATTTTAAGTGTGGATAATCCGGCAGCTTTGGTAAGTTTGGATAACAAAACACTGTTATGCGGGGAATGTCACGTAGGGACTGCCTTGGGAGCACAATTTACCGAGCATTATCAGTTAGAAGCAAAAGGTCCCGGAGCCCCCATGTATTGGGTGAAAAAGGTATTTATGTGGTTAATTCTTGTTGTGGTAGGTTTGTTTTTAATACATATTGAATTGGATTTATGGCACAAGTTTCGCTCCAGCAAATCATAATTATGTGAAAGGTGGTAAGAAACAGTGGAAAAAGTACCGGAGAAACTTTATAACCGGTGGGATATACATCAACGCTGCCAGCACTGGTTATTGATGGTAAGCTTTACTTTGTTAGCGATTACCGGATTATTGATTAAATTTGCTTATACCGGCTGGGCGCAATTTGTCGCAAAAATATTTGTAAATTTTGAGGTTCTCTATTCTGTCCATCTTTTCGGCGCAGCGGTGATGAGCATATCTGCTCTGTATCACTTGACCTATCTTTTGATTAAGGCATTGAAGGGACAATTGCGGGGGAGCATGCTCCCCGGACTGAAAGATTTACAAGACATTATTAAGAATGTAAAATATCTCAGCGGTAAGGCTCCGACAGGGCCGAAATTTGCCAAATATTCTTACAAAGAAAAAGTAGATTATTTAGCTGAATATTGGGGTACGCCGGTAATGATTCTTTCCGGGCTGATGCTGTTATTCCCCGGTATTGCGGCTGATGTTTTTCCCCGTTGGGTGGTGGCCTGTGCTCACTTTGTCCACCAGGGAGAAGGGCTGCTGGCTATTCTGGTGATTTTTACTTGGCATTTGTATGTAGTACACTTTTCGCCGGACTTCTTCCCTATGAATCGAGTCTGGTTAACCGGGAAGGTGAGCCGGGAAGTAATGGAACATGAATATCCTTTGGAACTGGCTCGTTTAGAAAAGGAGGAGGTCAAAGGGAATGCCAAACAAACATCTCAAGAATAAGGCACTCATTATCGGAGAAATGTTATTTTATGGAGTCTTGCTGGCAGGATTGATTTGGTACTTCCTGCCTCAAGCCTTGCAATAAAGTTAGGTATGGTCATCGGCTTTAGGTAAAGGAAAATCCCTAAAGCAGCTTACATATTAAACAAATTAGGCAAAGCATTTTAGGATACGGTTGTTTAACCCATAGAAAAATTAATTAATAGCTATCAATAAA
>DUPU01000176.1 GCA_012838175.1 Clostridia bacterium
TTGAATCTCAGTGGGAGAAGCATAAACAGATTGCATTGTTATCATGTCCATAGGCCCATTACCGTAACCGAAAAGGAAAGGAGCCCCCGGACTCTTCAATTGATGGATGACCAAACCAAGTAAGCATTCCGCATTATTTAGTAAAATTGTTCCACCGGCAGTAACCGGTGTAGTTCCCCCCGCCACCCCTCCGGCTGCGTAATTTACAGGTAATTTATACTCTGCACATAATAATAGCTTGTCAATAGCATCAAATGAATTAACCAGAGGAGAACTGGGTTCGCAGTACACCGCAAAAAGGGGCTTCCTCTGCAATTGTTCCAAACCGCCTCGGACTGCCGCGGCCATAGCAATTACATCTTTTAAATCCTCCACATTATCACATACCACAACTTGTGGCTTTTTAGATTTTCTAATCATTACTGCATATTGTTCACGGGTATTCATTCTGATATCAACATCAGAAATAAGACCCATGGACATTACAAAATCAATATGAGGAAGATAATCACATAAGGTTATGCCGTTTTCCACATCTTTTTTCTTCCAGCGCCGTCTTTCCCTGGTACCATATTCAATTAAGTAAGGAGTATCAGAACCGGTCCCGAAATAAACGTTCCGGTTTTCCACCTGCATTGCCGGGTTACCATCCCGATCGTATAATGTAAACCTGGACGGCGCTCTCTTTATCGCCCATTCCACCAGGGAGGCAGGTATATAGACTTTATCTCCCTCTTCCACGTAGGCACCGGCATCTTTTAATAGTTTTAAAGCCTCTTGATGATGGACAACCATACCTATTTCTTCCAATACTTGGCAGCTTTTTGAGTGTATTTCCCTCATTTGTGCCGGTGTCAGAGTATTATACATAATTTCAGTTTCGTTATAGGTTTTACCAAGATACATAATCATCTCTCCTTAAAATAATATTTTTGAACGTATCTATCCAAATCTTTTTCCAAAGATTTTTCCAAATCAGGCTGCTGATAATGTTCGATGATTTCCTTCACCTTCTCATGAGCCCGGTGCCAAGCTTCTTTTTTCCCCTCTTTTTCCCACAAATCATAAGGTATCCGCGAAAAAACCAATGGTTCAGAAAACTCATCCCTGAAATGATTAAAGGTATGTTCTTCAGTAATAAATTGCCCCCGAGGACCAACATTTTTTATGATATCAACCGCCATCATCTCTTCCGAAAAGTCCAGGGGTCTAAAAAATCTTCGCATATATTGGGCAACTTCCGTATCCAAAACCAGTTTTTCCAAAGAGCTAATATTCCAACTTCCCAAAGTCCCCATCCCCGTAAGTAAATTCAAACCGTTCCTTACCGTATTCGCAAATTGAAAAGCTGATTCTGCCCCGGCTTGAAAATCTACACTGCTGGCATCAGTCAATCCAACATTCCCCCTTGTCGGAATCCCATAAAAACGGGCGATTTGACTGGAGGCCAATTCTATCATTCTCGTTTCCGGGGTTCCAATAGGTGCATTAGCGTATCTCATATTCGCTACCGTCCCAATACACCCATATAAAACCGGGCAGCCAGGATTGATTAGTTGAGTTAACACCAACGTACCCAGAATCTCACAGTTTTGGGATATCAACAAACCCGGAATGGTGCAAGGTGCCGTCATCCCGGCAATAGGCATGGGACTAATCGCCAAGGCAATACCGGCGCTGCATAGTTCCATTAATCGGTCCGATTCCAACTCAGAAAGTCCTAATAAGGAAACCGGATTGATAAACCTTAACCCATAGGCAATCCCATTTTGGGCATCTTCTTTCATTTTTTCCGGACTCACACCGAATAATATGGATAATAACCCGCCGCCGCCCATATCCACATCGTTTAAAGGCTTGTCTGTATATTTGATGGCATATAATAATTCCCACAGGGGTTGATCTCGGGGAATATCAGACGGAGCAGTTAATTCAAAATTAAAATCGATCCCGTCCAACATTTGGGTAATTTTTAAGGAACTTATATAATCTTCTTTTTTGCCATATCTTACAGTACCCTCATATTCCAATATATAAGGAGCCCCCCCGCTGGGGCCGAAAGCAAAACTATCCCCTCCTATTTGAAGATTCTTTTGAGGATTCCTTGACAGCAGCAAAAACTTAGGATGGATACTTTTTAGTGCTGACTCAATAATTTGCTCATTAAAATAAACTATACTTCCTTCGACTCGAAGGCCATGGTATTTAAAAACTTCTCTGGCCCTTGGGGACTCAAACCACATGCCGCTATGAGACAATATATCAATTGTCTTTTCATGGATTGTGAGTAAATCTTGATTATCCAAAGGACGTAATCTGTCAAATGTCGTCTCCATGTTCATCCCCCCCTTCCCCTTCAGCTGTTTTTGTCCAGATAATAAGAATCATTATCATATTATGCAAAATACATACCAACATTTAAAACACCGATAGCCCAAGCATTTTACATCTGTATTTCTATCTCTAATGCAAATTATTTTTGCGTTAATCTATTATTTATTTTTAGAATAAGCTCCCCGGCAAAGCAAATATATTTTGCATGCAATTATTTTTGGCTATAAAAAAACCTTTTTTGGAACAATAGAAGCATACGCTTTATTACCCAAAAAAGGTTTTTCCATCTTTTAAAATTCAGAAAGATTTAATAACTCTCTGTATCAATATGTATGCTTATGATCTCATATGTCTAGCCAATATCCAGCTATTTCAGCAATCCCTTTTCTTGCAAAAAGCTCCTGGAGACTTCTTCATGGCTTTTGCCCTCAACATCCACTTGGTAGTTCAATCCGATCATGGTTTCGGTATCCAACACTGAGGAAAGCTTTTTCACCAATTCCGGCAGCTCAGGATAAGTTTCGATTATTTCATTTCGGAAGGTCGGTGCTGCATAGTAATCAGGGAAAGCGTGCTTGTCATCTTCCAGAATAACTACATTATATTCTTTTAGTTTAGCATCTGTGGTGCAGCAGACATTTATATCGGCTTCTCCTTCATTAAGTGCCAGCAAGTTCAAACCCCAGGCCACTGTTTTTATGTTTTCCCGCGGGAATTTAAACCCATACACTTCTTCAATATGGGGCAGTCCGTCAGATCTTTTAACATAATCCTCTGCTGCACACATAATTATTTTCTCGCCGCTATTTATCAGCTCAACTAATTCGGAAGCGGTCTTTAAATTGTATTTAGCGGCAAAATCCGGATTTGCCACAAAGGCATAAGTATCATTTAACGGCGCATAATCCAGCCACTTGATATTATTGTTTTCCAAGTCCCAATCATGGGCTTGTTTGAAATTAGCATCTTTATCCGGATTTGGTGTTCCTTTCATCAAAACTTCTACTAATGTAGAGGTATACTCCCAGTACACATCAATTTGACCGGATTCAAGGGCAGGCCTCAGCATGTTGGTTTCTCCCAGGGCAAGCTGATTTTCCACCGGATAGCCATTGTTCTCAAGATAATCCAATAAAAGCTGCCCCAATAAAATATTTTCCGTCCATGGTTTTGAGGAAACAGTAATGGTGGTTGTTTTCTCGGCTGTTGCTTCTTGTTGTTCTTCAGCAGGGGTTTGTTCATCAGCGACAGGTTGACTTCCTCCGCATCCGGCAACGGCAAACACTAACAATATAAGCGTTATTAACAATAAGCCTTTAAACAAGTACTTTTTCATCCATATTTCCCCTTTCATTTGTTTTCAAATTTCAAATTTACTATTTTTATTTGTTTCTTTTCTTGTATCCACCCCCCTATACAACATGCTTTATGGGTTACATTATTTATCATCACCCAAAGATTATATTAATCTTTCTCCTTCACCTCTCAAACCGCGGGGAGTCATTTTATACTCAACAAAGCTCAAAATTCGGTCGATGGTTATCGCTAAAACAGCCCCTAATCCGGCACCCACTATGAGATATTCCGGCAAAAACAAAGTCATCCCGGTTACAA
>DUPU01000177.1 GCA_012838175.1 Clostridia bacterium
AATATTGACGAAAAAGGTAAGATTGGTCTATCCATTAAGCAGGCAAGACCAAAACCTGTTGTGCCATCGCGGAATGTGAAGAATGATATTCCTTTTGAGGATAAGTTAGCCAAATTCTTAAAAGACAGTAATGAAAAATTAACCGCCTTAAAACGCCATCAAGAAGGCAAAAAAAGCGGAAGGTAAGAATGATGGGCATCCTTTAGGGATGCCTTTTTTGATGAAATGGGGTATTTTGATGAAAGCAGCAATAGATATTGGTACCAATACCATTCGGATGTTGATAGGAAAAGTTGTAAAAGGCAAGGTTGAAGTACATGCTCAATTCATTGCCGAGCCCCGCTTAGGGGCTGGAATTACTGAAGGGAAACTGACGTATGAGGCGATGGCCCGTGCCCTTAAAGTGTTGAAGGATTATAAAACAGCGGCCCAGGATTATCAGGTGCAGGATGTTTTCGTAGTAGCTACCAGTGCGGTTCGGGATGCCGCCAACAAAAAAGAATTTATCGATGCCGTCTTTAATAACACAGGATGGCGAGTAGAGGTAATTACCGGAAATGAGGAAGCAGTTTTGTCGTTCATCGGTGCGATTTCTACATTGCCGGAAATCAACGGGGCACCTGTTATTATTGATATTGGCGGAGGCAGTACGGAAGTAATTTTTCAAAGGAATGGCCGGATAAAAGGTGTTAGTGTTAACGTAGGGGCAGTGCGTTTATGGGAGGCCGCCTGGCCGGAGGAAGAACTTAGAATACGATTGTTGCCTGTACTTCGGGAGGTGAGCAGCTTGAAAGAAAAAATACTTCCGGTGGCGGTAGGGGGTACAGCCACAACAGCCGCAGCTGTTCTTTACGGAATTACAAATTATTCCCGGGAAAAGGTGCAAGGAAAGCCCCTTAATTTGGATGAATTAATAGGGCTTAAGAGCAGGTTGGCGGGAATGACCATGGAAGAAAGAAAAAATGTAGCAGGTCTTACTCCGAAAAGAGCGGATATTATTGTGCCGGGTTTGGACATTTTAATCTGCATTTTAAGAGAATTGGGAGTGACTCGGATTTTAGTAAGTGATGCCGGTATTTTAGATGGGTTATTACTGAGAAAACAAAACTGAATAGTGTTTTTTTATAAGTCTTTCACCTTGTGCCCGGTGCCGGAATAGAGATAATAAAAAACAGCAACTTGGAGGTGGCATAGGTGGAAGATAATGGGGTAAAGAAACGATCTCTGGTTTTTGCCGTAATTATGGCCGGGGGAGCCGGCACCAGGTTTTGGCCTAAAAGCCGATTGAAAAATCCGAAGCAATTTCTTAAATTATTGGGAAAAGCCAGTTTATTGGGGGATACCGTAAGAAGGGCAACTATGCTGGTCGAGCCGAAACATTGTTTTGTTCTTACTCATAAGCAGTACCAGGATCAAGTTCATGAAAGCATCCCTGAAATCTCTCCCCATAATATTATTTTTGAGCCGGCTAACCGGGATACGGCTTCCTGTGTAGGTCTGGCTGCCCTTAAACTGTCCAAATTGGACCCAGAGGGTATTATGATGATTTTTCCCTCTGACCATTATATAGGACATGAAACGGCTTTTATAAAAACATTGGAAAGCGCCATAGCTTTTGCGGAAAAACATAATTGTTTAATGACCTTGGGCATTAAGCCTGATTCACCGCAAACCGGCTATGGCTATATTTGTTGTGGTGAGACTTTGTGTTGGGAAAAGGGATATCCCATTTATCAAGTAAAAAAGTTTACGGAAAAACCTGACCAGGGGACAGCGGTACATTTCCTCAAGCAGGGAAATTATCTCTGGAATAGCGGGATTTTTATTTGGAAGATTTCTACGATATTAAGGGAAATAGAAAAACATTTGCCGGAACTGTGGGAGAAATTGAAAAAAATTGAGCCCTTGGTCAATACAGAACAGGAAAAGGAGGTTTTGGAAAAAGAATATCCTAATTTCCCCAAGGTTTCTATTGACTACGGAGTGATGGAAAAGACAAAAAATATTTGTACCGTACCGGGAGATTTTATCTGGGATGACGTGGGCAGTTGGTCAGCTTTAGAAAAATATCTCCCTAAAGACGAGAGAAATAACACCTTGAACGGGGGAAAACACATTTCTATAGATTCCCGGAACTGTATTATTGACAGCGAAGCCTAATTAATTGCTACCATCGGCGTAGAGGATTTAATCATTATTCAATATGAAGATGTGATGCTGGTATGTAAAAAAGATCGGGACCAGGAAGTAAAAAATTTAGTGGATAAGGTTAAAAAATACGGACTGGATGAATATTTATAGGGTTATTCCCTTGGGTATTTTGCTTTCATCAGGTTTTTCTTCCAGTCCTTCTTTTTTTATTCGGTGCAATTCCTTTTCCAGTAATCTGTCAAGTGTTTTTATTAACTTATCTATAATATCACCTAAATCATCTGCCCGATTAATGGCATCCTCCAAATCTTTTTTGTGTGCCAGGGTAATTTTGTTGAATTCATCTGCAGCACCTACCAGCAGCCGGTACGACTCTGACATAGGCTTTAAAAATGCAATTAATTGGCTAATGGTGTCATGATAATTATTGTTTTCTTTCATTAATCTCGTCCTTTCTATCTAAATTATTAAATAACCCTTGCCTGGAACAATGTACGGGCCCTTTAAATACTATGATTATGCATAAGTTAAATTAGGCAGGGGTGAACCGGGTGGGGATAATGAGTTAACTTTTGTCTTGGAAGAAT
>DUPU01000178.1 GCA_012838175.1 Clostridia bacterium
ACTCCCAATAAGACGGATATTCATAAAAAGGGGATTGAGCCGGACATTGAGGTGCCGTTGCCGGAAGGTACTGACCCGGCCGTAATCTATTCCATGGACCCGGAAAAAGATATACAATTGCAAAAAGCGGTTGAAGTGCTAAAGACAAAAATTAATGGAAATAACTAATACCTGGCATATTGTATTTTAATTGGCAATAAAGTACAATTATTATTAAAGTACCCTTCAGCGGCAGCAGACACGGGGTTTCCCCGTGCTTTTTTTGCACTTGACCACTCGCTTAAAGGGGAGGTGCTTGACATGTTTTCCTTCAATGATTTTTTTCAATTGACGGAGATGATAATACAGTCCTTTATTAGGATTATTTTTACTTCTCAGGATGCTGTCTTTTTTTGGTTAATTGTTTTTTTTCTGGCCATGCAATATGATCGGATGCAAAAATCAAAAGAAGCCTGGTTCGGCAGTTCCGGAGAACCAACCTGGCAGCATATCACCATGGCAGTAGCCAGTGGTCTGATTGGGGGATTGGTGGGGAGTTTTCTTATGGTTTTCGTGGGGATTAATTTGGCGGATATCGGCATAGGCTGGCTGTGGCTTTTAGCTGTTCTCCTGATGCTCTTTCATCCCCGGTTTTTGTGTTTCTCATATGCCGGCGGAATAATTTCAGTAAGTTCCTTAATTTTTGGTTTTCCCCGAATCAATGTACCCCAGCTGATGGCATTAGTTGCTCTATTACATATGATTGAGGCGTTGTTGATTTATATTTCCGGCCATATCGGTGCCGTGCCTGTTTATATCAGGAATAAAGCGGGACAGGTTATAGGGGCTTTTAACCTCCAAAAAATCTGGCCCATACCTATTGTTGCTTTAGCGGTAATGAATATTCCTTTGGAACAGCTTACCGGATCCTTTATAAATATGCCGGATTGGTGGCCTTTGATTAAGCCGGGTCATCATATGGACCCGGATCAATTAACATATGTGCTTTTTCCTGTTATTGCCGCCCTGGGTTACGGTGATTTGGCCGCTACCACCCGGCCTCAGGAAAAAAGCAGAAAATCTTCTCTCAATCTTTTTATTTTTAGCTTTACATTAATGACCCTTGCGGTGCTTTCTTCCTATTTTAGCCCGGCAGCGTTAATTGCTGCCCTGTTCAGTCCCCTGGGACATGAATTAGTGATTTGGTGGGGGCAAAGGGGAGAACTGAAGGGTAAGCCTTTATATGTTCAACCGGAGCGCGGTGTCCGGGTTCTGGATGTTTTTCGGGATTCACCTGCTGCCCAATTAGGTTTGGCCTCGGGAGATGTAATTATAAATGTTAACGGTTGGGAAGTGAATTCTAAGGCAGCTTTTCACCATGCCCTAGAGGAATCCTGGGGGGTGGTGGAAGTGGAGTGGCGCAAATATCCGGCTGAAACCTTTCACAGAAATACGGTGCGCAAAAATCTCAGTCAGGACTTTGGAATTATCCTGGCTCCTGGAGCCTATGACCAACCCATGGTGGAGTTTAGTGCCGGCGGCATTCTGAAACGCCTCATTTTAAAAAAATTCGGTAAAAAGTTTAAATGACCTTCCGGCAGCAGCCGAAAAGAGGAGGGAAGGTTTTTGACACAGAAAAACAGGAAAACAGAAATTGTTTCCCGGGAAAGCAAGAGAAGGTCCTTGAGATCTATCGGAGCACTGATTTTTTTGGTATCGGTGGGTGAAGGGATGACCGCTCCGGCCATACCTTTATTAGGTAGTAATTTTGGTGCCTCCTATAGTTTAATTGGGTTTTTTATGACGGGATATTCTGTAGCCTACGGAATCATGACTATTTTATCAGGCAGGTTTTCTGATATTTTTGGCAGAAAAAAAATTCTTTTGTTCAGTGTTTTGGTTTGCTTTTTGGCCTCTTTTGGTTACTGCTTTGCCGGTTCCCCCCATGCCTTGTTAATTTTTCGTACTTTGGAAGGCATGAGCCGGGGAATATTATGGGTAGTCCTGGAGGCCGTTTTGGCTGATAACACGGAACCTGAAAACCGGGGTAAAGAATCAGGCCGATTTACTTCAGCTTACGGGATCGGTGCCATGCTGGGCTGTATCACGGGAGGCTTTCTCATGGAATATGTTTCCCTGTCTTCTGTCTTTCCTCTTTACCCTGTTCTTTGTGTATGTGCTTATATCATTGGCTTTCGGGGCATTACGGAAGTGCCCCATACACAGGGTGAGGCTCATGGGGTTGCTTCTGCCGGGTACCGGGCCTTGTGGAGGGAATTTAAAATTATCTGGCCTCTATGTTATATCTTCTTTACGTATGCCGGTTTTCTTTATTCCATTTCCGGTTTATTGTCCATGGTCGCAGGATATTTTCAGGTGTCTTACCTGGGCATCGGGTTAATTTTTGCCTTGTTTTGGGGCTGCCGAGTAATTTCTTTTTCCGGTTCAGGCATGGTTAGTGAAAAGATCGGGAGAAAATCCTTGCTGATCATGGGAGTGATATTTTTAAACATTGCTGCCTTTATGTTTGTCTTCGGTCAAGGATTTTTGTCAATCACCTTTGCGGCGATACTTGGGGGCTTAGGAACCGGAATCATATTTCCTCTTTTAATTGCCATTGTTGCAGACACAGCATCTCCGGGATTCAGCGGCTTTGATATGGGGGCGATTGAATTTTTCGGCTCCATTGGCATGGTGATACAAACAGCCTTATCCGGTGTGCTGGGGCAATATGGCGGTGTCCGGATGACCTATGCCTTTACTTTATTTGTCTGTTTAATCGGAATTGTCATTGCCGGTGTATTTGTCAGGAGCAGAACCAGAGATGATGAAATCTCCCTTTCAGAGTGAGTACCGGAAATTGTTAACATCCCCTCAGTACAGGGGATGTTTTTTAAATTTCCTATATTTAGCTAACCTCTTCCATGATATACTCTTGGGTGCCTAATCCCCTTTTTTCCAGTTCCTCCAATTGGACAAAAGGGTTTTTCCCATGAAGCCGCTCAAAAAGATGGCCCTTTTTTCCCAGGGCCAACCCTTGGGGAATACCTGAAAGAATCAAATCTTCGGTTCTGATGGCATCCAAACTTGCCCTTTCAATGGCGACAATGTCCTTTGAGCCTAGAATTCCAATATCCGGTACCAGGGAGGGCGTGGTAAATCCCCAGCAGTCACATAAGGCCGTGATATTAATTAAGAAATTTATGTAAAAGACATGGCCCGGGGCAAAGGTTTTTAACACTTCATGGGTGGAAATGGCCATGCCGGTTTGAAAATCTTTATATTGCTGATCATTCATCACCAGTGCTCCGGTAGGGCAGACCTTGACACAATGCTGACAATAGGTACAATGATGAAAATTAACCTGGTATTTGTTGTCTTCATTAAATTTGTTGGCATGATAGTTGCAATTTCTTAAACAGGCTTCACAGTGGGTGCAATTATTTTCGTTCCAGGTCAGACCTCCCTCCAAGTGATGGATTTGCTGCCGGGTCCGGTCGGTAACACAACCCATGGCCAGGTTTTTGCACGCTCCTCCGTAGCCGCAAGACCCGTGGCCCTTCACATGGGAAAGATCAATCATTACTTCCGCATCTGCGATGTGCCCGGCCACGTCCACAAACTGTAAAGTTTTAAAATTTACTTTTTTCTCATAAAAATATTTTCCCATAATCCCGCAGGCGGGAGTTACAGGTACGCCCAGATAATCTTCGGTATACCCCCTGTTTTCAGTTCCTGATACAATTTGGTCTGTGACAAACACTTTGGCTCCGTAATCACGCAGCCTGTCAACAAGGATTTTTACAAAAAGTGGGGGAATGGTGGAATAGCCGATCTTTCTTCCCAGATGCATTTTAACTGCCGTCCACTTATCTTTGACAATATCTTCCATTTCCATCCGGTCAATGAGGCGTTTGAATTTGGCAGGAAGGGTGGCATCTGCATCATATTTATCGAATTTTACCGACGAAAAAAGAACTTGCGCGGGCATTTTATCTCCTCCTTGGTTAGTGTTTTTTTATAAGCATCATGACAGGATTAATATTACTTTTCAATAATATACCATCAGTTTCATATGTTCAAGCACTTGGGCGCTTTCCGGTTCATACCATAGTATAGACATGTGATCTCATAATATTTCTCAAAGAAGAGAGGGAGATATTTTCATGAAAAAAGGAAAAATTAGGTACGCCTATCCCGGGGGGAATACCTGCCGTGGTTTTCATTCTTTTTATGCTTTAGGATTAAAAGATATGGAGCGGATATTTATCCTTAAAGGGGGTCCCGGTACGGGCAAATCTACATTGATGCGCAAAATTGGTTTGGAAATGGCGGATCGAGGTTTTAACGTAGATTTTTGGCAATGTTCTTCAGATAACGATTCTTTGGATGGGGTGATTATTCCTGAGTTAAAAACAGCCGTGGTGGACGGAACTGCTCCCCATGTTATTGATCCCCGTTATCCGGGGGTGATAGAACAAATCATAAATCTGGGGGACCACTGGGACGAACATTATCTTAAATCCCATAAAAATGAAATTAAAAAGCTGGTGGATGGAATCAGCGGTTGTTTTACAACTGCATGGAATTATCTCCGCCATGCCAAAAAAAAGCATGACGAGTGGAAAGAGATTAATGGGAAGGCCATGGACTTTGCCAAGGTAAATGAAAAAACGGAGCAATTAATGAGGGAAATATTTAACGGCAATGCACCTTTAGTGCGGCATATGTTTGCCGGAGCGATCACTCCGGGAGGCTTGGTTAACTTTATTAATAACATTACCGAGGACTGCAAAACCCGTTATATCTTAAAAGGCTTGCCGGGAACGGGCAAGTCCACCATGATTAGAAAAATTGCCGAGGGGGCTGTGGACAGGGGATATCAAGCAGATATTTATCATTGTGCCCTGGATCCGGACAGTGTGGATATGGTGGTGATACCCCAGCTCAGGGTGGCTGTATTGGACGGCAGTATTCCCCATGTGGAGGACCCGGAACGACCCGGAGATAAAGTAATCAACATGCTGGATTATTTTAATGCTGATTTGGTGCAGAAGGAGTCCAAAAGACTGGGGGAGGTGCAACGGGAATTTCATGAATTGATGGATGAAGCAGTAGGAAATATTGCCCAGGCTAAAAGACTCCATGACAAATTGGAAGGATATTATATTAAAGCTATGAATTTTGATGCTGTTGAGAATAAGCGCAAACAGGTCTTGCATAAAATATTGAATCAATCGGAGAAATAAGGAGGGTAGGTACTGCCTGCCCTTTTTTTGGCGGTGTATTCGGTGTATTCTTCATTATAATGGCAATAATTAGAATAACCTTCATTAATTAATGGATTTGTAGTATTATGATATAATATATGAGAAATCAGACAAAGACGAAACGGGGTAAGTAAATTGGGTAAATTTAACCTAAAATCCGAATATCGTCTCACCGGAGATCAGCCTAAAGCAGTAGACGCCTTGGTGGAAGGCATTTTAACCGGGAGGAAGCATCAGGTTCTTTTGGGGGTTACCGGCTCGGGGAAAACCTTTACCATGGCCAATGTCATAGCACGGGTGAATAAGCCTACCCTGGTAATTGCTCATAACAAGACTCTGGCTGCCCAGTTGTGCGGTGAATTCAAAGAATTCTTCCCCGATAATGCAGTGGAGTATTTTGTCAGCTATTATGATTATTATCAGCCTGAGGCCTATATTGCCCACACGGATACTTACATTGAAAAGGATGCATCTATTAATGATGAAATTGAAAAGCTGCGCCACTCTGCTACCGCAGCTCTTTTTGAACGCCAAGACGTAATTATTGTGGCCAGTGTTTCCGCCATCTATGGGTTAGGATC
>DUPU01000179.1 GCA_012838175.1 Clostridia bacterium
AACCTTCTCCTGGTGTGCTGAATACCTTGATTTCTCCCCCCCATCATATCTACCAGGTTCTTGACTATGGACAGCCCTAAGCCGGAACCCCCGAAACGACGATTGATACTGCTGTCACCCTGCTCAAAAGGTGTGAAAAGCTTATTTACTTGTTCTTCTGACATACCTATTCCGGTATCCTTAATAATAAATGAAATATGGTATTTGTCATTTTCCTTTGCCATTAACCGCACATCCAATGACACTTCACCGGCAGTGGTAAACTTGACGGCATTATTTAAAACATTAAGCAACACCTGTTGAATCCGCTTAGAATCACCGAAAAACCAATTGGGAACAAGGGGATCTTTTGACAATCGAAAACCGATTCCCTGTTCTTCTATTTTGTATGAAACAATATTGACCACATCCTGTATTATCTGATCCATGCTGAAAGACGTAACCTCTAACTCAACTTTTCCTGCTTCGATTTTAGAAAAATCCAGGATGTCGTTGATGATACTCAGCATATTATAAGCCGCTTGGGTGATTCGGTCGATATACATACTTTGGGTTAAGGTTATCTCTGTCTTTTTCAGCAAGTATGCCATGCCTGTAATAGTATTCAGCGGAGTCCTTATCTCATGGGACATCCTTGCCATGAAACTTGATTTGATTTCATTTGCTTTATCAGCTTCGCGTTTTGCCTTTTCCAAATCAAGTTGGATTTGTTTTCTGCGCCGGATTTCTTTTTTGAGTCGGGCTATCCAGAAAAAAGATACCGAAAACACAACAGCGATGAAAGCACCTACAATAGACAGAATACGAAGAATAGGCCCGTAATCAATTTGGGTATCTAATTCAATCCACTTGTTGTTGATGGCAAGTTTTTCACTTTCGGTTATGGCATCCAAGGCTTTATTAAAGATGCTTACCAGTTCAGGCAAGTCTTTGCGCACAGCAAAATATAAGGCGTGCTGTTTTTCAGCTTCAAAAGAAACAAATCTGAGATTCGTCAATCCGGTTGAACGAATGAGGTAATTTGTGGTGGCCAGATTTCCGATAAAAGCTTTTTCTGTTCCCGTAGCTACAGCCGTTAATGCAGCTTCCACAGAATCATAAAGACTGAGATTTATATGGGGATAAGACAATAAATAGCTGTGATGCGAACTATTGCGCTGCACAGCTACAGTAAATCCTTCTAAGTCGTCTATGCCTGAAATCTCGGTATCTATATCACGGGTTACAATAACTCTTTTATAGTAGTAATAAGGCTGGGAAAAGAGGAAAAGTTTTTCTCTTTCTTCTGTTTTGCCAATGGCAGGCAATGCGTCAATATTCCCCGCCAGTGCTGTCTCATAGGTTTCGGGCCAGGTCAAGTCTTTAACAACTTCAAATTGCAGCCCGGTCTTTTCACTAATCAGGGAAAGATAGTCTGCAGCAATACCTTTGTATTCTCCATCTTCATCGATAAATTCAAAAGGCACAAATCCCGGGTCCACACCAAGTCGAATCACAGGATGTTCGTTTATAAAAGCAAGTTCATCCTTTGTCCAACTGATGCTGCTTCCGTCAGCAAAACAGGGTGTTGCTATAAGCGACATGACAATTGCCGGGAAAATAATTAATGCAATAATTCTTCGTATTCCCATTTTCCTTCTCCTTTTGCCATAATGGCGACCAATCTTATGTAACCACAAACCATTCTCAGGAGAAAAGTCCATTTATTTGAATATTCGACAAAAATACCAGTTTTCCTTTAGAATGGAATAATAATGCACACTCCTGCCGGATTTGAAAAAAAAAGACCCCTTGTTGGGGAATTTTTCTCAGTTTCCGTAAAAAAATTCTTACAAATATACTTTCTAAAGTCTATACCTTCGGAAGTTTTTTCGGTTTCTTAAAATCTACTCTTTTTTGAGGTTCTTTTTTTTGAGCCGGAACCGGCAAAATATGATATTTATGTATTTTTATTTTCTTAGGCTCCTTTTTATTAAATGCCAACCTTGCGAGCAGAAATTTTAATAAATATGCAGTTACTAATCCCCAATACCCAGAGGTAGCAAAGGTGACTAACGCAGATTGCGCGGGCTTTATGGTCTTTATTGGTATTTGGAAAAGAGTGCTTATAGACAAAAGGTAAAACCAAATAACTAAACCAAATAAAAACCCTTTTAACATTAAATACTTCTTGGATGTTAGGTGCATATTCCGGCACATCCGGACGGCGAATCCGGAGGCATCCGGACAGGTGTACCGGAATTATCCGGACAGCATTTCCGGCAGTATCCGGACATCTT
>DUPU01000180.1 GCA_012838175.1 Clostridia bacterium
GCCTTCATCACATTTTCATATCCCCCGAAAGCGGCAACCAGCATCAGCAGGGTACTTTTGGGTAAATGAAAATTTGTTATCAAGGCATCAACAATCTTAAACTGATACCCTGGATAAATAAAGCTTTCGGTCAAGCCCTTTCCCGATTCAATTTTTCCATAAGATAATGCGGCTGTTTCCAGGGTACGGGTGGAAGTGGTTCCCACACTAATTATTCTTCCGCCTTTTTCCTTGGCAGCATTAATTGACCGGGCGGCGTCAGGACTGACTTCATAATATTCCGCATGCATTTTATGGTCTTCTATTCTTTCCGTTTTTACCGGACGAAATGTGCCTAAACCTACGTGCAGCAGCACTTTGATTATGTCAACGTCTTTTTCGGCGATCTCCCTAAGAAGTCTTTGGGTAAAATGCAACCCGGCCGTGGGTGCGGCGGCAGAGCCTAATTCCCTGGCATAAACCGTCTGATAACGTTCCTTGTCTGCAAGCTTTTCCCGAATATAGGGAGGTAAGGGCATTTGCCCCAATTCATCCAAAATTTCAAAAAAATTGCCCTGATAAATAAACCTGATGATCCGCCCCCCGGAGCTGCTGTTATCCACTACCTCCCCTTCCAGTTTATCGGGAGAGAAGATTATCCGGGTACCGGGTCTCACTTTTTTCCCCGGACGCACTAAAACATCCCAGGTGGCAGCATCCAGTTGTTTCAATAACACAACCTCGATTACCGCTCCGGTGGTTTTCTTCCCAAAGAGCCTAGCCGGCAATACTTTGGTATCATTTATCGCCATTCCGTCACCGGGAGCTAAATATTCAATAATATCTTTAAAAATTCTATGCTCGATCAAACCGGTCTTCCGGTGCAGTACCAAAAGACGGGAAGAATCTCTTGGTTCCACCGGGTATTGGGCAATTAATTCCTCCGGTAAATAATAGTCGAAATCTGAAAGCTTCATGCAAAGTAACTCCTTTTAGCTGTTCTGGTCATTAAGATCAAGGCATAAAAACTTTAATACCTTTCAACACTTACGGTACCGTCATCCCGGCCCTGATTGTAATAGTGATCAATTATTTCTTTATAGTCATATCCTTTTTGAGCCATACCTCTTGCTCCCCATTGACTCATCCCTACTCCATGACCGTAACCCTGCCCGATAAATGTAATACCGGAAATATCTCCTGTCAGTTTGCTTTTCCCTGACTCTCCTATTACTTGACACATTTCCTCGGAATTATTCAGGCGGACTAAATTCAGCTCTCCGTCGATGACTGATAAAGAATCCAAATTTTCTACTGAAGAAACTTTCCCGTCCCCCCCTCGGACAGCCCATTGGGAGCCTCCTTTGGTGACAATGTCAAATTTGGTGCTTTTTAACCCAAAAACGCTGCGGATATTATCCCGATAAATATTGGCAGTTCCTGCACTGCCCACCAATTCCATTCTCGTTACCCGACCGGACAGGGTAGGTGTAACCCCGTCCCGATTTACCCGGTATAAATTAATACTTTTAAACTCGCCAATCCTAATGGGCGTACTTGCCTTAAGATTATAATTCTGAATTGCTTCATGAATTTGTGCCAAGGTAAAAGATTTCTCCCACCGGTAACAAGAAGCCGACCAAGCTTCTCCCGTTTCATAAAAGTACGTTTCAGCAATCTTATCTTCTTTTGAAGGAACCGCTCTTAAATAAGGCAAAGCCTCGTTCCAGACGTTTTCACTGTTCTCTGTATAACCTCCGGCGTTGGAATGAAAAACGGCCTGTATTATCTCTGATTTTCCTGTTTCATTATTATGATAGAAAATCACCTTACCCCTGGTATCATCCACCGCGTCAATCACTTTTTGCCCATTTATATTCTGCTCGGCGCTGTACCCTCCGTATAACTGAGCAGATGTATCTTTTCCTATATCGTATTTTAAATTCCGTCCCTTATGGTATAAAGCAAATGTACGTGAAACAACCGCTTGAGCTTTTAACGCCTCTTCAGGAGCAGTATAACCAATTTCCTGCCCTACAACTCCATAAAGGTAATGTTCAATATCAATATCATTAACAACTAAAATACTACCGGAGTCAATGTTTAGAGTAATACCATCTCGATATAAGGTATTGTTATAGCTAAAAACATTTAGTTTTCTTTCATCTTCCGGTACAGCCGAAAGTACCCCGCTATAAGAACCCGGCATTTCTATCCCGTTAATACTTATGGTTAATATTTTGCCGGCTTGATTGACACTGACGGTATCTCCGGGAGTTAGTACGGCAATAGGAAGACGAGTCCCTGTATCCTGAAAAGTATATTTCCCGTGAACAATCTTGAAAACGGCAGAGTAAGTACCCTGGGACAAACATACTCTGATATTGTCTTCGTTTTTTGCTTGAAGTACCGGTATTTCCCCGAAAAAGACAGCTACAAATAAAAAAATTAGCATTAATTTAATTATATTTTTTCTCATTGAACCCACCTGCATCTTAATTGGTAACTATTTCTTTTCTTCTTTTCGACAAAAATTCGCATTTTCCTTTATTAAAAGCATGGTGGGAAAGTTCTGAGAGATTCCCCTAATTATAAATATTTAAAAATTTAAAAACTAAGGTTTCAATTTGGAAGCAAAAAAAGACTGCCGACAATACTTTGTCAACAGTCTGACGCAGTTTTTCAACTACGCTTTAATCTTTCGATCGCGTTACCATTTTTCTTATTTGTTTGAAAAGATCTTCCCTTTTGCTCCAATCTCTATCCTTATCCCTTTTCTCGTTTTTCTCGTTATAGGCTTCTTTTTTATCATCTCTGTCATTGGGCTTTTTGTCATTGTCATCATTCTTCCGTTCCTTGCGGTCAATGATTTTATTTGTTTCTTCTTTCCTATTTTTATCTCTTTCCTTGTCCTTACCCGCTCCGGAGTCTTTGTTTTTGTTTTCCTTCCTTACTTTTTGTTCCTTATTTATATCTCTTTTTTCCCCTATATCATCTTCTGATTTGTCAAAATTCTTTCTACCCTCTTTTTCTTTAACCTTGTTTTTGTCTTCATCTTTTTCTTTGAATTCTTTTTCCTTGGCTTTTGCTTTATTTTTTTCTTTTTCTTTTTCTTCCTTTAATTTTCCTTGACCGTTACTGCCTGGTTTTTTCTTGTTTGATCCTTCATTTTTTATCTTTTCCCACTCTTTTAATTCTTTTAATTCCTGATTTAATTGTACCTGCCATTTTTTTATCTTTTCGGAAAAATCTTTTTCTTCTTTTGCAGTTTTAATAATTTCCTCCGGATCTCCCCCGGCGGCTTTTATGGCTTTAACTATACCTAATCTCTTAATGCTTTTCACATCTACGTCAAAACCGGCATCTTTAGCCTCAACAAGAAGGGCATATTTCCCGGCGGAAAGGTTTACTTCCTTTGCCTTTTCCCGGATTTCCAAATCAGTATTTATGACTTCCACTTTTGCATGCAAGTTTTGCTTTTCCAAGGTTTTTTCCGTTTTTTCTATAATGGTTTGTGTCACTTTCTGTTCTTCGGTTTTAACCGCATCTTTTGTTGACATATTAATAAGAATCTGATTTTCCTTTTCCGGGTTCAAGTAACCTTCTTTGGCCGCCGCGGCGACAAAAGCATCAATGGCCTCCTCCCCGGTCCGGCCTTTCAAATCGATTTTTTCCAGCAGAACCTTCCCATCCTCATTCAAACCACGGACGGTCACCACAATATTATCTTTATTCAAGCCTAACTCCACACTGGGATTAATATCTACGGTAACGTAGGCTACGACGCCGCCGCTAAAAGAGGGAATAACATAATTATTCCACCAGTTCCCTGAAAAATATAATACAAAAAACACAGCCGCTGCCGCGATAAAACTAAGGGGTAACCATAAAACCTTACTCTTTTTTTCTTCTCCCACTTCAATTTCCTCACCTACTTGAGGACATAATCCGGAAAGACGACGGGATATAAACCGCCCATCTCTGGTCAGCAAAATTACATTATCCTTATTAACCTCCATGACCAACGCTTTTTCCTTCACGGGAATCACCCCTCGTCCTTACAAAGCTTTATGCAAATACTCTTTTAAAAATTTAAATTCACCGCAGATGATGATCGCCATAGCAATAATATATTTTCTTTGACGTTCAAGGGTTTTTCGGCTTACAGATACCAAACCTTCTATTTGCTTTAAAGGCAATTCTTTTTTGTTTTCCAGATGAGCTATTAAATCACTCCTTCCGGCGAC
>DUPU01000181.1 GCA_012838175.1 Clostridia bacterium
TAAAAGATGCCAAAGTATTAAGGGTAAAAACGGTACTGGATAAAGAGAATCCTCATATTGATTCTGCGGTTTCTCTTTGGAATGCTGCCAATGTCATGGAAAGAGAAACCTATGATTTACTGGGAGTGATTTTTGACGGTCATCCGGATTTGAAGCGGATTCTTTGTCCGGATGATTTTGAAGGTCACCCCTTGAGAAAAGACTTTATAGTGGAAGCTGCCCCTCGGCAGTAGAAAAGAGGTGGAGAGATGGCAATTGCCAAACAGGAAGGTAATTTTCGCACACAAGAATTTATTTTAAATATGGGCCCTCAACACCCCAGTACCCACGGAGTTTACCGGGCGATTTTAACCTTGGACGGGGAGTATGTGGTTGATCTGGAAAATGTCATCGGCTACCTGCACCGGGGCATTGAGAAGCTGGCAGAAAGCAGAACTTATACCCAATTCATTCCTTACACCGACCGCATGGACTACCTGGCGGGGATGCTCAACAACTGGGGTTATGTGATGACGGTGGAAAAGGCTTTGGGGTTGGAAATTCCCGAAAGGGCAGAGTATATTCGCATAATCGTCGGGGAATTACAGCGTATTGCCAGTCACCTGGTGATGGTTGCCAGTATGGCGCTGGATATGAATGGTTATACTGCTTGGATGTATGCCTTTTATGACCGGGAAAAAATCTTGGATTTATTCGAAATGATTTGCGGTTCCCGGCTTACCACCAGTTTCATGCGGGTGGGGGGTGTGCCCAATGATATACCTGAGGGTTTTCTTCCTAAGCTAGAAGAGTTTTTGAAAGAGTTTCCCAAGAGACTGGATGATTTTGACAATGTCATTACCGGAAATGAGATCTTTATAAAGAGAACCAAAGGTATTGCGCCCATAGACGGTGAAACAGCACTGGATTATGGCCTTACCGGTCCCAACTTGCGGGCTTCCGGAGTTAACTTTGATTTGCGCAAGGTGCGCCCGTATAGCATTTATGACCGTTTTGATTTTGAGGTACCGGTAGGGACTAATGGGGATAACTTTGACAGATACAATATGCGTATGCTGGAAATGCGGCAAAGTCTGAGAATTATTCGCCAGGCTGTTGATAACCTACCGGAAGGAAGTATTATGGCTAAAGTGCCTAAAGTGTTAAGAATTCCCGCCGGAGAGACTTACGGTCATATTGAAGGAGCAAAAGGAATTCTTGGGTTCTATCTGGTTAGTGACGGGGGAACTAAGCCATACCGAATTCACGTACATGCGCCGTCCTTTGTTAATTTGGGAATTTATCCTTACATGGCAAAGGGTACGATGCTCCAAGATGCCATTGCTTCGCTGGCGTCTATTGATATCGTATTAGGTGAAGTTGATCGGTAAGAAAAAACGGTAATATAGGGGAGAAGATAAATGGATAATATCTTTATTAATATTGCCGGCTGGATTAGGGACTTTATTGCCGGATTCGGCTTAAGCGAAGGATTGGTTTACCTGGCGATGGTACTGGTAAAATTTGTAGCAGTCCTGGTATTTGTCCTGCTTAATGTAGTCTTCTTGGTTTATATGGAACGCCGGGTAGCCGGCTTCTTCCAGGAACGTCTCGGCCCTAATCGTGTCGGCCCGCAAGGCATATTTCAATTGGTGATGGATATATTAAAGCTTTTGTCAAAGGAAGACATCGTTCCGGCCGGTGCAGACAAGCTTGTTTATAAGACAGCTGCTTATGTGATTTTTGTTCCGACGATGCTGGTGTATATGGTAATTCCCTTCGGTAAAGGGATGAATGTAATTGATTTAAATATGGGATTGTTCTATATTCTGGCTGTTTCCTCCTTGACTACCTTAATTATCTTTATGGCCGGATGGGGTTCGAGGAATAAGTATTCCTTGATTGGAGGAATGCGGGCGGTAGCCCAAATGGTAAGTTATGAAATTCCCTTTGTTTTTTCATTCCTAGGGGTGATCATGCTAACCGGTTCCTTAAAATTGTCCACGATTGTGGAAGCCCAGCAGGACGTTTGGTTTATTGTACTGCAGCCCATTGCTTTTATTATCTTTTTAATTGCCGGCAATGCAGAAATAAACCGGGGACCTTTTGACCTGCCGGAAGGTGAGCAGGAACTGGTAGCCGGTTACCATACGGAATATACGGCCGGGCGTTTTGCTATGTTTTATATGGCTGAGTATGCTAATCTTTTGGCCATGGCGGCCATCGGAACAACTGTTTTCCTGGGAGGTTGGCATGGGCCTTGGTTGCCGGGGTGGTTATGGTTCTTTATTAAAATGTATATTTTGGTCTTTGGCCAGATGTGGGTACGCTGGACTTTCCCCAGAATCAGAATTGACCATATGATGCACTTTAATTGGAAGGTCCTCTTGCCGATTTCGCTAGCAAATATTTTGGTTACGGGCATTGGAATTAAAGCCTATGAGATGCTCCGAACCATGGGGTGGTGGTAAAAATGTTTGGAGAAGGTTTGCTGAAAGGACTAGGGGTTACCATAAAGCATTTTTTTGCACCTAAGATTACGGAACAATACCCGGAAGTAAAACCCAAGCTTCCTCCTCTTGTTAAGTCCCGTTTTCGTTTAAATCGGGAAAAATGCATTGCTTGCGGGATTTGCGCCAATGCCTGCCCTAACAAGGTGATAACCGTAAACAGTGAGAAGGACGAAAATAATAAAAAAAGATTAACCGGATATGAAATGAACCTTCAATACTGTCTTTTCTGCGGTCTTTGTGTGGAAAGTTGTCCTACCAAGGCTATTGAAATAGATCAGGACTTTGAACTGGCGGCTTATACCCGGGAAAATACCAAGATGGATATGTATAAGGAAGCACTGACCAATCCTCCCGGCACCGCAGCCAAAGAGGATAAAGGAGGGAAAGACGCATGATGCCAACAATTGTCTTTGGAGTTTTGTCGGTCATTATAATTGGTTTTGCTTTGGCCATGGTTTTGTCCAAAAACCTGGTGCATAGTGCCATTTTTATGGCAGCTACCTTCGTTGGTGTGGCCGGCATTTATCTCACCCTCTCGGCTGGTTTTCTGGCTGCCGTACAAATATTGATTTATGTGGGTGCTATCTCCATTCTTATGGTTTTTGGGGTCATGCTGACCCGGAGGGGAGATATATCAGCCAGTAACTTGTTCAACAAACGTATTATAAGCGGTGTTGTTGTATCTGCAGCTTTATTTATAATTCTAGGCCGCTTGATTTTGACCAGCGAATGGTTCCCATCAAGCTTCAGTGTTCCGGAAAGCACAGTTGGACCCATAGCTGATTTAATGATGAATGCTTATGTTATTCCTTTTGAAACTGCTGCGCTTATACTTTTGGCAGCCATGGTAGGGGCAATTATTTTGGCGAAAGGAGCGAGGCGTACCCGATGATTACATTGGAATATTATTTAATTTTGGCTGCAGCCTTGTTTTGCATCGGTTTGTTTGGTGCTGTGGCAAAGAAAAATGCTGTGGCTGTTTTAATGAGCATCGAGTTGATGTTGAATTCAGTGAACATTAATCTGGTTGCATTTAATCGCTTTTTGGCTCCCAGTCAACTTGTCGGTCATGTGTTCGCCATCTTTGTAATAGTGGTAGCAGCAGCCGAAGTTGCTGTAGGTTTGGCTATTGTGATTAGTATTTACCGTGATAGATTCTCTACTGAGGTAGACAATTTAGACTGGTTGAAGTGGTAAAAATCAAAGTATAAGGCAGGTGACAAATTAAGATGTTAGAATTAGCATGGTTAATACCCATTTTTCCTCTCATAGCCTATACCTTGATCATTTTTCTCACCAAGAAATCAAAGAGCATTAGTGTGGCCGTGGCTTTGGCAGGTATAGTTGCTTCTTTGGTCATATCTATTGGGGTTTTGGTAGAGACCATTCAAAAGGGAATCACAATGGCAGAACCTTTTGAGGTGGCGGTGAAATGGTTAAGACTTTCTGCAATTGATAAATATACAGGCTTAAATATTGATATGGGTATTTTAATTGATCCTCTTTCGGCAGTGATGATGTTTGTAGTAACATCTATTGCCACGTTGGTAATTATTTATTCCGTAGGATATATGCATGGAGATCCTGGTTTTTCTCGATACTTTGCTTATATGTCTCTATTTGCTTTTTCCATGCTGCTCCTGGTTATTGCCAACAATTTCTTTGAAATGTTCTTCGGTTGGGAATTAGTGGGTTTGTGCTCTTACCTGTTAATTGGTTTTTGGTTTGAAAAACCTTCGGCAGCTAAAGCGGCAAATAAGGCTTTTATTACTAACCGCTGGGGCGATTTTGGGTTTATGCTGGGGATTATTCTTCTTTATATAAACTTCGGGACTTTCAATTTCGGAGAAATATCCCGGATTATCGGGGATGGAGCAAGCGGAGTAGGTGCGGCAATTTTGACTTTGATCAGCCTTCTCATCTTTGCCGGCCCCATGGCTAAGTCCGCTCAGTTTCCCCTTCATGTTTGGCTGCCCGATGCCATGGAAGGGCCGACACCGGTTTCTTCCATCTTGCACGCCGCAACCATGGTGGCAGCAGGGGTATACCTCCTGGCCCGGGGATTTGTGCTCTTTAATGAATCCACAGAAACACTTTTGTTTATTGCCTATATTGGGGGTATTACCGCTTTCATCGCGGCCAGTTTCGCTTTGGTACAGCGGGATATTAAAAGAATTTTGGCTTATTCCACATTAAGCCAGTTAGGTTATATGGTGATGGTTATTGGTGTGGGAAGTATTACCGCCGGAATGTTCCATCTAACTACTCACGCGTTTTTTAAATGCATGCTTTTCCTTGGTGCAGGTAGTGTGATTCATGCTGTGCATACCCAGGATATTTTTGAAATGGGCGGGCTTTCTAAGAAAATGCCTATTACCACTTGGACCTTCATTATCGGTGCTTTGGCTTTAGCAGGTATCTTTCCTCTTTCCGGATTTTGGAGTAAGGACGAGATTTTGCTGGCTACTCATCAAGCCGGGTTTACCGGACTTTATTGGTTGGCCACCTTAGTTGCCGGTATGACTGCTTTCTATATGTTCCGTTTAATTTTTATCGCTTTCTTTGGTGAAAAGCGGACGGATCATCATGCCCATGAATCTTCTCCCTGGATGACGGTACCTTTGATTATTTTAGCCTTCTTTGCTGTTTTCTCAGGTTGGGGATTGGTGAAAATGGGTTATGGGTCAATGGTCTTTTTCGGTCATCCCCATCATGGGGAAATCAATTTGGGTATAGCCTTGATTTCCACAGTCTTTGCCTTGGGAGGCATTGTTTTGGCCTGGCTTATCTACTATAGGAAGATTGTTGACACCGATTTAATGAAGCAGAGATTCCGACCTATTTACAATCTTCTTTGGAACAAGTTATATATTGATGAAATCTACGAGTGGCTTTTTGACAAGGTAATGTTAGGTGTTGCCTGGCTGTGCAATCAGTGTGACCGGAAAGTTGTTGACGGTATTGCAGATGGTTTGGGTGATACTGTGCGGCATACCGGGGGCTGGATGCGCTTTATGCAAACCGGCAGCCTGCAAAATTACGCGTTGGTGATTTTTGGCGCTATTGTAATCATTGTCTTGTTAATGGCGACTCCGGTGTTGGGAGGTGTGATTAGATAATGGCATCAGCACTATTGGCAATAATTATCCTGGCACCGATTGCGGGGGCCCTGACGATTCTTTTTATTCCCGAAAAAGAAGACGTAATTATTAAATCTACGGCGGCGTTCTTTACCTTTATTTCTTTAGCCGCTTCCGTGGCAGCTTATTTTATGTACGATGTGGCCAAGGGCGGGATGCAACTGGTCTTGGAAATTCCCTGGGTGAATGAATTTGGGATTAAATTCTCCCTGGGTGTGGACGGGATTAGTCTACCTTTAATATTATTGACATCTATTGTTATATTTACCGGGGTATTTGCTTCCTGGGACATGCAGCACCGGATTAAAGAATTCTTTATTTTCCTCTTAGTTCTGGTGTCCGGGGTATTTGGCGTATTTGCTTCCCGTGATCTCTTTTTCTTCTATCTTTTCTTCGAGGTTGCGGTAATTCCCATGTATATTTTGATTGGGGTTTGGGGCAGTACCAGAAAAGAATATGCTGCGATGAAACTGACTCTGTATCTTTTGGTTGGTAGTGCCTTTGTGCTTATCGGAGCTATTGCCATGTTCCTATATGGAGCAGATCCGGTTAAAGGGTTAGGCTATCGGACCTTTGATATAGCTTCTTTGGCTCAGGTGCAGTTTGATCCTGCTTTCCAAAAGTTTGCTTTTTTCTTAATGATGATTGGCTTTGGATTTTTGGTTCCCATGTGGCCGCTGCATACCTGGTCTCCTGATGGTCACGTGGCCGCACCTACGGCTGTGAGTATGCTCCATGCCGGTGTATTAATGAAGTTGGGAGGTTACGGTTTAATCCGGGTAGGTTTAGCTTGTTTCCCGGAAGGGGCTCATTACTGGGCACCTCTCATTGCCACCTTGTGTTGTGTTAATGCTACCTATGGTGCATTTGTAGCTATGGTGCAAAAGGACCTGAAATTTGTTATCGGATATTCATCCGTCAGTCACATGGGTTATGTGTTGTTAGGTATTTCTGCCATGAATGCGGTGGGAATTGACGGAGCCGTGGCTCAAATGTTTGCCCACGGAATTATGACCGCTTTATTCTTCGCCATTGTAGGGAACATCTATAATAAGGCTCATACCAGAATGATTGCGGAGTTCGGCGGTTTAGCCCATCAAATGCCCAGAGTTGCGTACAGTTTTTTGATTGCAGGCCTGGCTTCTTTAGGACTCCCCGGGCTGTATAACTTTGTCGCTGAATTCGCCATTTTTATGGGTGCTATTCAAGTTTATCCTGTACGAGCATTTATTTCCGTCTTTGCCATAGTAATTACGGCAATTTACGTTCTCCGGGTGATGATGCGAGTATTCTTTGGTCCTAGAAACCCCAGATGGGATGATCTTAAGGATGCTCGAGGAGTGGAAATTGTTCCTTTCATCATTCTAAGTGGCACTTTGATTTTATTTGGAGTTTTCCCTGATCTTTTGATGAATATGATTGACAATGGGGTTGTTCCTCTCGCGGAGAAACTAGCCACCTTCAAGATGGGAGGGATATTCTAATGAATCTGTCGCTTTTAACTCTTGAAATTGTTGTGGCAACTCTTGCTTTATTTATTTTTATACTGGGGCTGGTAGCTCCGGCAAATCAAAAGAGGGGTATTGGTTATTTTACCGTGCTCAGTTTGGTGGTTTCCTTGATTATTGCCATCATCCTGCACGGCGAATCCGGTACTGCTTTTGGCACTATGTATGTGGTAGATCCTTTCAGCAGTTATTTTAAGATTGCTTTTCTTATTGCTGCTGTTTTAGTTACCATGTTTTCCATCAGCTATGTGAATAAATTAGGGTACAACCAAGGAGAGTTTTTTGCTCTGACGGTATTGGCTTTACTGGGCATGATGATTATGTCTTCGGCAGCAGACTTTATCACCTTCTATTTAGGTCTGGAAATGATGACAATACCATTTATTATCCTGACTGCTTTTCGTTACGGTGATAAGGCATCTTCAGAAGCAGGCATGAAATATATGTTGTTAAGTGCCATGTCTTCCGCTGTCCTTCTCTATGGTTTAAGTATCCTTTACGGAGCGGCAGGGTCTACTTTATATTCGGATGTAATAAATGTAATTACCGGGGATAATATAGATGCGCTTACAGTAATCGGTTTGGTATTCTTGTTGGCCGGCTTCGGCTTCAAAATATCCATGGTGCCTTTCCATATGTGGTCACCGGATATTTATCAGGGGGCACCTACTCCGGTTACCGCGTTTCTGGCAATAGGTTCCAAGGCTGCTGCTTTAGCTGCCATGATTCGCATGTTTATGATTGCCCTCCCGGAAACCAGGGAGGTCTGGATGACATTAGTAATAGTACTTTGCGCTATGACCATCGTATTAGGGAATTTTGTTGCCATACCTCAGACGAATATTAAAAGAATGCTGGCTTATTCCAGTATCGCTCATGCAGGATATCTTTTAATGGGTTTGGTCGCTTTTACGAACCTGGGCATTTCGGCTATTCTCTATTATGTGATGATATATGTTTTTGCCAATGCCGGGGCTTTTGCCTGTGTCAATGAATTTGGCAATATGACAGGGAGTGACGAAATTAAAGATTATACCGGCATGTGGAAAAGGTCTCCTTTAATTGCTTCCGTAATGCTCCTCTGCCTGCTTTCTCTGGGGGGTATTCCTCCCCTGGCCGGGTTTGTCGGTAAATTTTATCTCTTTACTGCCATCATTGACCAGGGATATATATGGCTTGCTTTCCTAGGCATAGGTATGAGCATGGTATCTGTTTATTACTATTTAATTGTGGTAAAAGTAATGTTTTTAGGAAAACCTGTGGAAGAAACCTCTGTTCCTGTATCATTGGGAGCAAAAACAGTGATGTTTGTTTCAGCTGTGGCATCATTGTTCTTGGGACTCTATCCGGCACCATTAACAGATATAGCCACAAAAGTTGCTCAGCTGTTTTTCCCGATGTAGTTTTAATTTAATAAGCTTGTTGAAAAGCACTTGTCCGGTACTTGTTTCCAGGGCAAGTGCTTTTTTTACCTTATTAGAAATAACCCAAGGTTGTATCCAAAGGAATAACTTAACTCTCGTCTTCGATTTAATATACATGTATAGTTTAGAGGCCAGGAGTGTTCCCATTTTGTCAAAATGTTTTATTATATCCCTGTTTACTAATGAGACCGCATATTCAGTATTTAGGATGACAAAATTTAGTTGGAATGATAGAATGTAAAAAACAGGGTTATAAATCAATATAGTACCTAAATTTAGAAAAAATTTGGGGATCTATAACATCTATAACATAAATTTTATTCTAGCCGGGAGTGCTTTATCATGACTTTTACCAGATTAGCAACTGGGAAAAAAGGAGAAGATGAAGCGGTAAAAGAGCTGCTGCGCCGGGGTTATCATATTATTACCCGGAATTACCGTTGCCGTTTTGGCGAAATAGACATTATCGGAGAGAAAAATCATCAATTGGTTTTCATTGAGGTAAAAACCAGGACTACCTTAGCTTTTGGTCTACCCCAGGAAAATGTCAATTATCGAAAACAGACAAAAATTAGAAGAGTAGCCCAAATGTATTTGGTGGAAACCCGGCAGTTTCATCGAGATATCAGTTTTTGTGTGGTGGCAGTGCAGTTGAATAGGGAAGGGAAAATTATCAATATTGAAGTGATTGAAGAAGCCTTTTGAATTATGTTCTAAAGCGGATATAAAAAGTGGTTCCTTTTGGACCGGTGTCAAAAGTGATGGAAGCATTGTGCCGGGAGGCGATGCTGTAACAAACGGCCAAACCTAACCCGGTACCGTTCTCTTTATCGGTGACAAAGGGGGTGCCGATTTTATCCTGAATATCTTTACTGATTCCTTTACCTTGATCATTGATTTCCAAAACGATCTGTGCGTCCTGCAAATATGTGCGGATGGTGAGCGTACCTCCTGCTTCCATTGCTTCCAATCCATTATGACAGATATTAAGAAGTAGTTGGCGGATTTGAGCTTCATCAAAGAGGCTGTCAGGGATGTCGTCCTTTAAATCTAACTTTAAGTTTTTTTCCAATATAGAGGCATCAGCTTCCAGCAAAGGAGCTATGGAGAGAATAATATGATTGAGATTTTTGGAAGTTAGATTTAATGTTTGGTTTTTGGCTAAGGAAAGATATTCAGTGATGATACTGTTAGCCCTGTCCAGTTCCTCAATCATTAGCTGCGCATTTTCCTGAATGGTATCGTTATTAGGTTTCATCTGATAAAGCTGGAGAAAACCTTTTACGGTTGTAATGGGGTTCCTGATTTCATGGGCGATACCGGCGGCCATTTCACATATCAGGTTGAGCTTATCTACCCGGGCCATTTCTTTCTGAAACTGCCTCTCTTCGGTAATATCAATTAAAATTCCCAATAAGCTTAATGCTTTGTTTTCAGTGTCAAAAATTACAGCATTATTAAGAATCACCTCCCGCAAAGAACCTTTGTGATTGGTAAGGGTTAATTCTAACTTGAGCAGTTCACTGTCTTGGGGTTTATTTAAGATGCAGCATATTTTTTCGCATGGGTCTGGGGGAAAGACATCCCAAATGGTTTTTCTTAATAATTCCTCTTGGGGGATTCCGAAAAAATCTGTAAATGCCTTGTTGCATCCGGTAAAGGACAAATCTAGGTTAGTGTAAAAAATAGGATTAGGAATGGTGTCAATGAGGTTTTGCAGGAAACCAAGCTGCTTTTTTATCTCTTTTTCGGCTCGTTTGCGAGAAGCTACTTCCAATTGTAGATTTGACCTGATCTCGTATTGGGTTTCTGTCATTTGACCTAACAACCAGGCTAAAAGGAAGAGAATTCCTATTAAAATAATATCGGCATTGATGGTGGAGAAACTGCGCTGGTAGCTTAGGAATAAAACAGTAACAGATGATAAAGCGGTGGCAACAAAAGCCATTTTTAAGCCGTATTTTAAAGAAATTACAATTACTGGCATAATTAAAGTTAGCTTATAAAGGAACTGGAATTCAAATTTTAGAAATCTGAAAACTAATACTAAATAGATTATACTAATAAATAATTCAAAAACCCAGGTAAAGGCAAGGTTTGCTATTCTATTGTATGTAAGTACCCACAGGATGATTAATGTAAATATGATTAAAAAGTTACTTACAACCAACAAAGGATTATCAAAATAGTTAGCAAAAGTAATGTTTGAAAACTTTATAATAAAGGTACTTGCCAAAAGGAAAAAAATAACTTCACAAATTAGGATGTAATTGTTTATAGTTTCGTCCTGATAATCACGAAATAGTTTTTTCATAACCATAATTCCTTTTAATATAATTGAGGAAATTGCACAATTCAAAAAATATTTTTTAATGATACAATATATTGATCCTATCATCAATGGCACTAATATATATTGTTACAGGTTATTCAAAAGCGTAATTATGCAATTTGCTCAATTATATATAATAGAATTCTTTATGGTTATTGTATTATATTTTGAGGAACAAGACAACATTTGTCATATTATGTCTAAATTTCGCCAGTATAAATAAAACAAACGAGAGAGGGTAATCTCTCCCGTTTTAGAATCAATAGTTTGTTTTAGCCAAGTTTATTTACTACTAAACCGGCAATTACTTTCGGATAAAAGAATGTGGATTTTTGCGGCATTTTTTCTCCTGCTTCTGCTATAGCGGTCACCTCTTTTACCTGTGGGGGATTCATGAAAAAGGAAAGTTGGAAATCTCCCTGGTCTACCCCTTCCACAGCATAGGTATCATCTCTGGTATAAGAAAGGAACCCCTCTGATGCCCTTTCCTTCGCCCCGATCCCTAATATATTCTCCAGTACCAGGCTATGAAGAATCGTTACGTCAAGATTCTTCCATGCCAATGATTTTTCTCCGGGGATCATATGCCCCTGAGCGTTATTAGGTTTAAGCTTTAACAAAAAGAAACAATTTCCTCCTCCGTATAGGCCAAAACAATGAGTGGATGCCCCGACTATTTTCATTTCCTGAAGCAGCTTCTTCAATGTTGCTTTCTTAAATTCCAAAATGGGCAGGGGAATTACCTCAAAGTATGCCTTAATCTGATTGAGAAATCGGTGAAAATCAAAGTTCGTTTGATTTTTTACCAGACGGTGGGTGGGTAACACGACCAGACCTTCGTCATAAAGGTTAACCAGGTTAATTAGTATGTAATCAAAACCGGTTTTGCCCTGGGCAGCCATTTCTTTTCCATAAGTCGCCGCCGTTTCGTACCGGTGATGACCGTCAGCAATGTATACTTTTAAATTTTTCATTTTATTGATTACAGAATTAATTGTGTTTTCGTCATTTATCACCCAAAGGCGGTGTTTTTCATCAGCCCAGTCAGATACTTCCATATCCGGTTGGCTAATATTTACAGAATTCAGTAAAGTCTGGTCAATAATCTTTTTCGGATCTGCATAGAGCCCGAATATGGGACTGAAATTAGCCTGTGTCGCCCTCATCAAATTTAAGCGGTCTGCCTTGTGTTTAGGAAGGGTTTCTTCGTGAGGCAGCACTTGGCCGGAAGAATAGTCCTCCGCTTTCAGTCCGCACATATAACCTGTCCGCACATATGTAATATTGTCAATTTTAAACTCTTGCCTGTAGAGATACAAGGAGGGTTTAACATCTTGCACTAAAATACCATTCTGCTGCCAGTCTTTAAAGGTTTCAGCAGCTCTGGTATAGACATTTTTGTTATGTGTGTCTTCCGGGTACTTTTTTCCTAATTCCAGTCGAATAAAGTTGTAGGGATTTGCCTGGTAAAATCTTTCTTGGGCGCCTTGGTCAATCACATCGTAGGGAGGGGTAATCAGTGAAGAGAAATCGTTAAATATTTTAGAGTTATAACGAAATCCTCTTAGCGGTTTAATTTCAGCCATAATAATTTCTATCCTCCAGTCAGGAACTTTTTGTTTTGCCTAATTTTATTATACTTTAGGAAAAAACTCAATAAACTGTATAAGAACAATCAGTAGGATATGAGACAGCTTGAAAAACAAGGAAAAATTCTTATTATGTTGGAAAAATATTAATAATTGCATTATTTTTCTGACAACCAAGTAGGAAAAATTAAAGTTGTGTCGAAAGTGAATTAATGGTATTAAGCATCTTAGGGAGGGCGCGATATATGGAAATGTCATTTTTAAGGTTGGTGTTTTATGGAATTCCGGAGAATATAGCTGTAGTTGCTCTAGCGTTTTCGTTTGCCAAAGTTAAATTTGACTGGGGAAAATTTTTTCTCATGGGCATTTTTTTGGCCTTTACTGCATTTTTGCTGAGGTTAATTCCCATTACTTTTGGAGTTCATACTATAGTATGTCTTGGTTTGCTGATTTTTTTATTAAACTATTTTGTAAAAGTGGATTTGACGCGGTCAATTACCTCAGTTTTATTCTCATTTATTATCATGGCAATAGTAGAAACCGGTTCCCGCATATTGACCTTAAAAATACTACAATGGTCAATAGAAGAGGTTATGAAAAATGAGTTATTAATTATTGTTACCGGTATACCTGAAGTAGCTATTTTGTTTTTACTCGCATTCTTTATAAAAATGAAATTTGTATAAAGGGGTAAAAAATGAGTTATTCCAAATTTAGTACAAATATTGCTAAATACATTTCAAATGAGATAAACTTAGACGATGAGAAAAAACAAATAATTGCTTATGCGATTGATAGTTTGTTATTAAGTATACTTGGCTTTTTACTGATAGTATTTTTTGGGGCTCTGTTTGGGGCAGCTTTACCAGCGGCAATAACCTCTCTTTCCGGGGGATTTTTAAGAAGACTTTCGGGCGGCGCTCATGCGGAAACCCCCATGAAATGTATGTTATATAGCTCTCTCGGCTATGGAATTGTGTCTGTGGCAGGTTATTATGTTTCTAAAACTATTGCTATTAATAATATTTACTTATTAGCGGTACTCGGCTTTTGCCTCTTGATTGTAGCCAGATATGCCCCGGTTGACTGTCCGGCAAAACCCATTCATTCACCTGTTCTAAGAAAGCGGTTAAAGGTTGGATCAATTTGCTTTATACTGGGAATTATGTTTTTAGTTATATTTTTGGATTTGGGTTCAATAGAAATATTTTTAACTTTGGGAGTATTAGTACAGTCATTGACCCTATTTCCTTTTCTAAATAAGAACTAGTGCGTATCTCACACACCTTCGCATTGTCTATGTATATTACTCAAAATGATAATTAATTTTTAAAGAAAATATAAAAGAGTAACTGCGATCTGGTTTTATGTCAACTAAATCGTTGTTACTCTTAGTATACAAGGAGGTAAAACAAATGAAAAAACTGCTTTTTGTGGCTTTAGCATCTGCACTAATGTTATTTGCCAGCGTAAGTTCTGCTTTTGCCTGCCTTTTATGGGGCTATCAACCTGAAGTGCCGAAAAGTTTGCAAAAATAAAATGGGGCGGTTATGCCGCCCTCATTTTTTAAATGGATATGTTCAAATGGATATGTTCAGGAAGCTTAGTATAGTATAGTTGTAGGAAGGTTAAATATGAAGCTGTTTGAGAATAAAAGAAGCACATATATAAATAGGTATATTACTTTATCCCAGGTTGTATTTTTTTTATTAATAGGTATTTTACTATTTAGAGTTACGCATATTTCATTTGAAACCGTTTTTTTAAAATTAAATATTATTTTTCTTTTTATGCTTGGGTTGGCAATGATACCATTGATTCAAACTCTTAATATTAAATTTCCTAACTACGAAATAATTTGTGATTTCTTTATTATCAGTGTATATATTATTGTTTCTATAATGTTCCTAATAAAGGAACAAGGGGAATTATCGAAAATTGTACTTTTGATGCCGGTAATAATTATGGCACTTAAGTATGGTGTTTCAATGGCTTATTTGGCTGCTGGTTTTTCTACTGTTTCATTATTTGTTGTTGGAGTTTTTTCGGGATTTAATTCAGCTGATTTTGATATTATGTATATTGGTATTTTTTTGCTACTTGCTTGGCTTCTCGGGAATATGACGGAAACGGAGCATAATATAAGAAAGGAATTGGAACGGCTTGCTACACATGACGGGCTTACCGATATTTATAACCACAGAAGTTTTCAGAATATCTTGGATTTAGAGCTGGAAAAAGCAAAAAATGAAAATAATAAAGTCAGTCTAATACTTTTGGATATAGATTATTTTAAATTTTATAACGATGCCTATGGGCACCAGGAAGGCGATAAGGTTCTGCAAAAACTAGCTCAATTGCTGACTGATACTGTAGGAAATAAAGGTTATTGTGCCCGCTACGGAGGAGAAGAGTTTGCCGTAATTTTACCTGGTTTTAATATTAATGAGGCCAAGGAAGTTGGTGAACAAATTCGGGAAGTTTTTGAGTCTTATAAATTTCCCGGGACAAATGTTTTTCCCGATGGAAAATTAACCGCCTCCATCGGGGTAGCGGAATACCCCCTTAATGCTGACACTAAAGAAAAGTTGATTAAGAAAACTGACGAGGCTTTATACCGAGCCAAGTTTGTCAGTAAAAATCGGGTGGAAAGCTATTATTCCGTTTTTGATGAATTAAGTTTATTCCTGAAAGAAGACGAGAAGGAATTGTTTAATTCTATAAGTGCATTTACCATGGTAATTAATGCCAAGGACAGCTATACATATGGGCATTCTTTAAGAGTTATGGAATTGGCTAAGAACCTTTCCTTAAGAATGGATCTGAATAATGATTTGATTCAAGAGATCAGCTTTGGGGCTTTACTTCATGATATCGGAAAGATAGAGATTTCCAGGGAAATATTAAATAAACCTAATAAGTTAAATTCCCTGGAGTGGGATATTTTCAGACAGCATCCGATTTGGGGCGCTGAAATCATCGCCCCTTTAAAATCCCTTAAAGGTGTGAAAGAGATTATCTTATATCATCATGAAAATTATGACGGCACCGGGTATCCGGAGGGTATTTCCGGAAACAATATCCCTATAGGAGCAAAAATCCTTCGCATCGTGGACAGTTACGATGCAATGACCACGGATCGGCCATATAAAGTTGCTTTTTCCTTAGACCAGGCTTTGGAGGAGTTGGATAGGTATTCCGGTTCTCATTATGATCCCTATATTCTTGCTGAATTTAAAATTATGATGCGGGAACTTCAGATGGTAGGCATAAAATAGGGCGAACTCCATAATAAAGTTTAAAAAGGATTGTTTCGTAAATTGAAAGGAGGTTTGAAGATGGAAAAGAATCAATTAATTTGGTCAATATCGGAAAAGATATTGGAACAATTGCCCAAAGGGGCTTTTTTAACAGTAAAAAACGGTGAAAAGATGAATGTAATGACTATAGGATGGGGCAATATCGGGTTTATTTGGGGTAAGCCGATATTCACGGCTTTAGTTCGTTATTCCCGGTATACCTATGAACTTTTAGAAAACAGCGGAGAGTTTGCTGTCTGTGTCCCGAAAAAAGACAGTATGAAGAAGGAACTGGGGATTTGCGGTTCAAAATCCGGCCGTGATTTGAACAAATTTGAAGAATGCGGATTGACTACGGTGAAAGGGCGGGTAGTTTCCGCTCCGATCATTAAAGAATGCCCGCTGTATTTAGAATGCAAGGTAGTTTATAAGCAAGGAATGGATGTAAGGTCTTTGGACCCAAAGATTCAAGAGGCTTGTTATCCTGAAGGAGATTTACATATGATGTATTTCGGGGAAATAGTTGCTTGCTCCGAAGATTAATAAGATTAATAAAGTTTAATAGAGCCGACAAGTAGATGCGTTTAATAAAAAAGAAAAGGTGGCAGGGTTAACTAATTTATTAATCCTGCCCTATTTTTTGCGTCACCGATGGCTACTATGCCTGAATCGAGTAGGGAATGTTTTTTGGTGGAGCATTCAGTCCAACAATAACAATTTCAAAACATCCATATGTAATATTCCTCCAAAAGATTCAATTTCCTTTATTTAAGCAGGAAAAGTACTCATCCATCTAAAGCAAGCGGGATGAATTAGGTAAAGGTAAGCGCCATCAGTTTCGACGGCAAAAAGTTTTGATTGGTAATTCTAGTAGTATTTACACCGACCCTCGATATTGGATTGCTTCGGCAATATGATGCAATTGAATTATGGTTGACTGTTCCAAGTCGGCGATGGTTCTAGCCACCTTTAAAATCCGGTCATGGGAGCGGGCGCTTAACTTCAGTCGGTTGAAAGCTTCTTGCAGCAGTTTTTTGGCATCCGGGGAAAGGAGGCAAAATTGTTGGATTTGCTTTCTTTCCATATGGGCATTACAGACGATGCCGGTTCCTGCCAAGCGCTCCTTTTGGATTTGTCGAGCAATCTCCACTCTTTGGCGGATTTTGGCGGACGGCTCTTCCTGAGCGTCTGAGGACAGGTCCTGGTACTCTACTCTGGGGACGTCTATGCGGATATCAATCCGGTCCAGAAGGGGGCCGGATATTCTGCTTAAGTATTTATGAATTTGATGGGGAGTGCAGGTGCACTCCTTCACGGGGTCACCATAAAACCCGCATGGGCAAGGGTTTAACGAACCTACTAACTGAAATTTGGCTGGAAAGCTATATGTGGCTTCCACCCGGGTAATAGTGACAAATTTATCTTCCATGGGCTGGCGTAATGCTTCTAAGATAGTTTTTTGAAATTCCGCCATTTCATCCAGGAATAAAATACCATGACAGGCAAAACTGATTTCACCGGGACGGGGAATTTTTCCTCCCCCGATGAGACTGGCGGTGGAAGCACTGTGGTGGGGGGCACGAAATGGTCTTTGGGTAATTAATGCCTGGTTTTTGGGAAGTAAACCGGCAATACTGTATATCCGGGTTAATTCCAGACTTTCTTCTAAGGTTATAGAGGGAAGTATGGAAGGCAGGCGTCTGGCCAACATGGTCTTACCGGAACCGGGGGAACCGCTTAATAAAATATTATGGCTTCCGGCGGCAGCCACTTCTAAAGCCCTTTTGACTCCTTGCTGTCCTTTTACTTCACACATATCAAGAGAACTCTCTCCGTAGGTTTCTTTGAGCAGCTGTTCCACATCAACCTCAACAGGCATAATATCATACTCATTATGAAAAAACCGGACCAAATCTCTCAAGTAACCCACCGGGTAGACAGTGGTTCCTTTGATCAGGGCAGCCTCACCGGCGTTTTCTTCCGGTACCAGAAAATAACGGACTTCTTCCAAACGGGAAATTCTATCAGACATGGCAAGTACCCCCGGTACAGGACGTACCTTGCCGTCCAGAGACAGCTCACCTACCATAGCCGAAATTTTAATTCTCTCATTGTTTGGAATTTGTCCGGTTGCAGTTAAGATACCGATTGCAATAGGAAGGTCAAATAAGGGTCCTTCTTTTTTTAAATCCGCCGGGGCTAAATTAACGGTAATTCTCTTCATGGGGAATTTATATCCGGAATTTTTTATGGCTGTACGTACTCTTTCTTTACTTTCTTTTACCGAGGTATCAGGTAACCCGACAATATCAAACCCAGGAAGCCCTTCACTAACATCCACTTCTACCTGAATCGGGTGTCCAAACATTCCATATACACAACAACTGTTAATAATTGAGAGCATACCAGCATAATCCCCCGTCAAATAAAGTATTAATTGTATTGCCGGAAATCCTTATTCAGGAACCAAACTATTAGTTATCGTATTTAATTCAGGCAACAGAACATATATTCGCCAACATTTTTGAGTTTCCTGCAAATCTACGAAAATATTGTGTTTTTTTAATTTATGTTGCCTGTGGAAAATTTGGTTTATTTGGCCAGCCAGATGTATGAAGGCAGAGCACAAGAATTTGATTTTGTCTGGCTTTTTCATGGGAACAATTGGCAGACATACTTGATTTTCATCCAGAGCAAATTATATGGAGGGAGGAATGATCAATGACGGTATATTCCAAATTAAAGGAAACTTTGTGTACACTTCAGGGAATCACCGGTACGTTGAAAATATACGCTGCTCAATCAGATCATCAGGAAATACCATATCTATTACGTTAGCAGGTGATATCATGTCTAACAAAAATAAGAAAAAGTTAACTTTAACTCAACAGGAGTATCAGGATTTTGCTAAGGCACGAGAACCAAAGCGTCCAGCATTAATAAACTGCGTCAAAGCTTTCTTCCTTGGGGGCTTAATCTGTACCATCGGTCAAGGGCTGCAGTTGTTTTTTATGACATATTTCAACTTTACAGAAACTACTGCGGGAAATCCTGCTACTGCGGTTTTAATCATGGTATCCGTTTTATTAACCGGTCTGGGTGTATTTGACCATATTGCCCAGTGGGGTGGGGCCGGCATTACCATACCTGTTACCGGTTTTGCCAATACCATTGCTTCTGCTGCCATAGAACATAGGAGTGAAGGATATGTTTTAGGAGTAGGGGGAAACATGTTTAAAATTGCCGGACCGGTTATTGCTTTTGGAGTTTTTTCCGCTTTTGTGGTGGCTATAATTAAAATTATAATTAAATCTCTAGGTGGAATGTAGAAAATGATTGAAGGACATCGTACATGGTTGTTTAAAACAAAACCGGTTATTATAGCCTCTGCCGCGGTAGGAGGGCCTTTTGAAGCCAGAGGGAACTTGGCTCAGGATTTTGATATCCTCCATGACGATATCTGGGCAGGTCAAGTAAGTTTTGAGAAAGCGGAAAAGGTCATGTTAGAAGAGGCTTGTGAAACCGCCATCCATAAAGCCGGTTTAAAAAAAGAAAATGTGGGATTTTTTCTTGCCGGGGATTTAATGAACCAAATTATCTCCAGTAGCTTTGTAGCCCGCACCTTATCTATCCCTTATCTTGGTATCTATGGGGCCTGTTCCAGCGCCGCCGAGGGACTGGCTTTAGCCTCTTTAATAGTGGATTGTAAGTTTGGAGATAATGTGCTGGCAGGGACATCCAGCCACAATGGCGCTTCTGAAAAACAGTATCGTTATCCAACCGAATACGGTGCGCAAAAACCTCCTACTGCCCAATGGACGGTTACCGGGGCGGGTGCAGTAATAATTGGCAGCAGCGGAGAAGGCCCCAGAGTAACCAGTGCCACCATCGGTAGGGTAGTGGATATGGGGCTCTCCGATCCTTTTAATATGGGGGGAGCAATGGCTCCTGCTGCTGTAGACACCATTCAGGCTCATTTCAGGGACAGAAATATCCAACCTGACTATTATGATTTGATTGCCACCGGTGATTTAGGGAGAGTAGGCCATAGAATTGCCGGGGACTTATTACAGAAAAACGGATTGGTTA
>DUPU01000182.1 GCA_012838175.1 Clostridia bacterium
CTATGAAAATTGTCTTATCAGAGGCGGAAAACAAAACGATGCATGCTGCTGAACTTGCCGATGAGATATATAGGCGTAGGCTGTATTTAAAAAAGGATGGCAGTAAGGCGGAATATACACAGATAAGAGCAAGATGTGGGCATTACTTGGATATGTTTGAAGCATTACCAGGGAATCGTATCAAGCTAAAGAACAGTGGGAATGTTAAATGTCAGTAGATAAGCAACTCATCAGCTTATTTCGCTGGAGGATTTTATGCTTGGATTTTTTAAGGAGGATGACCAAAAATGAGAAATAGTAACGATCTCAGGCAAGAATGGGTGGCTCTCGCACCTATGTGGATCAAAGAGGTAAGAGAAGGTAAAAACTCTGTGCGCAACGGTCTGATTGATTCAGTAATGCTTAATGCATGTGGAAAGGTTGAAGGGCTGAGTATTTTGGATTGCGGATGTGGCGAAGGCCGTTTTTGCAGAATGCTTGTCAAACGTGGAGCAAAGTATGTGCTGGGATTGGATCTATGCGAGCCAATGATTGAGGCCGCACGGAAATTGCAGTCTGAGTGTGATGCCTACCGTGTACAGGATGTGCAAGACCTTGACTTTATTGAAAATGAAACTTTTGATGTTGTGGTTTCATATCTAAATCAATGCGACCTGCCAGATTTTGAGGCGAATACCAAAGAAGTGTTTCGGGTATTGAAGAAGGGTGGTAGATTCATAGTTGCTAATTTGCACCCAATGAGGTCTGCGACTGGGAAGTGGCATCGAAATGCGGATGGAGAAAAGCTGCATGTCATATTGGACAATTACTTTGATGAAGGAGAACGGTATTGGGAAATGGTGGGGATCAGAATCACCAGTTTCCATCGTTCGCTATCCACTTACATAAATAATTTCATTAAAACTGGTTTTGTTATAAAAGGAATTGTCGAGCCAACTGTGACTGTGGATCAGTTAAATGAATATCCGGATCTTGATGATGAACTCCGGGTGCCAAATTTCATTGTTTATGTTCTGCAAAAGCCCTAATATATGGGGGGTGACGAAGAATTTTGGAAGCAAACTAATTAATGCTTTTAATGAGATAACAAACAGGCTTTATACTTATGGATATTAAGCTTGAAAAATTGGTCGAGGATTGAGTGGGCATAATGCGCAAAGATAAAAGAAATTTGAGGGAAATACGAAATGGAGAAAAAGATGACAGATATTTCTTGTACTCCGTAATTTATTCAGTTTAAAGATGCATTAACAGGCTATGGTAATAACCTTGATACTAAAAATAACAATAAGGTTATATTATTTTTTGGTGGTTCCGATTATATTGCATACAATTCTGTTGGAAAGTATTCCTCTAAATTTGATTACCTATTTATTTCAGTGGATTATTATGGAACTCAAGGCAGCAGTGGCAAAATAAATTTAAGAACGATGAAACAATCCGCGGAAGATTTATATGAATGGGCAAGGTATCACTATCCCGATAGTGAAATGATAATAATTGGACATAGTTACAGAGCAGGAATTGCAACATATCTGGCAAGCGTCAAGGAATGTTACTCTTTGATTATCGCTGCAGGGTACAGGGATATTTCGGATTTATATAATAAAATCATTCCTGTATCCTGGGGACCATTAAAGGTGTTTATTTCAAATAATATACGCACTACAGAATATGCTAAGAATGTGGAATGCCCGGTTTACATTATTGGTTCTACTGGCGATAAAGTTTTAAGTGCTTCGTTGCAAGAAAACTTTTATGCTATTTTAAAAATCCGAAAATAGAAATATTCGACGATATTTCTCACGATAATTATTTTTGTTCAGATAATGTAATTAATATTATAAAACAAGCAATTGACTAATGAAAAGACAGCTGGTTATAGAAAACAGTTGATTAGAACAGATGTAAATTATGTTAGTGGTAGGGGGAGCACTAATGCTGAAAGATTATCAAAATCTTGCTATTAAAAAGGTAAGGGAAAATGCTAAAGAAAAAATTGAAGAACATCGAGTTTATTTGGAACGAATTATTAATCAGTTTGGTGTAGATGTTGAAAAACTGATTAACCAACTATTACAAAGTCCTATTACCATAAACTTTCACCCTGATAGATTATCAAATGATTCCGAAATTAGCAAAAAAGATTGATACTGTTTTGGGACATAACAAAGGAGTTATGAATGTTGCCCTTTTGGGGAAAGCATCTCGAGACAGTGACCTTAATCCGGAAAAATGGAGTGACATTGGAAGTAAATCAGAGGTGTTCCAATACATAAAACAACTATGGCATACAATTGAGTATTTTGGCTGACATCATTATTTATTGTTCTGCTATTGCTAAAGGCATAAAGTTTATTTAGTTTATAATACGAGAGGAGAATAAAAGTGGATTTGTTAGAATTAATCATAGAATATCACAAAGATAACGAACGTCAGGGACCGGGCAGTGAAGAAGCAACATTAAAAGCACTAAGCTATATTCCTGATTTGAATGAAAAAACTAAAATACTCGATATCGGCTGTGGAACCGGCGGACAGACAATAACCCTTGCAAAAAATACAACTGCACATATCACGGCTATCGATATGCTGCCGCAATTTTTAGAAAAGCTGATACAAAAAGTCAAGGAGAATAACCTCATTGATCGTATAACAGTCAAAGAAATGTTAATGGATAGCTTAACCTTTGAGGAAAAATCTTTTGATGTAATTTGGTCGGAGGGGGCAATCTACAACATCGGTTTTGAAAAGGGTCTGTTGCTGTGGAGAAAATATTTGAAGGATGACGGTTATATCGCTGTTTCTGAAATCTCATGGCTGACCGATACAAGACCGGATGAGATCGAGCAGTACTGGGTTAATGCCTATTCGGAAATTGATACAATAAAAAATAAGCTGTCAGTTATTGAAAAATGCGGATATACTAACGTCGCCCATTTTGCACTGGATGATAAGTGCTGGATCGATAATTATTATCAGCCGCTTATAGATAATTCCGAAGCGTTCCTTAAAAAATATAATTATGCAAATGAGGTAAAAGATTTTCTCGAACAAGGCAAGATAGAAGCGGATATGTACAACAGATTTAAGGATTATTACAGCTATGTATTTTATATCGCAAAGAAAAAGCAATAGTGAATAGGTGTTTTAGACTGATTCAATGTTTTGTATGAGATAGTAAAAGATATATTGACGAACCCGAGGAAATTTTACGAAAGGTTGTAAGGTTTTGAAAGAGAAAGGATTATGATAACGGATGAATCTACTAAAACAATTTCCCCAAAGCATACAACAGTTTTTAATAGAATCATACGGGAAACCTCTTTTTATACATAAGTTAAATAGGCGTTTGCGAAACGCCGTAACCCGCATAAATGCAGGCTTTTGTTAACATCTTTTATATATAACTCCTCTCCAAAATGAAGTAAAATTAAGTTGTAAGAAATAATAAAACTACATCTAAGAAAGGAGTTATAAACTAGTGGTCAGACCGAAACAAATATCCTTTGCAGACATTTATTCCGACTGTAATAATGTTTTTGAAAATGATAAATATCATTTCCTATCACTTCTCGAAGATAACATTAATCTTGAGGAACTTATTCCTGCTTCCTTCTATAATCACTTTTATTCCTATTTTGGTAGAAAGCGTATATACCCTCTTTCCGGTTTCCTTTGGGCGCTGCTCATTCAGCGGATTTTCTCCATCCCTACTGACAATCTTCTTCTTATCTTTCTTCAGTATTCAAAAGAACTACGCGATTTCTGTGGCTTTTCAAAGGTTCCAGATGCCTCTAAGATAACACGGTTTAAACAGGATTTTCTAATGGACTTACAATCGTTTTTCGATTCACTTGTTGATGTAACCGAACCGATATGCCAAAAGATTGATGAATCCCTTGCTTCTATGACCATCTTCGATACTTCCGGTATTGAAGCCTTTGTTACTGAAAATAATCCCAAATATGCAAACCGTATTATCAGTCAGCTAAAAGCTTTCAAGAAAGCAATAGGACTCGATGACTCCTATGACCCCTATAAAGCAGCCTATAAATCTATGCCTTCACATGCAACTTCAAACCAGGCCATTAAACAACTCTACATCAATGGACATTTCTGCTATGTTTTCAAATTTGGTATCATTACCAACGGTCTTGGTATTGTCCGTGACATCTCTTTCTACAATAAAAATTTCATAGACGCTCACCCGGACATTATTGTGGAAAAGAAAACCGATTCTCCCCAAGAAGATAAATCCCTTGGAGATGCCAAAGCCCTTATCCCTGTTCTTAAGGACTTTTTTGATAAGCATCCTTTAATCAATCCAAAGGTTTTCCTCGGGGACGCTGCTTTTGATACAGTTAACATCTATAAATCCCTGTTTACTGAACTGAATTTTGAAAAAGCATACATCCCTCTTAATTCTCGTTCCGGTCTTGAAAACCAGGACTATACCATTAACGAAGATGGTATTCCCTGCTGCCCTCATGATAAAAATCTTCCTATGAAACCAGAAGGCAGCAAATCTAGGTGTGGGATTCCAACTTTTAAGTTTGTCTGCCCTAAAATGTCCTGGGACAAGTGCCTTGATGGCAAATATCGCCGCCGTACCCACTGTGATAATCCTTGTACTGACTCTCTGTGCGGACGAATGGTTTACATTTATCCCGAGAAAAATCTTCGTGCCTACCCCGGTACAATCCGTGGTACCGAAGAATGGGATGAAACCTACAAAATTCGTTCCGTTGTTGAAAAATCTATCAACCATTTTAAAGATAGTTTTTGCCTTGCTGGCCGCAGGACTCAGAATGAAAAGACTCTACACGCCGATTTATTATTAGCTGGTATTACCCAGTTAATCACGGTTGTTCTTGCTGATCGCATTCATAAGCATAAATACATTCGCAGCCTGAAGCCGCTCATTGCATAGAAGTATATTGTAATTCCATATATCTATATCCATGGGTTTATTTCCTGCGCCCATTTTTTCTACCTACATCTAGAAGTAAACTTTTTGCCTTTTCGGCCTTTAAAAATTAATTTTTGTTGTTACCAGGACATCTTGAACTTTTTGTTTTAGTCCATTTCGCAATTACTTATACATAAGTTAAATGGTATTAAAGCTGAAGGTGGATGTTATCGGGTTGGTTTTTCCAACCATTCAATTATAGTTAAGCAGATGACAAAACCTCAGGAATATTTATTTTATAATAAATGTTCCTCTCTTTTAAAGGAATTTAATAAGCATATCCCATCTTTATACTGGTCATATAATGTGATTTTGCAAATTAAACCAGCATATCTTTTGCAAAATAAATTGGCATAGTAACCGGGGCAAAGTGAAAAAGTTTCAAATTGCTTTAAATGACCTAACAAAAATTTTTCATATTTGCACGTTATTCTGGTATCCGGAATAAAGAGAAAACCGGCGGGATTTTCCCAACCGGTCGTTTCTTAAATACC
>DUPU01000183.1 GCA_012838175.1 Clostridia bacterium
GGAAGAATTGGTGTTCTGGTTGAAGTAAACTGTGAAACTGATTTTGTGGCCAAAACTGATGAATTTCGTCAATTGTGCCGAGATATTGCCATGCAGATAGCAGCTTCAAAACCGGAATATGTTTCCCGGGAGGATATTTCTCCTGAGGTTATTGCCAAGGAAAAAGAGATTATTCGGGCACAGGCGTTGAATGAAGGCAAACCGGAAAAAGTTGTGGACAAGATGGTGGAAGGAAGAATTGAGAAATTTTATAAAGAAGTATGTTTATTGGAACAGCCTTTTATTAAGGACCCGGATATAACCGTTAAAGATTTAATTACGGAAAAAGTATCAAAAATCGGTGAGAATATTTCCGTAAGAAGGTTTGTTCGCTATCAGGTCGCCGAAGGCATTGAGAAGAAAAGCAGCGATTTGGCAGCGGAAGTACAGGCAATGACCCAATGTAAAAATTAAAGAGCACAATTGTTGTGCTCTTTTTTTAAAAAACTCCTTTTTTTATTAAAGGATTTATCCTACTAATGTAGAAACATATTGTGGTGGACTGGAGGTTAGCACTGTATGGGTCATCCTAAATATAAAAGGGTAGTTTTGAAACTAAGCGGGGAAGCACTGGCAGGAAATTTAGGATACGGAATAGATCAGGACATGATTAGTTCCATTGCCGAACAAATAAAAGAGGTCCATTTGGCAGGTGTTGAGATGGCAATTGTCGTAGGAGGAGGTAATATTTGGCGGGGAATTGCCGGCAGCGCCAAAGGTATGGATCGGGCTACCGCAGATTATATGGGTATGCTGGCCACAGTGATGAATTCTTTGGCTTTGCAGGATGCCCTGGAAAAGGTGGATGTGGATACCAGGGTTCAGGTGGCAATTGAAATGCGCCAAATAGCCGAACCTTATATTCGGCGACGGGCTATTAGACATTTGGAAAAAGGACGGGTGGTGATATTTGCCGCCGGGACAGGGAATCCTTATTTTTCTACAGATACCACCGCAGCTCTCCGAGCAGCAGAGATTGAAGCCGAAGTAATTTTAATGGCGAAAAAGGTTGACGGAGTCTATGATTCAGACCCAGTAAAGAATCATAAGGCCAAAAAATACGATAACCTTAGTTATATGGAAGTTTTGAACCGGGGGCTGGGAGTAATGGATTCCACAGCGGCATCCCTTTGTAAAGACAATGGTATACCTTTAATAGTTTTTAATATTAATCAACAGGGTAATATCCTGAGAGTAGTTCTAGGTGAAGAACTGGGAACTTATGTAGGGGGGGAAAAAAATGATTCGAGAAATTGTTCAAGAAGCTGAAGAGAAAATGAATAAAACGGTAGATGTATTGAAAAAGGACTTTGCTTCGTTGAGAGCAGGAAGAGCAACTCCGGCTCTTTTGGACAAAATTCAGGTTGACTATTACGGTGCCCTTACTCCTGTTAATCAAATGGCTAACATTAATGTTCCGGAAGCTAGACTTCTTGTCATTCAACCTTGGGACAAGTCAACTATTCCGGCCATTGAAAAGGCAATCCTTAAGTCTGATTTGGGGCTAAACCCCAGTAGTGACGGAAATGTAATTAGGATTGGCATTCCTCAATTAACTGAAGAAAGACGAAAAGAGTTAGTTAAAGTTGTGAGGAAAAAAGCTGAAGAAGCCAGAGTAGCCATTAGAAATGTGCGCCGAGATGTTAATGATATGATTAAGGAATTGGAAAAAGAACATGAAGTTTCCGAGGATGAAAGCAAAAGAGCCTTGGATGAGGTGCAAAAAGTCACCGATAAATTTATCAAAAAAGTTGATGAAGTAATGAATACCAAAGAAAAAGAAATTATGGAAGTCTAAGGATTGAGATGATGAATTTTTCTGTACCGGATGTTTTAGGACTATACGAGGAAGAAGCTAAGAGAATTTTGGAACAGCATGGCTTTATCGTGACGTCGGTTGATATTACCAGACCCGTGAAAGGCGGGCAGCCTGAGGGAGACTGTCGGGTAATTCGACAACGCACATCTGGGCAGGAAGTAAAATTAATATTGTCTTTTCAGAAGTGGGTGTGTAGTCGAAAGGAGGTGTAGCTGGTGTATAAAATTACAGATGAATGTGTTGCTTGTGGTACTTGTTTGGATGAATGCCCTAACGATGCCATTAAAGAGGGTGACATTTACGTAATCGATCAGGATGCATGCGCAGAGTGTGGTGCATGTGTGGATGCATGTCCTAGCGGTGCAATAATTGAAGAGTAATCTTCAGACCCCCTCTATGAGGGGGTCATTTAAATAAATGGAAATAAATTGGGGATAATCCTCGTCCCCTAACCATTAAAGGAGGTTCGCTTGTGCGAAAATTTTGGACCGGTGTTTTCCAAAATCGAAAACGGAAAGTTTTAGAGCAGAAATTACTTGCCCAAGTGGACAGGACTAAATTGCCCCGGCATTTGGCAATAATTATGGATGGAAATGGCAGGTGGGCACAGAAAAGGGGTTTGCCCCGTACTGCCGGGCATCGGTATGGAGTGGAAGCACTCAGGAAAGTAATTGAAGCCTCTGTAGAATTGGGCATACCGGTGCTAACGGTGTATGCTTTTTCTACGGAAAACTGGAAAAGGCCCAAAGAGGAAGTCAGTGTACTTATGGATTTGATTGTGGAATATTTACAGAAGGAACTGGATGAACTGCATCAGCAGAATATAAAAATACGTACCATAGGTTCCATTAAGGAATTACCTTTTAATGCCAGGGAGGAACTAGCAAAGGCAGAAAAAACAACTGCCCAAAACTCAGGACTTAAACTTAATGTGGCTCTTAATTACGGCGGGCGCATGGAGATTTTAGAAGCAGCCAGAACTGTTGCCCGGCAAGTGGAAACCGGGGTGTTACAGAGCAGTGAAATAACCGAAGAGTTATTTTCTTCATATTTATTTACAGCAGGGCAGCCGGATCCGGACCTTTTGATTCGGCCTTCCGGTGAATACCGAATAAGTAATTTTCTACTTTGGCAGTTAGCTTATGCGGAATTATATTTTACAGATATTTACTGGCCGGATTTCAGCAAAGAGGAATTCTATCGTGCTATCCTTGATTTTCAAGGCAGAAATCGGAGGTATGGGGGAGTCTGAAAGGGAGGTTGAGCATTTGCTTTGGCAGCGCATAATCAGTGCTTTAGTGGGCATTCCTTTAATAATTTGGGCTTCCTATGCCGGAGGATATTGGTTTAAGGTTGGCGTAGGAATAATTATTTTGTTTGGACTATATGAATATGGTAATATGATGAGAAAGCGGGGATATGGGACCTTTTTATACTCCGGATATCTTAGTGGCATTTTAATAATTGGATCAGCTTGGACCAGAGGTTTTATTCCGGATGGGATTTATTTTCTCATTTTTTTGCTCCATGTCCTGCCTGTTGTATGCGGTCGGACATCTATAGAGAATATGATTTTTTCCTTTGCCGGAGTATTTCTTGTCGCCTGGACCCTTTCTCATTTAATTCTTATCAGGGAAGAATTTCCTCAGGGATTTAATTATATACTCTTATGTTTTATAATAACTTGGACCACTGATACAGGAGCTTATTTTTCCGGTCGTTTTTTCGGCCGACATAAATTAAGCCCTATAATCAGTCCCAATAA
>DUPU01000184.1 GCA_012838175.1 Clostridia bacterium
GAGGATTAGCCCCCCACCTATAAGGCCGGAGAGAAAGATGGGCTCGCGAAGGAACAAAGCCGCCAAAATCAAAGTAAATAATGGATCGGCTAAAAGGATAATACCCACACTTTCTGTGGAAGCGGTCTTTTGGGCTTTAGTTTGAAAGAAGGTCGGCAGGGCCATACCTACAACGCCCATAAGCAATAAAGGCAGCACGGTCATCCGGATTCCTTGCAAATCAATGCCCTCAAATAATACAACCGCTAAGAAAGCACATACCCCCAGGGCTGCCGTTTGAAAGAAGGACAATACAATGTCATCCTTATCCCGGCCCCACCGACCCAAGGCAATAGTATAGATGGAATAGAAAACTGCACATAAAAAAGCGAGAAAATCCCCGAAATTAAACCCGGTTCCGTTAATGCCGGAAATTAATTGCAGGCCGATTAAGGAAATCCCCACACTAATTACTATCCATTTTGAAGGAAGACGTTTTTTAATTACTGCTTCAATGGCCGGGACCAACAAAACATTGAAGGCCATCAAAAAACCGGCCTTTGATGCTGTGGTATATTTAAGACAAATCACTCCAAAATAATATGCACAAAATACAATAAGCCCTAAGGTCAAGCCGGATTTAACATGAGCTTTATCCGCAGCCGTTATTTTTTTGGGTGCGATAAAAAAGATTGCTACTGAAGCTATGGCCGCCCGGGCCATCAAAATATGGGCCGCAGATATTGTACTGATACAAACTTTGCACAGAACCGTACTTAAACTCCAGCCAAAAGCTGTGAGAATCAGCAAGAGATAGGCGACAGACTTGGCTTGTTGCACCTTTTCCTGCTGAGTTAGTATTAAATCATTCTCCATTTCTCTCTCCCCATAAAAATCTAGTCTCAACATATTCAATATATTATCATGTAAGCAACAAATATAAGCATGAAGAAAAATTTCTTCTCAGGTAATTTTACCTTGTATGCTAAAAGCCCGAGGATATCAAAAAGATACCTCCCGGGCTTCCCCTTAAGAAAATTATCCCATCTAATTCACAGAAAGTCAAGACAGCTTTATTCTTCTGTATTATTCTTCATAAACAGGCCAAACTAACTAAAAAGAAGTAAGGGGGTTTATCATGGCAAGTTTTCAAAAACCGGATAATGCAGAGCTTTTTTTTAAATGTTCCCAGTGCGGCAATTTGTTTGAACCGAAAAAACAATCATCAACAGACTGTCCCATTTGCGGAAATACTTGTTCGCCGGATACCTGCAAGATGGTGGACAGTTCAAACGAGGATTATTAAAATTTTTGGCAAATTCGAGGAAACGCTTAAATTGTGGATTTAAGCGTTTTTCCTCTGATAATCTCTGAACCTACTTACGCCGATCCGTTCCTGTAAGGATAAGAAATAAAAACAATCCCACGCCCACCAAGGAAAAAACCATCCCGGAACCAATGGCGATAAACATTTCGCCGGTTGTCACCTTACTCATTATTGCCGTAAAAATGGCAAAAAGAATTATTCCCACGGACAAAGCATAAAATGCTGCCCTGATCCTGTTCATAGCATATTTTCTCCGGGTTTCCCTAGTCAAAATGCTATAAGTAATTATAGCCCCGCCGGCAACAATGAATATACCTGTCCCGACTACACTTTCTCCCGGTAAATCCATGAAATAGGTCATCAAAGAAGTAAATATACCGAATAATGTAAGCAGTACTCCCCCAATAATTCCCGCCGTTGAGATACGCGCTGTCATGGTTGAATATACCCCCTGTTTTGCTTTATCCCAGCCAATTTGACGCATATCATCTACCAACCCGCTTAAGTCGCCCAGGGAAACCACCGCTTCTTTGAAAGCCTGTTCATCAGTCATACCCCTCATTTTATAATCAGCAATTTTTTCCTTTAGATTTGTAGACAGTTCTTCTTTTAGGTCAAATAATTGTTGACTAGGTTCTACTTGGGAAAATACATTATCAATATACTTCTTTACTTTGTTTTCCATGGAGTTTTTCTGATTTGACATCTTTCAGACCTCCTTTGATCAGTTTATCTAAAACATTTTTCGCAAAGTTCCAATCTTTTTCATTTTGTGCATACAGTTTTTTCCCTTCATCGGTAATACGGTAATATTTGCGTCTGCCCCCCTGGGTCTCGTCACCCCAATAGGAACTGATGCAACCCCCTTGTTCCAAACGGCGAAAAGCTGTGTATAGGGTTGCTTCTTTTAACTCGTATTGATTATCGGATAGCTCAATGATTTTCTTGTAAATTTCATATCCGTAGCTGTCTCCCTGGCGGAGGATGTTTAGAATTATCGTATCTGTATGGCCCCGGATCAGATCTGTAGAAATTGTGGCACTCACAATTCCTCACCTCCTCAAATACATTTTATAACATATTACTATGTCTGTCAATGTACTGTTGCAAGAATATTTATGTTAAACTTAAAAACTCCTCCGCGGTCATGTCACAGCTTGTCAGCCATATACATATAATGTATTAGAGCTTAAAAGGACAAATACTAAAATTAATTTATATTATTCAGTCCTGGCATCAAGCCAGGACTTTTTTCAAATCTGGTTTCGGGGAGGGTTGTTATGGATAAGGAGCTAATCTCTATAGATAAGGCCGTGGAACTATTTGGAATTTCCCGCAGTACTTTATACCGCTGGGCAAAAAGCGGCAAAATAAATATATATAAAATAGGCTGGTTTTCCAGGGTTGAGAAAAATGAGCTGGCCCATCTTTTGAACCCCACACTTAAAGCTGAGGACAGGCTAACCAAAAATCAAATCTCCAATATAATCAATAAAACCCTGGATGATCTAAAAGAAAGAATGGAAAAAGGTGAAATTGACTACAACACCTATGTGATGATTTTTAAAGAAATGGTGGTTTTGGAATCAAAGCTGCTCAACAAATAAACCGCTCATGAGAAAAAGAGGAGGAAACTTCCCCCTCTTCACTTACATATTATGAAGCATCATGTTTTGAATTCAAAAAGGACAAAAAGAAATGTCTCCCATTACAAAACAATCAATTCTTTAGGGGAATGAGTGAGTGTCTCACATCCCTTTTGGGTGACTAATACGGTATCCTCAATTCTTAAACCGCCCCAATTAGGCAGATAAATCCCCGGTTCCACGGTTACCACCGCTCCGGAAGTCAGTACTTTCTCACTTCTTTTATTAAGAAAAGGTTCCTCATGTATCTCCAGTCCTACCCCGTGTCCTAAACCATGACCAAAATATGAGCCGTAACCGGCCTTTTCAATCACGTTTCGCACCAACTTGTCCGCATCCTTGCCCATAATTCCTGCCCGCAGACTCTGCAGACCTTTTTCCTGAGCCTCTAAAACAATATGATAAATCTCTTTTTGTTTTTGATTCGGTTCCCCAACACATACAGTTCTGGTAATGTCAGAACAATAGCCCTGGTACACCGCCCCGAAGTCCAGGGTAATAAAATCCCCTTGCTTAATTACCCGCTGGGAGGGAAGGGCATGAGGCAAAGAACCCCTGGGTCCTGAGGCGACAATGGTGGGAAAAGCGGTACCTGAGGCTCCGTTCTTTTTCATCTGGTATTCCAGTTCGATTTCAATGTCTTTTTCTTTTATTCCCGGTTTAATTAAACCCAGGACATATGTAAAAGTCTCATCGGCAATCTCTGCTGCCTTTCTGATTAAGGCAATTTCACCTTCATCCTTCACTAAACGAGCTTCTTCCACCATACCGGAAACAGGCACAAGGTTCGTCTTTTCTTCCAAAGCCCGGGATAATTTTTCATATATCTCATAGGTAAGAAAATTTTGTTCAAAACCAATTTTCTTGATATGATACTCATTACACAGCCGAGCTACCGTTTCCTCCAAACCGGGAGAATTTCCCCGGTGCTCGACAATCTCAAAGCTGAAACACTCCTGTTCCACCTGCTCCGTGTACCGGGAATCTGTAATAAAAAACCTCTTTTTAGAGGTGAAAAGAACATAGGAATCCCCTCCGGTAAAACCACTCACATATCTAATATTGGCCTCCCCCATTAAAAAGAGCCCGTCTAGTCCCTGTTCTTCCATCCCCTTTAGTACCCGGCTCCTTCTTAGCTCCATTGTTTCCGTTAGATTTGTCATCTCCTTAAGTGCCCTCCCCTCCTGAATTTTCCCATTACCTTTCTGTTCATCAATTTTTCCGCTATTCTTCCTTATTTCTTTTGAGAGGTTTGACCGTCGGTCCTTCGATAATTTCTCCTTCATAGGTAAATCTGGAACCATGACATGGGCAATCCCAGGATTTTTCCGCAGCGTTCCAGCTTAACTCACAGCCTAAATGAGTACAGGTAGTGTCAACCAAGTGGAGCCTTCCTTTTTCATCCCGATAGGCACCTGTCCTTTGACCGTCAACCTCAATTATTTTTCCTTCTCCCGGCTTGATTTCCACATCAGCGGGCACAGGAGATAGTTTACCTCCGATGAGTTCTTTGGCCACATTTAAGTTTTCCACGATGAAGTTTTTGGCGGAAGCGGCAATTGTTTCCCTGGACGGGTTGTAAACATCCTGCCACGAACTTTTTCCTTTTACAATTAGGTCTCTTAAAAGTATCGCGGAAACAGTGCTGTTGGTCATACCCCATTTGGCAAAACCGGTAGCAATGTACATATTAGGGGTTTGGGAAGTAAAATGCCCGATATAGGGGACTCCATCCACAGTCATACAATCCTGGGTGGACCAACGATAGGGAGTGCCCTCCACATGAAAGATTTCCCCGGCAAACTTCAATAATGCCTCATAATGTTCCCTGGTATCCACACCCTGTCCTGTTTTATGATGCTCCCCGCCTACAAAAATTAATTCTCCCTTTTCTGTGTTTTGGGAACGAAGAGAACGCCCCGGATCTTCCACTGTAATATACATGCCCCCGGGATATTTCTCCTTCCCTTTAATCGCCACCACATAAGACCGCTCCGGATAAATCCGGGCTACATATAACCCTGCTTTATTATAACATGGATAATGGGATGCAATAATCAACTTTTCTGCAATTACTTTCTTTCCCTCTTGGGTAATAACATAATAAGGTTTTTCCCCATCAATATCTACCACCCGGCTTTGTTCAAAGATGTATGAACTATCTCCGGGAATTTCTTTCGCCAAGGCCAACAAATATTTACGAGGATGAAATTGAGCCTGACCGTCAAATCTCATGCCCGCCTTAATAGAAATGGGAAAGGGTATTTCGGATACATAAGATGCTTTAATGCCTAAAGAAGAAGCAGCATCAATTTCATCATGAATTTGTTGTACATATTGATCTTGCTCAGTATAAACAAAAGCCGGCTGGGGAGTTAAGTCACAGTCAATCCGGTAATCTTCAGCAATCTTCTTCATCATCCTGATGGCGGTTTCATTAGCATCGGCATATTGTTGGGCTAACTCCATACCCATTTGCTTTTTAATCTTACTATAAATTATATTATGCTGGGAAGTAATTTTCGCGGTGGTGTGGCCGGTGGTTCCCTGCAGGATTCGGTCCGCCTCTATCACCGCTACTTTTAAACCTTCTTGTTTCAAGAAAAAGGCACAGGAGATCCCTACCATTCCCCCGCCGATAATGGCTACATCCACTTTGACATCTTCTTTTAAACTGGGATAATCAGTTTGGGGAGTGGAAGCCATCCAGTATGATTGAGGAGGTTTGGAGAAATATTCCTGTCTGATTCCCGGATCAATTTGCATTTTACCCACTTTCCTTTCCTTGTTAAATATCGATAAACTATCGCATCTATTATTTGCTTTAATGGGAATTAATATCCTTAAGACCGGGTATCGTTAAAACTAAATTTAATTATAAATTCCATAGGACCCGGAGTATTTATAAGTTTTTTCGGGACTTATTTATGCCCGGCATGAAATAAGGACAGGAAAAAACCCTGTCCTTTGTCTTTTATCCACAAACATTATTTTCTTAAACAAACCTTTGTTCCTACATTTTTATTATTTCACCGTCAGGAAAACATCCCCGCTCAGGCCGTCAATATCCAATACATTTTCATCCCGGTCAAAGGTTCCGTGCATATTATAAAAAACAATCATTAATTTTGCCCGGTCCGTTTCATTTTTTAAGACCAAGTTTTCCCGGTCAGAGTCAACGCCTGGTTCCGGCTTAATTCTTCCTCCCAAATTATTCCCGTATTTATCGTAAAGTCCTCGGATAAATTGTCCTAAATCATATTGGTAAATCTCCTGTCCTTCTTTTTGTACCGTCAATTTACATTCATTGTCCAGGATCAATTTCACCTTCCCCTGTTCCGTCCGGAGTTCTTTTTCATAGTAATATCCTCCGTCCTGATACCGATAAGCCTCCAAGGGGAAGAAAAGATCATAACCGGAAATGGTCATGGGGAACTCCCTATTCATATAATAGGAGAAATAATCATCCCTGACACCGGTGGCATAAACCGGCTCAAAACCAAAAACTGATTTCATTTGATCCATGGTGAAATTTTCCGGAAGATATTTCAAGTCGCTTAAATCGTGAGAGCGGTCAAAATATGACAGTACACCGGTAATTTCCTGTCGGTCTTTCAGAGCTAAATTTTGGTCCGTCTTCACCACTTTCCCATCCTGGATTAAATCATATTTAGCGGCAATTTGAAGAAACCTGTTTGCCTGGCTCATCTTAGAAATTTCAAAGGCATTCCACGGTCCGATTACCGTCAGCAGGGCAAATATCGCCAAACTCACCGGGAGTACTGTATTGTTTTTACCTTTGTTCAGATTTAGAAAGATCATCATCAAGGTAGACCAAATTCCAATCACCAAAATAAAATACCTGTTTTCCGTAAAGCCGAATTCACCGATCCGAATCCCGATGGAAATAAACATCATCCCCAGCAAGGGAAAAATGGCTTTGGTAAAGACCGTCGTAAAAACCCTTACCCACTTGTTTTCCGTCCGGAAAGGATTAATGAGAAAAATTGCCACCAAACCAACAGCTGTGTAAGAAACAACTAAATAGGACACAATTCCCTTCGGCCAAATCTGGGTAATAATAATTTTTCCAAAGTAGACATAAAGCACTAAAGTATATACAGCCATCACAGGCAGGATGATATATAAGAGGGCAATTTTAATTACTTTGTTAAAGTGCTTCAGAGTAAACTTAAAATTACTGTCCGGCAGATTATACAGGAAATGAAAGGGAGCAAACACCAGCCAGGCTAAAACCCAGGTATCCGCATATAAGCGTCGATCCATATCACTGTAAAGTAAGGATTGAATGGCAAATAAAATGGCCACCACACCCAAACCCAGAACCACGGTAAAAAATGCGGAGGTGGCAAATCCGGTAATAACATTAGTTACATAGATTTCAAAACGTTCTTTACTGGGTAGGTAGGGAATAAAGAAAAAGGACAAGGCCAGGGCAATCATAATCAGCAGCAGCCTGGTCATGGAAACATTATCGGTATCAGGAAACAAAAACAAATAATACAGGACCAGGAAAGCACCTACTAAGACAAAAAAGATAATTTTCAAAGGAATATGCTTGTCTTTTCCCCATCTTTCCAAAAGAAGTGAGACACTAAGAGAAATAAGTACCCCCAGAGACATTACTCCCGTTAAACGGTCTAAAATATCATTGATATCTTTGATTTTTTCATAAGGTGTTTCAATCCGGTATATCAACAAAGCAGCTAACCCCATGA
>DUPU01000185.1 GCA_012838175.1 Clostridia bacterium
CCCCCTCATAAAATCATGTTTCTCTCCGATTCCATCCAGAGAAAATACAGCCACAAAATCAACACCTGTTCCCTTAATCCCATCTAAAATAGTTGCTACTTTCGGTACAATAATGTCAGTCAAAAATCCATTGGATGGAATAACTATTGTTTTTAAATTTTTAAGTACTGACTTTTCTTTTAGTTTAACAATACCAAGAACAATATCTTCAATATCATCTCTTAAATAAGGTTCTCCACCGGTAAGATCAACTTCGACAACTTCGTCCATCATTGGATCACTTAAATAACTTAAAATTTCTTCCAAAGTCATTTCTTCTTTTATCATATCCGGATTATAGATATCTTGACGGCAAATCTTCCAAATACTGCATTGAATACAATGGGAATTACATCGTCCTGTTACCGCAATACTAATTCCTATTGGCTTCGCTGCTCCTCCGATTTTTTTTAATTCTTTAAATCTTTTGCTGTTATTAATAAGAATCTTTTCTAACTCCTTAAATCTAGTTTCCATTTCCATCTCCATTCACCTCAATTAAAAAAGTCTTGCACCCAACAGAATTGGTATACATAAAACTCTTTTAAGCATTCACCTATTCCCTTACTCTATCAAGTTTTATCTTTAATAATGTTTGCTTATAATCTGAAAAACGGCTGTCGCAAAACAGCGGGCGCATCGTGATTCGCCCCTACATATTGTGAAATAACCCAGAAGTTACCCATATTCTGTAGGGAACGGCTCACAACCGTTCCGAAACTCTGTTTTACAACAGCCCCTTTTTCAGATAGGTAAGCTACGATAAAGAACTCCACCATAAAACATATAAATTCTTAAAGAGAAACACTACCTGCAATTATAAATTACTTAATTTTGCGGTTATTTATCTTGTATCTAATTCCACAGATTAGAACGAACTCCTTTAAAATAACATAAAAAGACAGGTAATAATCTACCTTTTTTAGCTTTCACTTGGAATATAACTGACGGCATTCATAGTGTAAAATTATTGTAGGGAAAAAATAAACAAAAGACACCCTTCTTTGGTAAAATTGAAGTAATCACACAAACCATTTTTGGGGAAGGAGATGTCTCTTGTGAATAATATTTTACTACATATTTGTAAAAATTTCATTGGTGAGGTTGTAGAATTTTTTTAATGAAGGCCGGACCAATTATCTCTATTATATAATTTGTTCTTTTCCTTTTTGTTTAAATGCGGAAATAATTTTTTCCGGAGTAAGGGGTAATTGTGACAGTTCCGTACCCAGGGCGTGATTTACTGCATTTACAACAGCAGCTGCTACAGGAACCGCCGCACATTCCCCCACACTTTTTGCACCATATGGCCCATCATCGCCACCTTCTTCCACCAGCAATACTCTTACCGGCGGCATATCTGCTGCGGTAAGCAAGGTGTAACTCTCAAAACCGTGATTCAACGGATTCCCATTGCTGTCGATGCGGACCTCTTCGGAGAGCGCATATCCAATTCCCATTTGCACCGCCCCTTGCACCTGACCTTCAACCATTCCCGGATTAATGGCTTTCCCAATATCCTGCACAGCCAAATAATCCGTTACCTTAACCAGTCCTGTTTCTGGATCTACCTCTACTTCAGCAAAATGCACTCCATAGGCTCCTGGATTAGAAAGGGCTTGATATGCATATGAAACACTGAGCATGGCACTCTCCCTCATCAGTGCATGTACCGCAATATCTCGGTAAGTGATACAGCCGACCTCTTTCCTTTTACTTTTTACTGTACCGTTTTCAATGAAGATATCATTTTTCTCCTGTTGTAAAATAGCGGCCGCTTTTTCCAAAAGCATTGCTTTCATTTTTTGGGCTGCCTTAAAAGCGCAGGCGCCGCATACATAGGTAGTCCTGCTGGCAAAGCACCCTAAATCGTAAGGACTGTATGATGTATCAGCTTCTAAAACTGTAATATAATCAGGATGAATGTCCAGGGTTTCGGCAACTATTTGTTTTATGGCCATAACAGCCCCACAGCCTAAATCATGTATAGCAGTGTTCAGGATAAAACTTCCATCTTCATTTAAAATTAAAGTCATATTACTGAACTCCGGAAAATCCCCGTCCCCGTACATGCCGTTTACATGAGCGGCACAAGCCATTCCAACGCCCCGATAGTATCTCCCATTGTTCTTTAGCTGATGATACCTTTTTTCCCAGGAAAATTCCTGTGCCCCTTTTTTCAAACAGTCAATCACCCGGGCGTTACCCAAAGATAGACCGGATACTTTATCTATATCACCGGGATACACTAAATTCTTTAGCCTAAGCTCTAAAGGATTTAGATTCATAACTTTGGCAACTTTGTCCAAATGTATTTCCAGCGCGGCAAAGATTTCCGGTGACCCCCATCCTCTGGTTCCTCCCGAGATGGGAGTATTCGTATATACTGCTCGTGCTTCATGCCGATAATATGGTATTCTGTATAACCTTGTGATCTTATTTGTCAAAGCTAGGGCATAATCCGAAGCACAGGTGGCATATGCTCCGGCATCCAAGTTGCTCCATAGATTACAGGCAAGTATCCTGCCATCCTGATTCAAAATCGTTTGGATTCTGGTTTGAGTTGCGGGCCTGGTCATCGTGGCTATTATGTTTTCTTCTCTACTAAACTCCAATTGAACGGGAGCTTTAGTCTCTTTTGCCAGAAAGGCTGTTAAAAGTTCCAGGATTACCTCTTGTTTTCCTCCAAAGGACCCGCCCATGGTCGTTTTAATAACCCGGACATTATTATATTTCAACCCAAGGAAATCCGCCACCACCGCTCGCACTCCAAAAGCTCCCTGGCACGGAGTCCATATGGTCATTTGACCGAATAAATCATAGTAGGCTACACAGGTGTGATTTTCCATAGCGGCATGATGCACTTTCTGCGTGCTTACAATACTTTCCACAGCCTGACCATCCAAATTAGCATTCTCATCCCCCACCTGGATATGGTGCTCTGCAAGAATATTTCCTTCAGCGTGAATTTTTTTACTGTCCTTCATTAGGGCTTCTTCCATTGTGGATATAACCGGCAATTCATCATATTTAACATCAATAAACTTAACCGCATTTTCCGCTATATCTTTATCTATTGCCACAACTGCCGCCACCACATCACCCACAAACCGTACTGTGTCCGTGAAGATATTTTGATCCTGGACACAGTATTCTTCCTGTCCCGGATATGTAATGTACCTGTTAAATTTTTGCCGCGGCGTGTTTAAATGTGTAAAAACCCCTACCACGCCGGGCAGGTTTTTTGCCCTACTTACGTCAATACTTTGCACCTTGCCATGAGCAATAGGGCTTAATAACAGCTTGGCATAAAGCATATTCGGCAGATTTATATCTCCGGTGTAGATTTCTTCTCCCCGGGCTTTTTGATAGGCGTTTTGAACAGGAAATGTCTTTCCCACATATTTAAATTCATTTTCTAATTTATTTTCCATTAGCACCCCTCACTTATGTCCTGACAAATAAAATATATGCCAAGGGATTAAGCCGCAGCCCATCCCTTGACATTTTATTTGTTAAAGGCATATTATGCTTTTGTGCTTAAGCTTACTCCTGAAGAGATCCCATCGTTATTTTTTCTAACATAAGCCAGCTTATCTGTCCGGTCTTTTAAAAGATAGTTTCTTATTGGTTTAACTTGACCTAAAATATAATAAGTTAGGGCAGTTGTTACCAACGCCAGTCCTGTTGCCGTAGTGAAATAGAAAACCGAGGATCTAACAGTGTAGGCAATAGGATTGTATACTGCTACAAAACATAAAATCCCTACAAACATGGAAAGAACAGCCGCTAAATTAAACCCGCCGGTATATTCATAGGAGTAGTGTCCTTTAAGCTTGAAAATAGAATAGAGAGAGATTTTCTGTTTCCTGAGGAGGAAAAAGTCTACCAAAATCAAGCCCAGGATGGGGCCAGAAGCAACCCCTACCACAGAAATAAAAGTACCGTAATAGGTCCAGACTCCGCCCCAGACCACCAAAATAGAGCAATAAACAGTCCAAAACGTGACCAGCTTTTTATAATCCCATTTTGGATTAGCCACTTTGGTAGAGAGAGAAACGACATATAAGATTACTGATTGGGTGGATACATTAGCCATACCAATCATTACTAAAGAAAGAACACCCAGGCCAGGGCCACCCAAAGTGACCAGCCATTCAGTAGGATCGTCACTAATTACACCCGTTTGCCCTGCCATAACCAACCCGGTTAAAGCTCCGACAAATATAAAGAGTGCCATCACCGTTCCTGCACCAAGGACAAAAGCCCAATAACCACCCCGTTCACTTTTGGCTAATTTAGGCAGTGACCCAATAGCATTGACCCAGGAAATGGCGAAAGCAATATTCCATTCAATGGCAATCATATAAGTTGTAAATTTGCCCCCGTACTCACCTGCCCCCGGCGGTTGAATAGCCATAAGTTTAGAAATGGTGTTATCTTTAAAAACCATAATCACAATAAACAAGGCAACCAGCAGCAAGCAGGGCACCATTACCCAGTTTACTTTCTTTACTGCTTCCGGTCCGTTAAGAGCAATTAACCAACCGAGAATAGCGCATATAACACCAAAAATGGGGCCCGCATATCCCGGCAAATTAAGTCCGGCGGCAGCAGCCAGCTTAGTCATAGAATTACCAAACATTTGACAATTAATGGCTTCGAACCCAAAAGTGAGGAAATAGGTAGCTACAATAAATACAACAACCCCCCGGTAACCAAAAACCGCCCTCATGAAAACTGCTAAATCTATTCCATATCTTGCTGAAATGAACACTGGTATAAAAACGATGGAACAGCCCAAGGTAATACCAAATATTGAATTAAAAAAGATTTCCTTTAAGTTAAGATAATAACCTAAAAACCCGCCTTGAACATAACACCAGGTAGCAATTCCCAATGCAGAGCAAACCATTAGCATATCCCAAAAACCAAAGGTCCGCTCATTTTTCAAAGTAGGTATAAGTCCTCCGTAAATCTCTTTTTCAATCTGTTGTTGTAAACCAGCCATACTAAAGCCCCCTTTCATTAAATTAAGAAACACCATAAGCCAATAACGCCAGACAAACAACCATAAACACTACAATATAAATCCAATCTTTTTTATTCACAAACGGCACGTATTCATAAGAAGGGTCACTGATGATGTCGCATCTTCTTTCCAGTTCCTTTTCCACTTCCAGATCAAATCCTGATCCCTTAGCCATGTTTTCACCTCCTTTTTAATTAAAAATTAAAATTATGTCTTATCTCATGGGCTAAAGCAGTTCTTTCTCCGCTTCAGCAATGATGCTCTTTAATTCAAGGGCAACACTTTCCGGGAGTGGCTTTGGTTGGTGAGTATTTAAAATCTGTCGCATTTCTTCTTCAATCCGGGCAGAATAATCGGCAGCCCCGCTGTTCAGCCATTGGTCTCGGTTTCTTCTTTCTAGAAGCTTGACACGGGATTGTTCAATCTTATAATTGTTCAATGTATGATCATGCATAAGATAACTTCCCCGGGCACCGACCTCATGAATCACATCAAGAGCTAAGCTTTCGTCGTTAACCGGCACTCCCTGCAAGATTCTCCTGATCATTCTGATAAATTCGTTATCTGCGACTAACGAGCTAAAATCAAAGGTCATGCCGATATCCAGCATCCCGAAACCATAAATCATGTTAGCCCCGGCCAGTGCCGGCAGCAAAGCAGTGAGAGTTTTTTCGTGACCTGCCTGCATATCATTAAGTTTGCTGTCCGTTAATCCTCCGGCAACCCAGGTAGGGATTTTATAGAATTGAGCAATCTTTACAGACGATGCAGCAATCATGCCTAACTCGGGGCATCCAACCGGTGATGTTGCTGCCTTCATATCAAAAATAGTGGATGTACATCCATAAATAACCGGCGTGCCTTTATGAGTTAATTGAGCTAATACCAGGCAAGCCAAAACCTCTGCGTTATGGGAAACTAGAGTACCGGCCAAAGTAACAGGGGATGATGCACCGGCCATAGTCATAGGCTCCATAATCATAGGTAATTCCCTTTGAGCATACTGAATGATTCCTTCACACAAGTTATAATGAAGCATTAAAGGACTTTGTGGGCAGACAATGCCGCACATAGGCGGGCGCATTTTCAAGTTTTCTTTTCCCCCTGCCACAACTTCTGCCATTCTAAATATGTACGGTGATAAACATGGTTCCGGATCCGTCAAACAGGGCTTAGTGGTATTGAGAATTAATTCTTCATAAATATGCAAATTGGCAGTTTTTGGATTCACATCGCTGGGAGTTACCACCAGTTCCAGCATGTCAAATTCTTCTAAAGCATCACAGATTTTGGCCGCATAGGCAATATCCTTTTTCAAGGCCTTCCGATATTCCCCGGTAAAGGGGTCATTTACTGCTATCCCTATGCCGAAAGGACAAAAATGTACTCTGTTGTTTTCAAAATATACGTCATCTTTTGGGTCTCTCCCGGCAATAAGTACTTTTGGTGGGCATAAGCGGATACAATCCTCCACTAGATAACCGGGAATCTTGACAATTTTATGATTCCGATCCACATATGCTCCATTTTCAGCAAAAATATCTAACGCCTGATCATGTTCCACAAATACACCTGTTTTTTCTAATACCTCCAATGTACCTAAATGGATCATTTCTACTTCATTTCTTGTTATAAACTCAAGGTTGCACCCTGCCAATAAATTTTGGCTTGATAGGGCTCTTCTTCTAGTCAAAGACATCACCTCCAATGATTACACTACTTAACCCGCAAAATCCATGCCAATATGATCATCTATTGACTGATAACCTCACAATACCGTTGATGCCGCCATTTTCCGCATCTATTAATATCAAACCTAAACCTATATTCAGGCAAAAAAAAGGAACATGAAAAAATATTTTTCAGTTCAGTTCCTCAATTATTGTATTATTGTTATGTTATTTATAAAGATACTGTAAGAGAAATGAAATTTTTCATGAAATATTATTTTTCACAATCAGCCAGACCTTTATATTTTTTACTAAGTCCATACTTTCGGATTCGGTAATGAAGGGCTTGCCGGAGAATACCTAGCTCTTCTGCGGTTTTTGTCACATTACCGGCATTTCTTTTTAAACAGTCCATTATTACTTTCTTTTCCACTTCCACTAAAATATCCCGAAGTTTACCGGTTTTTTCACTATAAGAAATTTCCTTGGGTTTACTTTTCATAAATTTCTCGTGGATATAAGTGGGGATATGTTGTAAATCAAGAGTAACTTCTCCTACTTCAATAAAATTCATGGCACTTTCAATCACATTTTCCAGCTCACGCACATTCCCTGGCCAATGATAATCTTCAAAAACCTGTTTTAGTTCTTTGGAAAATCCCTCAACATACAAGCCGAAAAGAAGATTATATTTCTTCAGAAAGAATCTTGCCAGTACTGCAATGTCTTCCTTCCGCTCTCTCAGGGGCGGCACATTCAACGTCACCGTAGCCAGCCGATAAAAAAGATCTTCCCGAATTCTCTGTTCTTTTACAGCTTTAAAGGGGTCAACATTAGTAGCACTGATGATACGACAGTTAACAGGTCTCTGTTCTTTACCTCCCACCCGGCGCACCACTTTATCCTGAAGAACCCGAAGCAATTTAGCCTGCAAGGACACCGGCATAGAATTAATCTCATCCAAAAACAAGGTTCCGGCTTCCGCCTGTTCAAATAAGCCGGGAGTATCCGTAGCTCCCGTAAACGCTCCTTTATGAGTACCAAAAATCAAGCTTTCCAGTAATGATTCCGGAATAGCAGCGCAGTTAATGGCAATAAACGGACCTTTTGCATAGATACTGGCATTGTGCATGCCTTGGGCAAATAATTCCTTTCCCGTACCTGTTTCTCCATAAATCAAAACAGGTGAAGCGCGACAGGCAATTTTTCTGGCTAAATTTACTATATCCCGCATTTTGGCAGAATTATAAATGATATCATGAAGAGTGTATTTTGCCCCGTTTCTCAATAATTTGGAGTTGTTTTCCCGGTTTTTGATCCATTGCAATTCCTGAACCTTAGACATGAATTCATTTTGTTGCCTGATATTAGGCCCAATGTTATAAACCGCGGCTAATTCTCCTTTATAATAAAAAGGATATGAGTCTAAAAGTAGTTCTATTAAACGCCCATCTTCCAATTGGTATGTAACGTTTTTTTGAAGTAATGGACGGCCTGTCTCGATTATTTTTTTTGTAACCTGCTGATAAAAATTGTTTTCGGGGGGATTAGGATAAGCATCCCACTCATATCTGCCAAGTACTTCTTCTCTTTTCGTCCCTTCACTTCTCTCCAGTTCGGAGTTAAATAAAATAATCTTTCCATCCCTGCTGGTCGCGGAAACTGGCTCATGAATCTTATCAATAATCTCTCTTAAGAGTTGGTTTTCCTCTTCCAATTCTTCAATACTTTTGTGTCCGGTACTTTTCACAGAAAACACCCCCTAACTAATAGGCCGGTATAATTATTTTAATACCTAAATTAATCATCTTTTAAAATTCTCCTGCTTTTAAATTATTTTAAGGTCAGACCCAACAATAATTTTTTGGCAAAATGAGTTAGGTAACCGTGTTAAAGTCTTATAGGAAATAGTCACTCTTCCATAACCGGTAGCTACAATAGCTTCAATTTCATCCCGAGTAAGATTATGTTCCAGTAAAATTTCCTCTAAAATTTTATTTCCGGCATCCCGAGGGGTCCATCCGGTAGGACCTATTTTGTAATAGATTTCTCCATTAAAAGAACAATTTTAGTGGATGTGGAACCAACATCCACTCCCGCAGTAATTGGCATTTTATATTTTCTCCTAATTTTATTATCATTTTTGTATTAAAGACTACGATACTTATACAAATTTATCATTAATTACCTGAGTAAAAATTTTTATTGAATATATAAATTTATTTTATATAAACTTTATTACCAATAAATATATTTAATTGGCATATGCAAAAATCCACCTTTATAATCTTATTAGAATACATTTATGATAATAATTAAGGGAGGTAATTAAATGGCTGATTATCGAAAAATGTGGTCTGATTTGGGTATGGATCTGGAAAAACATGACCTTCTGTGTGAAGCTTTACCCGATGCGTTTGGAGCTATATATATGTCCCAGGAAAACCGTCCCGAAGGAATGGATTTTTTTAATTTTGTAGTTTCAGAGATTCATGGAGTTCGTCCGGCAGAACTGATAGAGCATCAAAAAAATGGTGGTAAAGTATTTGGTACTTTCTGTGTATATGTACCTGACGAAATAATTTTTGCTGCCGGTGGTATTGCTACCGGTCTATGCGGTGGTTCCCAATTTTGGGTGGCAGGTGGGGAAAAAGTACTGCCCGCAAATACCTGCCCTCTGATTAAGGCATCAGTCGGTGCCCGTCTGGACGGCACCTGTCCGTTTTTTAAAATTGCTGATATGTATATCGGAGAAACAACCTGTGACGGGAAGAAAAAAGCTTGGGAAATTCTTCAACAAGAAGTCCCTGTATATGTAATGGATATTCCCCAAATGAAGCGGGAAAAGGATATCCTCGCCTGGAAAGAGGAAATAAGGTTACTATTAAAAAGAATAGAAGAATTTACGGGAAACAAAGTGACCCCGGAGATTTTAGCTGAAAAAATTAAAATGATCAACAATAAAAGAAAAGCTTTAGCCCGCCTTTACAATACCCGAAAAAGTTCACCAGTTCCCATTAGCGGCAAAGATGCTCTTTTAGTTACCCAAATTGCCTTTTATGATGATCCGGTGCGAAATGCAGAACAAGTCAACAAGCTCTGTGATGAGTTAGAAGCAAGAATCGCAAAAGGAGAAGGAGTTTTCCCTAAAAACGCACCCCGTATTCTCATTACAGGAACACCCATGGCTATTCCCAATTGGAAACTGCATCATATTATTGAAACCAGCGGAGCTGCCGTAGTGGTGGAAGAACTATGCACCGGCACACGTTATTTTGAAAACCTGGTTGATGAAAGCGGCAAAACTTTAGACGAGCAAATAAAAGCATTGGCAGAACGCTACATGAAAACCAATTGTGCTTGCTTTACCCCTAACACAGGGCGGATAGATGATATTCTACGCTTGGTGAAAGAATACCATGTAGACGGGGTAATTGAATGCAACCTGCAGTTTTGCGGTCTTTATTCCACAGAGGCTTATCTGGTGCAGCAAAAATTGAAAGAAGCAGATGTGCCTTATATGCATTTAGAAACCGATTACAGCGAACAGGACTTAGAACAAATACGCACCCGAGTACAGGCTTTCATCGAGCTTTTAGAAAAATAGGGTGAAATTTTTGACAACGAAACATTTTAATTTCTATATACTATTTCCAAATCACCAAGAAGGTCTCCATCTGCATCGAAAGCTTAAGGAAGCCAATGTCAAATGCACCATTTCTCCCACACCTCGGGAGGCCAGCAGTTTTTGCGGCATGTCCTTGCTGATCGAAGAGGAAAATTTAGATATGGCAGCAAAGATAATTAAAGAAAATAATATTAAAACCGAAGGTATTGTCAAGCTGGAAAAAAAACCTTCTATATGGAATAAAACCTGTTAAAAAAACCTAAAGGATTGAAGTGCTATGAAGCAGATAATTTACCTAGATAATGCAGCTACATCTTGGCCGAAACCGGAATCAGTGTACCAGGTGATGGACAACTTCAATCGAAATATAGGTGCCAATCCGGGTCGGGGAAGCAGCAGTAAAACATTAGAAGCAGGAGAAGTGCTTTTAGATACCCGGGAGGCATTAGCCAAGCTATTTCATCTGCCGGATATCTCACGCATAATTTTCACTAAAAACATCACAGAGGCCATTAACACTGGACTAAAAGGATACCTTAATCCTGGAGACCATATTATTACCAGCTCTATGGAACATAACGCCGTTGTCCGACCCTTAAGTGTGCTGAGTAAAGCTGGAATAGAAGTAACTTATGTGAAATGTGCCCCGGATGGCAGCCTTTGCCCAACTGATATAGAGAAAGCCTGGCAAAAAAATACCCGGATGATTTGTCTTACTGCAGCCTCCAATGTCTCAGGGACTATTATGCCCATTAAAGAAGTCGGCTTGATTTGCCGTGAAAGAGGAGCGGTATTTATGGTGGATTCAGCCCAGGGAGCGGGTCACATCCCCATAGATGTATCAGAACAAAACATTGATATCCTGACCTTTACCGGACATAAGGGTTTATTTGGCCCTCAAGGAACAGGAGGTTTCTATCTCCGTCCCGGTTTAGAGATTCGTTCCTTGATCGAAGGGGGAACGGGCTCTTCTTCCGACAAAACAGTACAACCCAGTTTTCTGCCGGATAAATTTGAAAGCGGGACCCCTAATACACCAGGAATTGCCGGTTTAGGAGAAGGTGTTAATTTTATTCTTAAAACAGGTTTAGCCGCTATTCAGCGTCATGAGAGAAAATTGATGGATATGATGATTGAGGGATTAAAACAAATCCCGAGGGTCACTATATACGGTCCTGCTGACAGCAAACGTCAAACATCTGTATTGTCTATTAACTTAAAAGGTTTGGAATGTGGTGAACTAAGCTTTCTACTCGACGAAAGATTTGGCATTATCACACGCTCTGGATTACACTGTGCACCTTTAGCCCATGACACCATCGGAACCTTTAGACAAGGAACCTGTCGATTGAGCATAAGCTACTTTACCAAACAGGAAGAGATTCAGGTCCTTTTGCAAGGAATAGCACAACTAAGTAAAGAAGCAAACGCAGTTTAAATCTGACCTTCTTTATTAATAGAGCAACCGGAATTCTTGATTTTATAATTCCTGACAAATCAAAAATAAGCTGTCCAGAAGCGGCCGCTTATTTCTCACAATCTTGGGAGGAATTCTTTTGAGAAGCAGCTTGCTGTTATCAGGTTTATTTCAGGATCCTTGGTTGATGGTGATCAGTTTCGGAGTATTATGAGGAGCGGGGATAGGTTTTTGCTATGCAGCCACCACACCTCCCGCTGTAAAGTGGTTTCCGCTAGAAAATATCCTAAATTACCAATCGTTTGGTTATCTAGTGAACGATTAAGAATAGGGCTATTGGAGAATTTCCAATAGCCCAATCTTAAGTCGCACCATAACCAATGAACCTGCTTTTACATATTTTAAGGTCAAAAACAGACCCAACAATAATTCATGCAAAATGAGTTAGATAACCGTGTTAGCCGAATAGCTATTTCCCCTATTAGAAATGGACCTTAGTTTTTAGCCAGCATTTTACTTATTCTGTAAATAAATACTGCTGTTTCTGCTCTTGTTGTATTATTGACGGGGTTTAGCATCCGGCCATCACCTAAAATATAGCCGTTTGCCACCAATCTTGCCATGGGTAGTTTTGCATATGGTGCAATTTGATCATAATCACTGAATTGTTCTAAAATCCCAACATCTGCCTCATCGTCTAGGAAACCTAGAGCCCTCAGAATTCTATCGGCTATAACAAACATATCTTGTCTGGTGATAGATGCTTCCGGGTTGAATTGTTGATCGCCGATACCTTCAATCAATCCTAATTCTCTGGCAATACCAACTTCCTGGTAATAATACTTATCCGGCCTCACATCTGAGAAGTTACCCTGTACATCTGCCGTCATTCCAAACAACCGCACCATTAAAGCAATATAATCTGCTCTCTTAATGTTAGTGTGGGGAGCAAAGTTAGTGCTGGAAACACCTTTAATAATCCCCTGCTCCGCCAAGCTAATAATTGCCTCTTCTGCCCAAGAATAGCCTGAAATATCATTAAATGGATTTGTTGGCGTCCTGGGCACAACTTCTTCAGCTTCCTCAATCTCTTCAATTACTTCTTCCTTTACTTCATCCTTTACTTCTTTCTTTCTGTCCCCACCGGAACTTCCCCCTGGTGAACCGCCCTTTATGATTATATAATTAAACGCCGCAATTCCGCTGTTGGCGTAACCTTCTTTTACCGCCATGGCTTTTAAGGTTTTTGTC
>DUPU01000023.1 GCA_012838175.1 Clostridia bacterium
AAATATCGAAACCACCTACACATACGAATTATACAGGCTTACGAGGGATTAAAACTGCGTCCGTTTAGCATATTTTTATTTATTTCTATATCTATTTTTGAACACAAAAAAACCGCCAAAGGGAATGAACCCCCTGACGGTTGGCGCTTGCGATAAGCAAACTTTGTAATTGTAAACAAACTCGTGTGTAATGAAACACAAAAATTAGCGTTTGGAAAACTGGCTTGCTTTACGGGCTTTTTTCAAGCCGTATTTTCTTCTTTCTTTCATCCGAGGGTCACGGGTCATAAATCCAGCAGCTTTTAATTTAGGTCTAAGACCAGCATCTGCCTGCACCAGAGCACGGGCAATCCCATGTCTAACCGCTCCGGCCTGCCCTGAAGTGCCTCCTCCGTGAACCTTAGCAATTACATTAAACCGAGAAATTGTTCCGGTCAGCTCTAAGGGCTGTCGCACAATCATTTCCAAAGTCTTTTTCCCGAAATATTGCTCGAGCTCCCGCTCGTTAACTGTTACTTGTCCATCACCGGGTACGATCCACACTTTTGCAACGGCATTTTTCCTGCGCCCGGTACCATAATATTTTACCTCTGCCACTTATCGAATCCTCCTTTCCGTTTCCTTAAGATTCAAAATTCCAAACTTCCGGCTTTTGAGCCGCATGAGGATGTTCTGCACCACGATAAATACGAATCTTTTTCATCATCTTTCTGCCGAGCCGATTATGAGGAATCATTCCCTTAACTGCTTTTTCAATGGCCCGCTCAGGTCTAGTTGCCAGTAAAGTTTGGTAATCCATGGATTTTAATCCACCTGGAAAACGGGAGTGTCGATAATACATCTTCTTCTGGAATTTATTCCCGGTGAGGATTACCTTTTCCGCATTTATAATAATTACATGATCACCGGTATCTACATGGGGTGTATAAATAGGTTTATGCTTTCCTCTTAACAGGCGGGCTGCTTCTGTTGCTAACCTGCCCAGAGGTTTGTTAGCTGCATCAAGGATATACCATTTTCTCTCAATATCCTTGGGAGTTGCCATATATGTTTGCACGCCTTTACCTCCTTATTACCTTAAATCCATCTATCGTCTACCCTATAACCAACGGGGCTGGAGATCATAGGTATAAACTACAGACAAAGTTATTTTAATAGAATAAATAAAATTAGTCAAGGGCTCCGGCAACCGGATTTCCAATAAAATAAATACTTCATAAACAATATTACCCCAGCTTTTAATATTTAACCTCCCATAGTATTAAACCCTGAGGTAAGGCTGTGGGACCGGCATATTTGCGCTCCATTGATGCCAGAATTCTTTTTACATCTTCCGCATGCCAATATCCACGGCCGATCTCTATCAATGTGCCTACCATAATACGTACCATATGATACAAAAAGCCATCAGCTGTAACCTCAAAATATATGTAACTGTCATCTTTTGTAAGTTCCGCCTTTTTTACGGTCCGTACAAAATGTTTCACCGGGCTGCCTTTGGCGCAAAATGCACGGAAGTCTTTGGTACCGACAAAAAATGCCGCCGCTTTTTTCATCTCCCCTAAATTAAGAGGCATAGGAACATGGGTTGCATATCTCCAATCAAAAGCACTGGGAAGTTCTGCCGTTCTGATGATATAGCGATAAGTTTTCTCTAACGCACTGTAGCGGGCATGAAAATCTTCCGGTACATCCCATGCTCCTTTCACAACTATATCTGAAGGCAGCATGCTTTTTAATGCTAGGGGAAATCTTTCCGCAGGAATATGGCTTTCCGTAAAAAAATTAGCCACTTGACCAAATGCATGTACCCCGGCATCAGTTCGTCCGGCAGCGATTAATCTAACATCATGATGCACCATCTTCTTAATCCCGTCTTCAATTAATCCCTGAATACTCTTTCCATGTTTCAAAGGCTGACGCTGCCACCCGATATAATTAGTCCCGTCATATTCTATAAGGAGTTTAATATTGCGCATTACATAAACCACCTGTAAAAACCCATATATACTAAAAAAGCAGAAACCAAGCCTAAGGATATCCAATCAGCGGATTTCATTCTTAATACCCGCATTCTAGTTCGGCCTTCACCCCCATGATAACCCCGCGCCTCCATCGCCAAAGCCAGTTCCTCCGCCCGCTTAAAGGCACTGATAAACAAAGGAACCAGTAAAGGAACCAGGGCCTTGCTTTTTTTTATGAGATTTCCGGAGATAAAATCAGCCCCCCGGGAAACCTGTGCCTTCATTATTTTATCCGTTTCCTCCAACAAGGTAGGAATAAACCTTAAGGCAATGGTCATCATCATAGCTAACTCATGGGCCGGCAATCCAATTCTTTTAAATGGGCCGAGGATACTTTCCATCCCATCAGTCAGGGAAATGGGTGTAGTGGTCAAGGTCAAAAGTGAAGACACCCCAATTAATAAAATCAACCGACAGGCGGTAAAAACCGCCTGATTTAAACCTTCCTTCGTTACCTTAAGAACCCCCCACCGCCAAACCTCTGTTCCCGGAGTTAAAAAAGCATGAATTAGTGCCGTAATCAAAACAAAAATAATAATAGGCTTAAGTGCTTTTAATATGGTTTTAAGAGGAACTCGGGATAAAACAATCATGATTAATGAAAATATGATAGTATTAGCATAACTGTAATAATCGTAAGCTAAGAATAAAGCGATGATAAATATAAAAACACATGTAATTTTAGTACGGGGATCTAAACTGTGAATGGGTGATTTTACAGGATAATATTGTCCAATGGTAAAATTTTTCATCATTTGCCCTTCCGCTCCATCCACTTGGCTATTTCCAAATAGGCATCCTCAACTGTAATGGCTTTGCCTGGCAATGGTTTACCCATCTCCTTCAGCTTTCGTACTAAAGATGCTGCTGCAGGAATATCTAAGCCTATTTTTTTTAATTCTCCTTCCTGGGAAAACACCTCTTGGGGAATACCGTCCATAAATATGGTTCCCCGGTACATAACAATCAATCTATTGGCCAATCGGGCGATTTCATCCATATTGTGGGATATCCAAACAACGGTCTTTCCTTTTTGATAAAACCTTTTAATTAACCTGATGATTTCCTTTCTTCCTGCCGGATCTAATCCGGCCGTTGGTTCATCCAGGACAAGTACATCCGGTTGCATTGCCAAAACTCCGGCAATTGCTACCCTCCTTTTTTGACCCCCGCTTAAAGCGAAGGGAGACCGGTCCTTATATTCATGATAATTCAGCCCTACCTGTGTCAAGGAATGTTCTACCAAATCAGGTATCTTGTGTTCCGGGAAACTTAAATTCCTGGGACCGAAAGCCACATCCTCAAATACAGTTTCCGCAAACAATTGATGCTCAGGGTATTGGAAAACTAATCCCACTTTGCGGCATATATCCCGGGACGGATGTTTTTTTAACCAAAGGTCAGCACCGTCAATGATAATACTTCCTTTAGTCGGCTTTAATAAACCATTTAAATGTTGGGCCAGAGTAGATTTTCCTGAACCGGTATGCCCGATTAATCCGATAAAATCCCCATAATTTATGGTTAAGTTTATATTCTTTAACGCTTCTTTTTCATAGGGAGTACCTGGCATATATATATAAGATAGATTTTTTACCTCAATTGACATAGGCTTTCCACCATTTCATCCAAGGTTAGGATGTCTCCTTTCTTGAGCCATCCCTTTTTTGCAAGCTTGCCGGCGAGGAGGGTGATTTCCGGAACATCCAAACCCATTTTAACCAAGTCATCACCCTGGGAAAAAATTTCCCTGGGTGTTCCCATGGTTTTTATCTTACCGCTTTCCATAACAACCACCCGATGGGCAAACACCACTTCCTCCATAAAATGAGTAATATAAATTATGGTCAAACCTAAATTCTCATTTAGATTTTTTAAGGTATTTAACACTTCTTGACGACCTTGGGGGTCCAGCATAGAGGTAGCCTCATCCATAACTAAATAATCCGGATTCATGGCTAATGCCCCGGCTATTGCCACCCGTTGCTTTTGACCTCCGGACAGGAGGTGTGGGGCGGATTCTCTGTATTCCTCCATCCCAACAGCCTGTAAAGCATAAAAAACCCGTTCTTTAATTTTCTTCGGAGAAAACCCTAAGTTTTCCGGGCCAAAAGCCACGTCCTCCTCCACAGTAGTTGCAATCAACTGATTATCAGGATTTTGAAAGACAAAAGCCACTTTTTGTCGAATCTTCCAAATCATTTCCGGCAGACGGGTATCCATTCCTTCTACTGTCACAGTTCCCGTTTCCGGCAAACAAAGGGCATTAAGATGCCGGGCTAAGGTTGATTTACCCGAGCCATTGGGTCCGATGACAGCTACCCACTCACCCTTTTTTATCTCCAGATTAACATTGTCTAAGGCTTTGGTCTGTGCTTTTGCGGTTTTATATGAATATGATAGGTTCTTAACGGAAATCATTATCACCCCTCCCTCCTAATTATTTCAATGTAATAATATGGAAAAAGTAAAGCCAGGAACCTGCCTCCTGACTCTTACTTCGTATAGAATGTGGGTTCGGACTAGACTAATTCTACCAGAACCATTTGTGCTGAATCCCCGCGTCTGCGTTCGGTTTTTATAATTCGAACATATCCTCCCTGCCGTTCTTTGTACCGGGGGGCAATTGTAGTAAATAGTTTTGTCACCACATCTTCATCCATTAAATAAGCCAGAGCCAAACGCCGGGATGCCAAATCTCCCTTTTTGCCAAGGGTAATCATTTTTTCAGCAATGCTTTTTAATTCTTTAGCTTTTGGTTCCGTAGTTTCAATTCGTTCTTTATCCAATAACGAAGTTACGATGTTTCTAAACATTGCCCGCCGGTGACTACTGGTTCTACCCAGTTTACGATATGCCATGTCTAAACCTCCTTTGCCTGGATTATTCGTCGCTCTTCCTTAAACTGAGTCCCAATTCACTTAATTTTTGCTGAACTTCCTCCAAAGACTTTTTGCCCAAATTCCGGACTTTCATCATATCTTCTTCGGTACGCTGAATCAGTTCCTGAGCCGTATTAATTCCGGCTCGCTTCAAACAGTTATAGGAACGCACTGATAAGTCTAGTTCTTCTATAGTTAATTCCAGAACTTTGTCTTTCTTTTCTTCCTCTTTTTCTACCATGGTAACTTCATCGGAAATAGACTCAGTTAAGCCAATAAATAATTTTAAATATTCATATATAATTTTTGCGCTGGAACTAATGGCCTCATCAGGAGGAATTGTACCATCCGTCCAAACCTCTAATGTCAGCTTGTCAAAATCAGTTTGTTGACCCACTCGGGTGTCTTCAACCTGATAATTAACTTTTTTTACCGGTGAGAAAAGAGAGTCTACCGGGATAACCCCTATCACATGCTCATCTTTTTTGTTTCTTTCCGCCGACTGATATCCGCGGCCTTTTTCTACGGTAATTTCCATAAATAAGTGCCCGGACTCGTCAAGAGTGGCAATATGATGATCCGGATTTAAAATCTCCACATCCGGGTCCCCCTTTATATCTCCTCCCTTGACTTCACCCGGTCCGTCAACCTCAATATAAACCTGCTTAGGTTCATCGGAATACATCTTTACAGAAAGACCCTTCAGTTGAAGAATAATATCTGTAGTATCCTCTACCACCCCAGGAATCGTAGAAAATTCATGAAGGACACCGTCAATTTTTACTGCTGTGACAGCAGCTCCCGGGAGAGACGACAGAAGTACCCGGCGCAGAGAGTTACCCAAAGTAATTCCATAGCCCCTCTCCAATGGTTCTACAACAAATTTCCCATACGTCTTATCATTTGTCATTTCGATGCATTGAATTCTGGGCTTTTCAATCTCTAACATTTATTCGCCCTCCTTCTTGGACACCTGATCTAATAAATATCGATTCAATTTGCCTTCTTCAGAAAATATTATAACCCTGGGACCTATGCCTCGTTATTATCGTGAATACAACTCAACGATCAGATGTTCTTGAATCGGCACATCAATATCTTCTCTTTCCGGCAATGCTATAACTTTGCCTACTAAAGCTTCTTTGTCCATCTCCAGCCAGGCAGGAACGGTTTTATGAGCTGCCAACTCACTAATTTCTTCAAATTTAGGTGCTTTCTTACTGGATTCCTTTACAGCAATTTGATCCCCAACACGAACTAAATAGGATGGAATATTAACTCTCCGTCCGTTAACGGTAAAGTGACCATGACGCACCAACTGTCTGGCTTCCACGCGAGAATTGGCAAACCCTAAACGATATACTACATTATCCAGCCGCAACTCTAAAAGGCGCAGCAAATTTTCGCCGGTGACGCCTTTTTGCCGTTCAGCTTTTTCAAAATAATTTCTAAATTGTTTTTCCAATATCCCATAAATCCGGCGGGCCTTTTGTTTTTCCCGTAACTGGATTCCATATTCAGAAGCTTTTCTGCGGGACTGACCATGTTGACCGGGGGCATATGCTCTTTTTACAACAGCACATTTATCGGAATAGCACCGGTCACCTTTCAGATATAATTTGGCACCTTCCCGCCGACACAGCCTGCAAACTGCACCTGTATATCTTGCCATCTACAAAGATACCTCCTAAACTCTTCTTCTTTTGGGTGGTCTGCACCCATTGTGAGGAATGGGAGTAACATCTTTAATCATGCTTACTTCCAAACCGGCTGCTTGTAAGGAACGTATTGCCGCTTCCCGTCCTGCACCAGGACCCTTTACCAAGCATTCCACTTGCTTCATACCATGCTCCATCGCTTCTTTAGCACAGGTTTCCGCTGCCATTTGGGCGGCAAAAGGGGTACTTTTTCTGGAACCTTTAAATCCCATTGCCCCGGCACTGGACCAGGAAATAGCATTTCCCGCTTTATCGGTAATTAATATTAACGTGTTGTTAAAAGTTGACTGGATATGGGCAACGCCATACTCAACATTTTTGCGTTCTTTTCTTCTCCGCGTTTGTCTCCGAGCCAATTCTAGAGGCCTCCTTTCCTTTACTTCTTACGTTTTACTCCCACAGTCCGCTTAGGACCCTTTCTGGTACGGGCGTTGGTCTTGGTTCTCTGTCCGCGTACAGGAAGACCTCGGCGGTGGCGAATTCCCCGGTAGCAACCAATTTCAATTAAACGTTTGATATTTAAAGCAACCTCTCGACGAAGATCTCCTTCCACCTGACAAGTCTTGTCGATAATTTCCCTAATCCTACCCACTTCATCTTCCGTAAGATCGCGAATCCTGGTATCAGGATTAACGCCCGCTTGGGCAAGAACTTTTTGAGACGTGGATTTGCCTATACCGTAAATATAGGTAAGCGCTATTTCCGCCCTTTTGTCCCTGGGCAGATCTACGCCAGCAATACGTGCCATGTATTTTATGCACCTCCGTTTTAATTAATTAAGAAAACAAATAAAATTTTGCCAACTGCCTTTAACCCTGCTTCTGCTTATGCTTAGCGTTTTCGCAAATTACCATCAATTTGCCTTTTCGTTTAATTATTTTACATTTTTCACAAATGGTCTTTACTGAAGCTCTGACCTTCAAAGCAGACCCTCCTTTAACTACCAATTAGTACTTTCTTATGATTTCCCTCATTGAATTCTACACCGAATTCTGAATTTAAAAATCATGTTTTCTTGCAGAGACATCATTGCTAATGACTTTTTGGCAGAAATCATTTATAACGATAAGTTATGCGACCACGTTTTAAGTCATAGGGACTAACTTCAACAATTACTCTATCCCCAGGGAGTATCCGGATAAAATTCATACGAATCTTTCCGGACACATGGGCCAATACTCTATGACCATTGGCCAGTTCCACCGTAAACATAGCATTCGGCAGTGGCTCAATGACAGTGCCTTCAACTTCTATAGCATCTTGTTTTGACATCCGCTGATCAACCTCCTTGTACCTCAACCCTGATCTTTAGTCAACCTGAAGTTTCTTCAGATACCTTTTTATTTCCTGGTCACAGGGCTCAGAACCCTTCTGAATTTTCTCAGCCAATTCCCGGGAAAAAATATTCGTTACTTGAATATGACAAATATTCTTTTTCTTAGGCCTGGCAAGCAATCTTTTTTCCCCGTCCACCAGAAAAACCATTCTTTCCTTCGGCAATACTTTAGAAACAATAAAATACCTATCTTTATCCCGTCCAGACTTGGATTTTACAACTTGGCCAACCATAATATTACTATCCATACAAAATAACCTCAACCCTAAATAATTGTCAATATTTCCGGACCTGACTGAGTGATGGCAATTGTATGCTCAAAGTGGGCCGAACACTGTCCGTCTAGTGTCACTACCGTCCAGTTATCCAGTAAAGTCCTGACTCTATAGGTACCCATGTTGACCATTGGCTCTATAGCTAGCGTCATGCCTTTCTCCAGCCTTGGGCCGTGACCTGGTCTGCCAAAGTTTGGTATTTGCGGATCCTCATGCATGTTTTCCCCAATGCCATGTCCTACGTAATCACGGACTACAGAAAATCCGTTTTTTTCTACATAGGTCTGAATGGCATGGGAGATATCACTTAAGCGGTTGCCAGGAATCGCATATTTAATCCCTTCCAGAAGACTTTCTTCTGTAACTTTTAACAATTTTAATTTATCTTTGGAAACGGTTCCCACAGGATGAGTTACTGCGGAATCACCAACAAAACCATTTTTTACCGCCCCAATGTCAATACTGATAATATCCCCATTTTCCAATTTTCTTAAACCTGGGATACCATGAACGACTTCATCATTGACGGAAGCACAAATAGAACCGGGAAAACCATTATATCCCTTAAAAGCCGGTATGGCACCACGACTTCTAATATATTCTTCCGCAGCTTGATCCAATTCCTTGGTTGTTACCCCAGGTTTGATCATTTTTGCTAAGAGTTCATGGGTTTCTGCCACAATGCGCCCCGCTTCTCTCATTAGTTTTATCTGACGGTCAGTCTTAAGAGTAATCACGACCAATTTCTCCCAAGGCTCCGGCCAATCTGCACTAACACTTGCTCAATTGGCTGATCTCCGTCGATATTTTTAATTATACCCTGCCGGCTGTAATATTCGATGAGAGGCGCCGTTTGCTTTTCATAAACATTCAATCTGTTAATTACAGTTTCCTCGCTGTCATCTGCTCGTTGGAAAAGTTTTTCGCCACATTTATCACATTTCCCTTCCTCCGCCGGAGGATTGAAAATCAAATGAAATGTAGCGCCGCAACCTTTACACACTCTCCGTCCGGTAAGCCTGTCAATAAGTTTTTCCTTCGGTACCTCAATATTTATCACCGCATCCAATGCTATCTTCATTTCTTTTAAAATAACATCTAATGCCTCCGCTTGAAATACCGTACGTGGAAAGCCATCCAGTAAAAAACCGGGATTACAATCTTCTTGTGCAATTCTCTCTTTTACTATCCCTATCGTAACCTCATCAGGAACCAACTTCCCTTGATTCATGTATTCCTTTGCCTTTGTCCCAAGGGTCGTTTCCTCCTTAATCGCCTTGCGAAACATATCTCCTGTGGAAATGTGAGGAATACTGAGTTTTTTAACCAGTGTTTCAGCTTGCGTACCCTTCCCCGCTCCAGGCGGTCCCAAAAGAATTATTCGCATTTATTTTTCTCCTCCCTCTACACAGGCTTATCACCTAATTATTTCATAAATCCCTGATAATGTCTCATTAATAAATGGGACTCTATTTGCTTCATCGTTTCCAGAGCTACACCTACCACAATCAGTAATGATGTTCCTCCGAAATATAAATTTAATCCCGTTAAAGCCATCACCAGGTTAGGAAGTAGTGCAATAAAAGCCAAGAAAACTGCCCCTGCCAAGGTAATTCGGGTTAACACCCGGTCAATATAGTCAGCTGTGGGTTTGCCCGGCCTCAGGCCCGGAATAAAACCTCCGTATTTCTGCATATTTTCAGCAACATCCCTAGGATTGAAAGTAACTGCCGTGTAGAAATACGTAAAAAATAAAATTAACAAAGCATAAATAAACATGTAGAATCCGTGCTGCGGACTCAAAACCCTTAAAATCCACGCTGAAACCCCGCTATTTGGAAAAAACCCGGCAATAGTAGTAGGAAACATTAAAATTGACATAGCAAAGATTACAGGAATAACCCCAGCTTGGTTTACCTTAAGGGGAATATGAGTGCTTTGCCCCCCATAAACCTTTCGTCCCACTACCCGCTTGGCATATTGTACGGGGATTCTTCTTTGTCCTTCATGCATTCCTACCACTCCGGCAATAATGACTACCGCGATGATGAGAAACAAAAGCACGGAAAAAATATTTGTTTCACCTTGTTTTAAGTACTGGTATACAGTAACTATCCCAGAAGGTATCCGAGAAACTATCCCGGCAAAAATAATCAAAGATATGCCGTTTCCAATTCCTTTTTCCGTAATCAATTCACCCATCCACATTAAAAATGCCGTTCCGGCTGTCAATGTGATGGCAATAACCGCATAAGAAAAAAGGTTAGGGTTTTCCAAAGCAGATCTTAAATAAAGAGACATGCCAATAGCCTGGAGAAAACCTAAAATTACGGTCCCGTATCTGGTATATTGAACCATTTTTTTTCGGCCTTCTTGACCTTCTTTAGCCAGCTTTTCGAAATAAGGAATAACTACTGTCAACAATTGCATGATAATTGACGCATTAATGTAGGGCATAATCCCCATGGCAAACACGGTAAAACTTTTAAAAGCTCCCCCGGACACAATATCTATGAAACCAAAAATATTTTGGTCCAAAAGACCTTTTAATGCATCCGTATTTACACCCGGCACAGGAACATGGGCCCCAATCCTAAAGATGATAAACATCATCAGCGTGAAGATAATCTTTTTCCGCAGCTCATCCATTTTCCATGCACTTTTTAGAGTTGACAGCACCTAAATCACCTCTACTTTTCCACCTGCCGCAGCAATTTTATCCGCAGCAGCTTTACTGCAACCATGAACTTGCACCGTTAATGCTTTGGTAAGTTCACCGTTAGCAAGAATCTTAACTCCGTCTTTTACGGATTTAATCAGGCCGGACTCCACTAAAAGTTCGGGCGTTACCTTGGTACCCTCCTCAAATCGGTTAAGATCTTCAAGATTGACAATAACTATTTCCTTTTTAAAGATATTAGTAAAACCTCGCTTGGGTAACCGGCGGTGCAAAGGCATTTGGCCGCCTTCAAATCCACGGCGCACTCCTCCGCCGGACCGGGCTTTTTGTCCTTTATGGCCGCGGCCTGATGTCTTGCCTAACCCAGAGCCAATACCCCGTCCGACCCTGGTTGCTTTATGTTTTGATCCCGGAGCAGGTCTTAACTCGCTTAGATTCATTGTTACACCTCCCTTGGAATGTATTGTTATGCCTCTATTTCTTCCACTTTTACCAGGTGTGCGACTTTTCTGGCTTTGCCGCGGATATCCGGCGTATCATTATGAATCACCGAACTGTTTAATTTTCTCAGTCCCAGAGATTTAACGGTTTCTTTTTGATTTTTATCATATCCGATGACACTTTTCACTAAAGTAATCTTTAATTGTTTAGCCACTTTAATATCCCCCCTAGCCTAACAATTCTTCCACAGATTTGCCGCGTAATCTTGCTACATCCTCTGCTTTCTTTAGGGACTTTAGACCTTCCATTGTGGCTCGCACCATATTAATTGCATTATTTGATCCCAAAGATTTTGTCAAAATATTTCTCATCCCTGCAGACTCCAGTACCGCACGTACCGGGCCACCGGCAATTACTCCTGTTCCTTCTGCAGCGGGCTTTAAAAGTACCTTTCCCGCCCCGAAAACTCCCAGTACCTCATGGGGTATAGTGGCATTAACCATAGGTACACTAATCATGTTTTTCTTTGCATCTTCAATACCTTTTCGAATGGCTTCAGGCACTTCTCCGGCTTTTCCCAGTCCGGCGCCGACTAAGCCTTGCCCGTCACCAACAACTACTAAAGCGCTAAAGCTAAAACGTCTGCCACCTTTTACAACCTTAGCAACCCGATTAATGCTTACTACTTTTTCAGTCAGTTCCAGGTTGCTCGCATTAATTCTCGACATCAATTTCCCTCCTTTATCCGGAAATTAAAATTCCAGGCCGCCTTCCCTGGCACCTTCGGCTAATGCAGCTATTCGGCCGTGATAAATTAAGCCGCCGCGGTCAAAAACTACATTCTTAATTCCTTTAGCTTTGGCTTTCTCGGCAGTAAGCAATCCGACTTTTTTTGCTGTTTCTTTATTGCCGCCGAATTCCCCTCTTAAGGCTGGATCCAGGCTGGAGGCTGCGACCAAGGTAACACCTTTAGTATCATCAATAATTTGAGCATAAATATGCTTAGTACTGCGGTAAACGGCAAGTCTCGGACATTCGGCTGTCCCGAAAATTTTCTTTCTAACCCGCAGATGCTTTTTACGGCGTATCGCTTTTCGGTCAATTTTTTTAAACAACTTTGGTCACTCCCTTCCTTATACAAGCGGGGCTAAGATTACTTTTTAACACCCGCTTTTCCGGCTTTACGTTGGACTCTTTCCCCTTCGTATCTGATGCCCTTACCTTTATATGGTTCAGGCTCTCGTACCGCACGGATATTGGCGGCGAACGCCCCCACTTTTTCTTTGTCAATTCCCATTACGGTTATTTTTGTAGGAGCAGGAACTTCCACACTCAATCCATCACCCGGTTCCATTTCCACCGGTTGCGAATATCCCACATTCAGAACCAGCTTATTCCCTTGTTTTGCGGCTCTGTAACCTACACCTACCAGCTCCAATCTCTTTTCAAAACCTTTTGTTACTCCGGTCACCATATTATTCAAGAGAGTACGGGTTAAACCGTGCAGTGCCCGGTGGTCCTTATTATCAGTAGGCCGGGTAACCACAATTTTATCTGATTCAATATTTATTGCAATATCAGGATGAAACTCCCTTTCCAATTGTCCTTTCGGTCCTTTAACTTTTACAGTATTTCCATCCATACTGACATTAACTCCGGCAGGAATTGCAATTGGCATTTTTCCGATTCTAGACATCTTCACACCTCCTATGCACTACTATATCAAGAGCTTATAGAGAAATACAGGACAAAACTTCATTACCAAACGTAACAAATCACTTCTCCGCCCAGTCCCTCTGAACGTGCTTGTTTATCTGTCATCAAGCCTTTGGAAGTGGAAACTATTGCAATGCCAAGTCCTCCTAATACCCGGGGTACTTGATCCCGTTTCGCATATACCCTTAAACCGGGTTTGCTGATACGCTTTAATCCGGTAATTACCTTTTCCCGGTTTGCCCCATACTTAAGGTATAATCTTAAAATTCCCTGTTTCCCGTCTTCAATAAACTCCACATCTTTTATAAATCCTTCTTCTTTAAGGATATTGGCTAATCCTAATTTAGTTTTTGAAGCCGGAATTTCTACCTTGTCCTGATATACTGTATTTGCATTGCGAATTCTGGTTAAGAAATCAGCAATGGGATCAGTCATAACCATTAACTAACTACCTCCTTCCTTGGCATCCCTCACCAACTAGACTTAGTTACTCCGGGGATTTCCCCCTTATAAGCAAGTTCCCGGAAGCAAATACGACAAATGCCAAATTTGCGCATATAAGCATGGGGACGACCGCATATCTGACAGCGATTATACCCCCGAACTCTAAATTTCGGTTTCCGCTGCTGCTTAACAATCATTGATTTTTTAGCCACACTTTTCCCTCCTTCATCAGAATCGTTGGGATGGCTACGCTTCCCTAAAAGGCATGCCCATCAGTCTTAATAGTTCCCGGCATTCCTCATCTGTCTTGGCGGATGTTACAAAACCAATTTCCATACCACGCAGCCGGTCAATTTTATCATACTCAATTTCCGGAAAGATCAATTGTTCCTTAAGCCCTAAAGTATAATTTCCCCGGCCGTCAAAAGCTTTCGCGGATACCCCCTTAAAGTCTCTCACCCGAGGAAGAGCCACGGAAATAAGTTTATCCACAAATTCATACATCCGATCGCCTCTGAGGGTGACTTTACACCCAATGGGCATACCGGTTCTGACTTTAAAAGCGGCAATTGATTTTTTTGCCCTGGTGATTATCGGTTTCTGCCCTGCGATAGCAGTTAAATCACTGACAGCTGCATCCATCGCTTTGGGATTTTGGATAGCTTCCCCCAAACCCATGTTTATTACAACTTTTTCCAGTTTGGGTATTTCCATGACATTTTTATATCCAAACTTTTCCTGAAGGACAGGCCGGATTTCTTTTACGTATTTTTCTTTCATTCTTGCCACAGAAAAAACCTCCTTTCTCGGGGATTACTTTTCAAAGACTTCACCGCAATGTTTGCATTGCCGGGCATAAGCCCCGTTACCCATTAATTTCTTCCCAATCCTAGTGGGTTTATTACATTTTGAACAAAACAGCATCACATTAGAACTGGCAATAGCCGCTTCTTTTTCTACAATACCGCCTTGAGGAGCAGCTTGAGTAGGCTTGGTATGACGCTTAACAATATTTATTCCTTCAATAATAACCCTTTTTTCCTTAGGCAGTACTTCTAAAACCTTTCCTTTTTTACCGGCATCCTTACCGGAAATTACCAGAACGGTGTCACCTTTTTTTACATGCACCTTTGGATTTGCCAATTCACTTCACCTCCCATTGCTTCTTTTCCCAAGATTAAAGAACCTCCGGGGCTAAAGAAACAATTTTCATATAATTCTTTTCCCGAAGCTCCCGGGCAACCGGTCCGAAAATTCGTGTTCCACGAGGTTGACCGGCTTCATTTATGATTACTCCGGCATTTTCATCAAATCGAATATAGGACCCGTCGGGACGTCTTATTTCTTTATTAGTTCTTACCACAACGGCTCTAACAATATCGCCCTTCTTGACAACGCCCCCTGGTGTGGCTTCTTTGACAGAGCAAATAATGACATCGCCTACGGTAGCATACCGTCTTCTGGAACCTCCCAAGACTTTAATACAAAGAAGTTCCTTAGCGCCGGTATTGTCTCCTACCTTTAATCTGGTTTCGGCTTGAATCATTAATGCCGCCCCCTTTCTTCAAGCAATTACCTTGTTATACTATTGGTGCTTTTTCTAATATTTCCACTACTCTCCAACGTTTTTCTTTGGAAAGAGGTCTGGTTTCCATTATTTTTACTTTATCCCCAATGTGGGATTCATTATTTTCATCATGAGCTTTAAACTTTTTACTCTGCTTGATAATCCGGCCGTAAAGGGGATGACGCACCTTGGTTTCCACCCGAACCACAACCGTCTTATCCATTTTATCGCTTACTACATGACCAATCCGAATCTTTCGGTTTGCTCTCTCCGTCAAACTACTTCCTCCTTTCCGCCGGTTATAGCCCTGCTTTCTTTAATTCCCGTTCTCTTATAACTGTCTGAACCCTGGCAATAGTTCTCTTAACGTCCTTGATAGTCATGGGATTATCCAGTTGCCCGGTAGCTAAACGGAAACGCAGATTAAACAGTTCGCCTTTTAGATCAGCAACCTTCTTGATTAATTCTTCAGTTGTTAAATCTCGAATCTCTTTAGTTTTCATCTACTTCACCGCCCGTTTCTTCACGTATTACAAACTTGGTTTTTATGGGCAGTTTGTGTTGAGCCAATCTCATAGCTTCCTTGGCAATTTCTTCGCTCACCCCAGCCAATTCAAAGAGTATTCGTCCTGGTTTAACTACTGCTACCCAGTACTCCGGTGAACCTTTACCACTACCCATACGAGTTTCGGCCGGTTTAACAGTAACTGGCTTGTGCGGAAATATTTTTATCCATACTTTACCGCCACGCTTTATAAAACGAGTCATGGCAATACGAGCAGCTTCGATCTGACGGCTGGTAATCCAACCCGGTTCCAAAGCCTGCAATCCATATTCACCAAAAGCAACATAATTTCCCTTGTTCGCTTTTCCAGTCATACGACCGCGGTGTTGTCGGCGGAATTTTACCCTTTTTGGAATCAGCATCGATTACTCGCCTCCCTCCACAGCTTGCTTTTTCGGTTCTTTTTCCGGTAGGATCTCACCTTTATAAATCCAAACCTTTACTCCAATTTTACCATAGGTGGTATTTGCCTCGGCGAAACCATAATCAATATCCGCCCGCAGAGTATGCAAAGGTACCTTTCCCTCACTGTACCATTCTGTACGGGCAATTTCCGCTCCGGCTAAGCGGCCGGAACACATAATTTTAATACCCTCAGCTCCCATCCGCATGCTGCGGGAAACAGATTGCTTCATCGCCCGCCGAAAAGCAATACGTTTTTCTAAGGAAGCAGCAACACTTTCCGCTACCAGTTGGGCGTCTAATTCCGGCTTTTTAACTTCCGAAATATTTATATTTACTTTTTTCCCAGTCATTGTTTCCAATTGCTTCTTTAAATTTTCAACTTCCGCC
>DUPU01000186.1 GCA_012838175.1 Clostridia bacterium
ACTTCAACCAGAACACCAATTCTTCCGCCACCATGTATGTAAGCCTCCACTAATCCTTCCGCTGCAATTCGTCCTGCTTTTTTGGCAGCTGCAGCCAGTCCCTTTTCTCTTAATAACTCAATGGCCTTTTCCATGTCGCCTTCTGTTTCAGTAAGTGCTTTTTTGCAGTCCATCATTCCTGCACCGGTTCTTTCCCGTAATTCCTTAACCATTGCAGCTGTAATCATTTTTATCTCAACCTCCATATTATTTTTAACGCTAGACTAAAAAAGGCAGAGATGTGATAGGGCTTTACTACCCTTGGTCATCCCTACCTTTTACTCATTATTATTCTGCCATAGTTTGACCTTGGTTACCCTCAATTACCGCATCAGCTATTTTTGCAGTAAGAAGTTTTACCGCTCTGATGGCATCATCATTGCCAGGAATTACATAATCAATTTCATCAGGGTCACAATTGGTATCAACTATAGCCACTATGGGAATCCCTAACCGGCGGCCTTCTGCCACAGCAATCCTTTCCTTGCGGGGATCCACAATAAAAATTGCTCCCGGCAGTTGTTTCATATCTTTTATACCGCCTAAAAATCTCTCCAGTTTTTCCTTTTGCGCTCTTAACTGGGATACTTCCTTTTTAGGCAAGAGTTCAAAGGTACCGTCTTCTTCCATTTTTTCTAATTCGCGGAGACGGTCAATGCGCTTCTGGATGGTGTGAAAGTTTGTAAGCATGCCGCCGAGCCATCGTTCATGAACATAAAACATCCCGCACCGGGTGGCTTCTTCCTTAATAGATTCCTGAGCTTGTTTTTTGGTACCCACAAAAAGTACGCTCTTTCCTTCTGCCACTACTTCTTTAATAAAGTGGTAGGCTTCCTCTACCTTACCTACTGTTTTTTGCAAATCAATAATGTAGATACCGTTCCGTTCAGTAAAAATGTAAGGAGCCATTTTAGGGTTCCAACGACGGGTTTGGTGGCCAAAATGCACACCTGCTTCCAAAAGTTGTTTCATGGAAATAATTGACATATTAGTCCTCCTTTTTTGTTTGTTCCTCCGCCTCCTTCCTATGTCTCACCGAACCTTCAGGCACACCGGTGATACATCCGGAAGCGTGTGTATTAACACCTGAAACAGTATAGCATGAAGTAACAGTATTTTTCAAGTTCTTACAGAGAAATATTACAAGATATATTTGCTTAGGTCCTCATTCTTAATCACATTTTCCAATTTTTTCTCTACGTATTCCCTGGTAATGGATACAAAAGCAGGAGCAGCATCGGGAGCATCAAATAAAAGGTCTTCCAATACTTTTTCCAGAATGGTATGAAGCCTTCTGGCACCTATGTTTTCGCTTTGCGCATTAACCATGTCAGCAATTTCCGCAATGGCTGTAATTCCGTCTTCCTCAAAACTGATATGTACCCCATCGGTCTGCAGCAGAGCTACATATTGTTTAATAAGAGAATTCTCCGGTTCTAATAAAATGCGTTTAAAATCATCCCTATATAAACTATCCAACTCCACTCGAATAGGAAAACGACCCTGAAGTTCCGGTATCAAATCCGAAGGTTTGGCAGTATGAAAAGCTCCGGCAGCGATAAAAAGCATATAATCCGTTTTTACCGGACCGTATTTGGTCATAACCGTAGAACCTTCCACAATGGGAAGTATATCTCTTTGAACTCCGCCCCGGGATACATCCGGCCCTCCATGAGAGTCTTTCCCGGCAATTTTGTCGATCTCATCCAAAAAAATAATGCCCGATTGTTCCGCTCGGTATACACCCTGACGTACAACTTCATCCATATCAATCAATTTCTGCGCTTCTTCCTGGGTGAGAATTTTTCGGGCCTCAGAAACAGGCAATTTTCTCTTCTTTTTTTTCTTAGGAAGCATTCCTCCCAGCATATCTTGTAAATTAATCCCCATCTCCTCCATGCCAGTTCCGCCTAAAAAATCAAACATAAAGGAGGGTTGTTCTTCTATCTCTATTTCTACAATTTCATCTTCCATTTCTCCCCTGGCTAGTCTTTCTTTAATCCATGCTCTTTTCCTGGTTATTTCCTCATAGGTACTTTTATTCTGCTCTTCGGTATTGGACATGGCCCCGCCAAAAAGCATTTCCATTGGGTTTCTTCCCGTACTCTTTGTAGGCATAGGAGCCAGAAGATCCAGAAGGCGGGCCTCCGCCATTTTTTCTCCTTTGCTTCTCACCTGCTCCATTTTTTCATTCTTAATCATGTGAATTGATGTTTCCACCAGATCCCGAATAATGGACTCCACGTCCCGACCTACATAGCCAACCTCAGTAAATTTTGTCGCTTCCACCTTAATAAAAGGAGCATTAACCAGCTTTGCCAAGCGCCGGGCAATCTCCGTTTTTCCTACCCCGGTAGGACCAATCATAATGATATTTTTAGGCATAATTTCATCTTGAATGGAAGGGCCTAACCGCTGCCTGCGATATCTGTTGCGCAAGGCTACAGCCACGCATTTTTTGGCATTTTGCTGGCCTACAATATATTTATCCAGTTCTTTAACAATTTGCCGAGGAGTTAAGTGCTCCATTTTTTTCCCCCTTTTCCTATAGTTCCTCCACGATAATATTTTTATTAGTATAAACACATATATCTGCAGCGATTTTTAAAGCTTCTTCGGCAATTTCCTTAGGACCTAAAGAAGAATGGGCTGCCAGGGCTCGGGCCGCTGCCAGGGCATAAGGTCCGCCAGACCCTACCGCTGTAATATTATCATCCGGCTCAATTACTTCACCTGTTCCGGACAATACCAATATCATTTCTTTATTAGCCACTATTAACATGGCTTCCAACTGACGCATGTACTTATCCATACGCCATTCTTTCGCTAACTCTACCGCAGCTCTCTGCAAATTGCCCCGATATTCTTCCAGCTTTCCCTCAAATTTGTCCAAAAGGGTAAAGGCATCGGCCACGGAACCGGCGAATCCGGCTACTACCTGGTCATTATAAATCTTTCTAACTTTTCGCGCCCCATGTTTCATGGCAATACTGTTTCCCAAGGTCACCTGACCATCACCGGCCATGGCCACCTTTCCTTCCCTGCGAATAGCCACAATTGTTGTACCATGGAACATTTTATCACACCTCCTATCATGAAAGGGGACCGTGACAAGGGACGGTTCTCTGTCACGTTTTGCTTGTCGTCTTGTTTGCTCCGTGACAGAGAACCGTCCCCTGTCACGCGCTGTCACGCTGTCACGCTTATGCTCTGGGATGGGATTTTTCATAAACTGCTTTCATCCGTCCTTTAGTAACATGAGTATAAATCTGGGTTGTAGACATGTTAACGTGACCTAATAATTCTTGGACAGATCTTAAATCGGCCCCTCCCTCCAACAAATGGGTAGCAAAGGAATGCCTAAGGGTATGGGGGCTGATTTTTTTTTCTAAGGCAACTTGTTCCACATATTTATTAACAATATTACGCACACTTCTTCCGGATAAGCGGGTACCAAACTTATTTAAAAAAAGGGCGTTTTCTTCCTCTCCGCTTTTGGCGGCTAAGTCCCTTCTTCCGCACTCAATGTAATCCTGAAGGGCCTTTAAGGCAACTCTCCCCAAGGGAGCAATCCTTTCTTTGCCACCTTTTCCATAGACCCTGGCATAACCCAAATTATAATCCAGGTCCTCCAGGTTTAACCCCACCAATTCACTGACCCTGAGGCCTCCAGCATAAACAGTTTCTAAAAGAGCTCTATCTCTTTGACCCAAGGGAGATGAATCGGGAGCACTAAGCAATAATTCTATTTCCGGATAATAAAGAAACTTAGGCAATTTCTTATCCTGTTTCGGAGTATTGATATTAATCATAGGATTAACCTTTGCCAACCCTTCTCGGGTTAAATAACGATAAAAAGACCGGAGAGCAGCTACCTTCCGAGCCATGGTGGCTTTGCTTAAGCCTCTTTTCTGCATTAAAGCCAAAAAACGCCGAATAGCCAAGTAATCCACGCCGGAAGGGTCTACCTGTGTCCCATCAATACCGGTGAATTCTTCCGCCAAAAAATGGGCGAATTCCTCCAAGTCATGACTATATGACTCCAAGGTATGAGGGGAAGCATTTTTTTCAATCTTTAAATAGGCCATGAATTGTTCTATTAACAGGTCCATATCTTTCACTTCTTCACATAAATAAACTGTTTATTTTCAATAAAGGAACAATCAGAAACAACCTTCATTTTTTATTTTGTCCAACATGCTTAAAGCCCTTGCCGCCAGAAGCCGATTCTTCTCTTTCTTGTCCCGGATGGGTTTTTCCAAAGGCGGTAATAAGCCAAAAGTAATATTCATCGGTTGAAAGCTTTTGGCATCGGCATTGGTAATATAATGGCAGAGGCTTCCCATGGCAGTTTCCCGGGGGAAAACTAAAGGATCCTTGCCTAAAGCCAGGCGGGAAGCATTGATGCCTGCCACCAGCCCATTGGAGGCTGATTCCACATATCCCTCAACACCGGTAATCTGCCCGGCAAAAAAAACCTGAGGATGTTTCTTCACCTGCATGGTCGGCATCAGCACAGCAGGAGAATTAATAAAAGTATTCCTATGCATCACGCCAAACCGGGCAAATTCCGCTTTCTCCAACCCGGGTATTAGTCGAAACACACGGCGCTGTTCTTCCCATTTCAAATGAGTTTGAAAACCAACAATATTATATAAAGTAGCCGCTGCATTGTCCTGACGCAGCTGAACCACGGCATAAGGCCGTTTCCCCGTACGGGGGTCAATCAAACCCACCGGTTTCATCGGTCCGAAGGCAAGGGTTTTTCTCCCGCGCCGGGCCATCTCCTCCACGGGCATACATCCTTCAAAATAAATCTCATTCTCAAATTCCTTTTGCTGATGAATTTGCGCGGAGATTAAGGCATCATAAAAGCGGTTATACTCTTCTTCCGTCATGGGACAATTAAGATAGTCTTCTTCTCCTTTTCCATAACGGGATGCCCGAAAAACTATATCATAGTTAATAGAATCAGCCGTAATAATCGGTGCAACGGCATCATAAAAATAAAGATAGCCTGTTCCCAAAAACCGGGCGATGGCTTTGGCTAAAGGTTCGGAAGTCAAAGGACCGCTGGCAATAATACTTATGCCTTCCCGGGGAATATCAATAACTTCCTCTCTGATTACGGTAATTTTGGGGTGTTCTTCAATTTTTTTTGTGATAAAAAGAGAAAAACTTTCCCTGTCCACGGCAAGGGCTCCCCCCGCGGGTACCCGGTGTAAATCCGCGCTTTCCATGATCAGGGAATGAAGCCGACGCATTTCTTCCTTCAGCAGTCCGACAGCATTTTCAATATTCGCTGCTCTTAAAGAATTGCTGCATACCAATTCAGCAAATTCCCCGGTCCGGTGTGCCGGGGTTTGTTTTTTGGGACGCATTTCATACAACTTTACAAAGCATCCCATCCGGGCCGCTTGCCAAGCAGCCTCCGCTCCGGCTAAACCGGCACCGATAATATTCACTACAGGCATGTATCTGTAAACTCCTTTGGAATATCCTGTTTTTCAGGCAGGTTTGACCTGCCTTTATGTCTTTAAAAGTCATTTTTGATTTTTGCATTGGGGACAGGTGATGGTTTTTTCTTTATTCTTACCGGTTTTTTCCACCATCATGGCACCGCACTTTCCGCACGCCTGACCGGTAGGTTTATCCCAAGAGACATATTCACATTTGGGATAATTACTGCAGCCATAAAAGGTTCGTCCTTTTTTTCCTTTCCGTTCCACAATTTCCCCACCGCATTCCAGGCATTTCACCCCAATTCCTTTCAAAATCGGTTTAGCATTTCGGCATTCGGGAAAACCCGGACATGCAAGAAACCTGCCAAACCTACCCATCTTATATACCATTTTGCGTCCGCATTTTTCACAGATTTCTTCTGACTCCTCATCTCCTATTTCAATTTGGCCGATTTCTTCTTCCGCATATTCCAGTTTCTTTTGAAAAGGTGAATAAAACTTGCCGATAATCTCCTTCCAGTCAATATTACCTTCTTCCACCTGGTCCAACTGCTCCTCCATGCCGGCGGTAAACTCCACATCAATAATTTCCGGGAAATACTCCTTGAGCAAATCTACCACTATTTTCCCCAATTCTGTGGCTGTAAATTGTTTTTCTTGCCGCACCACATAACCCCGGGCTAAAATAGTATCAATAATAGGAGCATAGGTACTGGGCCGGCCGATTCCCTTTTCCTCCAAAGTCTTAACTAAAGTAGCCTCGGTATACCTGGGCGGAGGCTGGGTAAAATGCTGTTTGGGGGTAAGTTTCTCTAAAGTAAGAGATTGTCCTTCCTGAACTTGGGGAATAAAATCATTATCTTCTTTAGTATCATCATCTTTACCCTCAATATAAACCTGCATAAAACCGGGAAACTGTACCACGGTTCCGGTTGCCCGGAAAAGATATTCTCCGGCTTTAATGTCCACAGTGGTAACTTCCAGTATGGCTGGGCTCATTTGACTGGCCACAAAACGTTCCCAAATTAATTTGTATAGTTTATACTGGTCTCGCTTTAAAAACTCCTTCAGATTCTCCGGAGTGCGCAAGACTGAAGATGGACGTATAGCTTCATGAGCATTCTGGGTTTTTCCTTTGTTTTCATATTTGCGCACAGTTTCAGGAATAAACTGAGCTCCGAATTTGTCCGTAATAAAACTCCGGGCATTATCTTGTGCTATTTGAGATATGCGGGTAGAATCGGTACGAATATAGGTGATTAAACCTACTACCCCTTCCTTTCCTACCTCCAGCCCTTCATAAAGCTGCTGGGCCAATTGCATGGTCTTGCGCGCGGTAAAACCCAGCTTCCGATATGCTTCCTGTTGCAGGCTGCTGGTGGTGAAAGGCGGAGAAGGATTTCTTTTTTTCTCTTTCTTAGTAACACTATCCACCAAATAGCTCTGACCGGATAAACCGGACAAAACCTTATCCATCTCTTCTTGGCTGCCGATGGCCGCCCTGTCTTTTCCCACTCTATATAGTTTTGCGGTCAAAGGTTGATCTCCTGCCAAAAAATCCGCAGTGAGACTCCAGTATTCCTCCGGAACAAATTGTTCAATTTCTTCTTCCCGATCACAAATTAAACGTACTGCCACCGACTGAACCCGGCCGGCACTAAGTCCCTTTTTTACTTTTTTCCATAGGAGGGGACTTAGCTTATATCCCACCAACCGGTCCAAAACACGTCTGGCCTGCTGTGCATTAACCCGATCCATATCAATGGGACGAGGTTTTTTTACAGCTGCCTGAATGGCTGATTTGGTAATCTCATTAAACTCAATCCGGCATTTTTCCTGGTCATTGATATCCAAATAGGTTTTTAAATGCCAGGCAATGGCTTCTCCCTCCCGGTCAGGGTCAGCGGCTAAAAGAATCTTGTCCGCCTTTTTGGCACTATCTTTTAATTCTTTCAGAATCTCACCTTTTCCCCGAATGGTAATGTATTTAGGTTCAAAATTATCATCCACGTCTACACCCAAGCTACTTTTAGGCAGATCCCTGATATGTCCCATAGAGGATTTGACGGTATAATTTCTTCCTAAAAATTTTCCAATACTCTTTGCCTTGGTAGGCGATTCCACAATTACTAAAGTTTTTGACATACACTCACCTCTTACGGGTCGGATTTAACTACTAGATTATGCTTCCTATAATATAATATTTACCAGGTGTTTGCTTTACTAAACCTTTTATCTCCAATTGAGTTAAAAGGGAAGCCAATTCCGCGGCACCTATACCGGACTGGGTTGCTAAATCATCAAAGTGCATACTGCCGCTAAGCAAAAGTTCCAATATATCCCTTTCCTTTTGGGAAAATGCAAATAAATCAAAACCTTTATTGCCTGTTTTTATTTCCCCAGAATATTCTTGGATATATTCTTCAAGAATATCATTTGCATTTTCTACCAGTTTTGCTCCTTGACGAATTAACTTGTGGGTTCCTCTGCTGAGAGGGCTGGTTACCGGTCCGGGAAGAGCAAAAACATCTCTTCCCTGCTCCAAGGCAAAATCTACCGTAATTAAGGAACCACTCTTTTCAGCTGCTTCCACTACAATTACGCCACGGCTCATCCCACTGATAATCCTGTTCCTGGCCGGAAAATGCTGGGGCAAGGGAGGGGTACCCAGGGGAAATTCTGAAATAACTAACCCTGAGGCTATTATTTGTTCATATAAGCTTTTATTTTCCCGCGGATATACCACATCAATACCTGACCCTAATACAGCAACAGTCATGCCCCCTGCTTTCAAGCAACCCTGGTGACTATAGGTATCAATTCCCCGGGCCATGCCGCTTACCACCCAGATGCCTTTCCCCGCCAAATCCCTTGCCAGGGTTTCCGCCATTAATCGTCCGTAGGCCGTGGCTTTCCTGGAGCCAACCATCCCGATGCAAATATTCTCAGCTTTTGGCATTCTTCCCCGGTAGAAAAGTACAAAAGGCGGGTCATAAATATTTTTCAATAAAGAAGGATACTCCTCATCATAAAAGGTAGTAACCTTGGCCTCAGATTTAAGAAACTTTTCAAATAAGAGTTCTACCTGATCCTCCGTTAAATTCTTTTCAGGCAGTTCTCCATGACCCGAAACAAATTCAGGAATATGTGACCAAAAATCACTCTGATGCCAAGCATACTCAAAACTTTGAAAATAGTCAAATAAAATTTTTAAGCGGCGCTGACTCATGGCGGGAAGGCTATAGATAGCCACAAGGTATTTTAATTCATTTATTTCCATCATTAATCACCTGTTTCAAAACTTTCTCTCCCCGGTTTCACTAATAATCAAAATAAAGGGTTCCAATTGATTTCCTTTTTCTTGTCATCATACCTTGTCTCAGCTATAATCAAATTAAACAGAGAAGGAGGCAACTCATGGAAGCTTTGATGAATTTTATAGCTGTCAATTTACCGGAAATACTTTCTGTAGCTGTTGTCATTATCTTTGCCCGTATGGCCTGGAAGGCATGGAAAAATCGTCCATAACTATTCCTTATTATGCCATAAATTATAAAAAGCGCAATAAAAAACAGGGCTGGAAACACTCATATCCCCTGTTTTTACCATAACTCCAATATTTTTTCCATTCTCATACCCCGGGATCCCTTAATTAGTACCACATCCCCTTTCTTTAAGTAGCCTTTTAAAAACCTTACAATTGCCTCGTGATTGTCAAAAATGCGGTACTTTTTACTATCACCAATACCCCGTGCTACATCAGGTGCATTTTCCCCGATAATGGCAGTAAAATCAATATTAAGCTCTCGGCACATTTCTCCCACCTGATAATGGCCGGGGCCGGCCATCTCGCCCAACTCAAAGATATTCCCGATCACCGCTATGGCTCTTTTCCCCCGGGCTAAGTTTGCTAATATTTTCAAAGCCGCTTTCATCGAATCAGGGCTGGCATTATAGCAATCATTAATAAACTTAATCCCTGACCGTTCTAAAATATCACCCCGCAGTTTTTCCGGGCGAAAGTTTTCTAAACCGGAAATGATTTCCTCCGGTTTTAAACCCAGTTCCACACCGCAAGCAATACCAAACAAAGCATTGGCCACATGATGTTCACCCACTGCCGGTATATTGAAAGTATATTCCCGGTTTTCCAATTTAACCTTGAAACTAACCCCTTCCTCACCCTTGTTCACAATATCATAGGCAGTGTAATCCGCATCAATTTCCCGGCCTACATATACAATTTTTCCTGAATAACCGGAAGCAACCTTGCTTAATAAAGGGTCATTGCCGTTCAACATCAATAGCCCTTTTTCCCCAAAGCCTTCCACGATTTCCATCTTAGCCCGCAGAATATTCTCCCGGCTTCCCAGCCTTTCCAAATGAGAAATGCCAATATTGGTAATTACAGCAATAGAAGGCCGGGCTACCCGGGTTAAGGCGCTGATTTCACCAAACCCCCGCATTCCCATTTCCAGCACCATAACATCATGTTCATCTTCCCATTGCAAAATCGTTAATGGCAATCCAATATTGTTATTAAAATTTGCCTCGGTTTTATGTACAGAAAGCTTTGAGGAAAGGACCGCCCCAATAATATTTTTAGTACTGGTTTTCCCCACACTTCCGGTTACAGCAATCACAGGTTTAAAAAATTTTTGCCGGTAATAACCGGCCAAATCCAACAAAGCCTTACTTGTATCGGTAACCATGATTACCGGTACGGCCAACCCCTCAGATACAGGTTTATGAGCAATGACTGCCGATGCGCCCTTTTCCACAGCCATCCCGATAAAATCATGTCCGTCAAAATTCTCGCCCTGTAAAGCAATAAAAAGATCCCCTGTTTTAATTTTTCTGCTGTCAGTACTGATATTTTTAATTTGCATTTTAGGGGCCTTCCGGCATTTACCGTGAACGCCCTTGATTATTTCCTCTAAATACAAACCTTTCATAGCGTCCTCCGCAAATCCGTTGGTGAGTAAAAAGAAATTTTGGAACGGTTTTTGAATCAATCAATAACCTTTTTCGCCCTTTCCGTTTCCCTTAACTCCAACTTTTCTATTTTGAAGTTTTTAAGACCGCATCCCGCTCAAAGCTCTCCAAGGCTAACCTAATTAATCGATCAATCAGTTCCGAATAAGGAATCCCGCTTACTTCCCATAGTTTAGGATACATGCTGATATTGGTAAAACCGGGTAAGGTGTTAATTTCATTGACAATAACCTCCCCCTCCGGAGTTAAAAAAACATCCACCCGGGCTAAACCTGCACAGCATAACACTTGAAAGGTTTTAACGGCGATATCCTGGATTTTGACAATTTCCTCCGGGGTTAGCTTAGCCGGAATTTCCAAAAGGGAAGCATGCTCATCAATATATTTAGCATCATAGCTGTAAAAACCCTGAAGATTAATAATTTCTCCCGGAATTGAAGCAATGGGTTTTTCATTTCCCAGAACGGAGCATTCTATTTCCCGGCCTACAATATTTTCTTCCACAATCAATTTATGGTCATATTTAAAGGCTTCACAAACAGCCCGGTCAAACTCCTCTTCATTATTCACCTTACTGATCCCCACCGATGAGCCTAAATTAGCAGGTTTCACAAACAAGGGCAAACCCAATTCTTCTACAATTCTCTGAAAAGAAGGATTAGCTTCTCCCCCGGTATATTTATGGAGCAACATATGCCGGGCGCTGGGCAAATGAGCATCTCTTAACAATCTTTTCATGACATCTTTATCCATACCCACAGCTGAACCTAAAACCCCTGCTCCTACAAAGGGAATATTAGCCATTTTCAACAAGCCCTGAACCGTACCGTCCTCTCCAAAAGGACCATGGAGCACCGGAAATACCACATCCAGTTTTTCCAATGGGGTTTCCCCATTTCCGACAACAAATTGTTTCTTTCCCGGTGCCAATACCAGAGATAATACATCATCCGAATTTTTAGGAGGTTCCACCACAGACGGGACTATTCCCTGCTCAAAGTTATGGTCCAAAATCCAATGGCCTTCTTTACTGATTCCAATCATGGTCACGTTGTACTTTTCTTTATTTATCGCGTCAAATATATTTTTTGCTGATCGAATCGATACCTCGTGTTCCGCAGACTTTCCACCGAAAAGGATACCAACATTTATTTTGTGATTCATATATGAATAACCTCCTGTAACCATTCTTTCCCATAATTTATATGTATTTTTTTCGACATTTATACATCAATTAATAAGACTTATGAATATTCTGCGAAAAAACAGAAAATCCTCCCTCTTGATAATTTTCTTAATTTATCAGTTCCGATACACTCACCAATTGATAACCCATTTCTTTAAGACCGGTAATAATTTTAGGCAAAGCAGCCAAAGTACTTTTTCTCCCTTCATGAAGGATAATAATGGAACCATCGGTGACGTTAGAAAGAACATTTTGCGTAATCTTATTTTCATCCGTCGTCTCCCAGTCCCGAGGGTCCACATTCCACCCGATGGCTTTTAGCCCATATTTTTCTGATGTTTCAATCACTAAAGAGTTATAATCCCCGTAAGGAGGACGAAAATATTTTACCGAGCCCACCATGTTTAAGGCCGCCACAGTTTTTTGAAAGTCTTCTTCCAGTACATTTTGTTTCAACAAAGTCAGCCTCCCATGACCATAGGAATGGCTGCCAATCTCAAAACCTTTTTCTACAATTTTTTTTACAATCTCCGGATGTTTTTCCACCCTGGAACCCACCAAAAAAAACAGGGCCGGAACCTGAAAATCTTCCAATACCTTTAAATATTCCGCCGTCCAAATGGCATAAGGACCGTCATCAATGGTAATGGCTACTTTTTTACCAGCTTGGGGATTTCCTCGAAAAACAGGAGCCGCAACTTCGAAACCTGGGGAATTATTGTTATGATTCTTTCCTTCTGTATTGGGTTTTTGCTCCGGAAAGGTTATACTGCTCCCTGGTTTTATATCACCCGGATCTTTAATATCTTGTGATTTTTCAGGATACTCCGGTGTTTCTGTCTTTAATACTGATGATGGGGCTGATGCTTCCGGGGTCTGTACAGCTTCCGGTATTTTTATATCTTTATCTTTATCCCTTTCCGGGAATTCTCCCGGCCAGGAGTAATTCTTATTATTCCCAGGTACTATCACAGTTGGATTAATAGAAAGGTCCGCATTTATGTGATTAGGAGGACTGTCGGAATCAGCATAAAGATATTGACTGCCGGGAAATAAAAAAACAACTAATATTACGGTAAGAAAAAACTCACCCCATTTAGTTGCCCGTAATAGATGACACTTACTTCGTAGTCGACCTTTAACAAACTTTGTCATGACTAGTCCCCCCTGATGTCTGCCAAAAATATCAAATATTATTAAAGATTATATTTTATCTCATAAACCATAGACGTAGTAAGTTCATCTAAAGTTCTTCTATTTTGATAATATTTGATAAAATCTTATTGCTCACCCCCTTGTTCCGACAGAAAAATCATAAACGGTTCTTAACTTAAAGATCTACTGCCCCGGCTTATTTTCAAAAATTTTTCGTTGTACTGATACAAGCGGCTTGCCAAAAACTGGGGACGTTTCTTCATCATAGTGTTAATAAATTATGACAAAGAACCGTCCCCTGTCATGGATTTTATTATTTATATTGGGGTTCGTGCGACTCTATATACTTTTGCCGCTGCTGCAAGGTATTTACCGCGTTGTCCAAGGTTTTTGCCAATTCTTCAAAGGTATGTTTTGCTTGAACGTCTTGGGTTTCTAAAGAAAAGCTTTTCAAACTGGCCGCTGCACTTTGTACAGAGGCAATGGCTTGCTGAATTTGGGTCCCGACAGTCATTGTCTGTCACCTCTCTTTTCTGTTTTACCTTTTTAGCCCTTGGGTCGAAATATTAAGGCTCCTAAAAAGCCAAAAATAATGGCAGCAGAAATACCGGCACTGGTTACCTCGAAAATGCCGGTGAGTACTCCGATAATACCGGTGTTTTCCGCCTCTATTAGGGCTCCTTTAACTAAAGCATTACCAAAACTGACAATGGGTACGGATGCTCCTGCTCCCGCAAACTGTATCAAAGGATCATACAGACCCAACCCGCCAAGAATGCTTCCAATTACCACTAATGAACTGGTAGTATGGGCAGGGGTCAGTTTAAATACATCCATCAAAATCTGACCAATGACACATATCGCCCCTCCTACCAAAAAAGCCCAAAGAAATTTTTCCATGGAAAACATCCTCCTTTGTCTGCATGTTATTAAAAAATAAAACTCTTTTCCCGTTATGATATTGATTTGTCTTTTATTCACTCTCAATAGATACAGCATGAGCAATGCAGGGAATGCTTTCCTTTTGCTGATAAGAAAGAGGTGAAAGAAGAGCACCGGTGGCAACTACCAAAATTCTTTTTAGCTCACCTTTTCTCATGCGTTTTAAAAAATGTCCGTAGGTAACCGTAGCAACGCAGCCGCACCCGCTTCCTCCCGCCATAACCGGCTGATCATTTTTATAGATTAAAATACCACAATCTATAAATTTATCCTGAGGAATAACCAATCCGTTTTTCTGTAATA
>DUPU01000187.1 GCA_012838175.1 Clostridia bacterium
TACTGAAGAAAAATGAATTTGTTTAAAACGTTAAAATAATTTTTGAAATGGAAAATGAGTCAGGGAGGCCCCCTGACTTATTTTATTTCATCATCTCGTTGAAATAATCAGAAATGAGGAGTAATATTATCTTTGGAGCAAAATACAATTAGAGAGGTTGTTTTTCATGTCATTGATTGATCTCCATATCCATACCAGGGAATCTGACGGGACAGATACTCCTGAACAGGTGATCCGAAAGGCGATTGAATTAAATATAAGTATTCTAAGTATAACAGACCATAATTTGATTACCGCTTATGACAGGTTAAAGGATTGTATAGATGCACAAAACTTTTCCGGTCGGATCATTACAGGGGCAGAATTTTGTGCCAACTTCGGATCTTTGTTAGTGGATATTTTAGGATATGGATTTGATTTAGAAAAAATGCAGAAGTTCATTAACAAGCGATATGATCCGGAAAGGATGGACAAAAAGGAAAAAGAAATTTTTTTATTAATCAAGGAACAGTTGCTGGAAAGAGGATTTAAATTTGATCCAAACTTGGAGTACATACCGCCCTTTGCCACAGAAGCTTTTCAAAAAGAGCTGTGGAAGTATCCGGAAAATTTAAAAAGATTCCCCGAGGCATTGGTGAAATCCCCGGGATTGTTATACCGGTATATGAATGATCCAAAATCTGACTTATATATGTTTGAACCTTATTTTCCTTCCTGCTTAGAAGTTGTTGCTGCTATTCATGAATGCGGGGGATTGGCCTTTTTAGCCCACCCTTTTATTTATTTGGTTGATGATTTTTCCGTATTCTTGAATGAGATTGTGTCCCAATCCGGTTTAGACGGTGTGGAAGTATATTATTCTTTGCACAATTCCGATAATATTAAATATCTTTTAGAGTTTTCCCGACGTAATGGATTGTATGTTTCAGGAGGCAGCGATTATCACGGGAATAAAAAAATACATATTAAGTTAGGCACAGGAATAAATAATACTCTCTCCGTACCCAGTGATGAAATCGACCTTTGGTTAAAAAAGTTATTATAAAATTTTAAAAAAATAGAAAAAAGTCAGACGGAATAATTTCCGGCTGACTTTTACAAAAGATTTAAAGTAATTGTTTGTTATTTCAAGGTTTTACAGAACTCAGTGGTCACAACTTCTTCATAGGGGGCAATTTTGTTCAGTTCCCCGGCGTCTTGAATAATCTCTTGGAGCAGATAAAAATCATCTTCCAGGAGTAAAGGATCTTTCTTCCAGGTATTCTGTTCCTTATAACGCCGGACTGAGCTAATGAGAATCTCATCCGACTCGTCAGGGAAGTGGGGTCTAATAGCCTCGGCGATTTCTTCCGGAGTATGGCTATCCACCCAGCGCTGTCCTTTATAGATAGCATTGGTAAACTTCTGAATTAATTCAGGATTCTTTTCAATGGTACTTTTCTTGGCAAAGTAGGCGGTGTAGGGAACTTCTCCGCTCTCTTTACCAAGGGATGCCACAATATATCCCTTGCCTTCTTTTTCCATACTGGAAGCTGTAGGCTCGAAAATTATCACATAATCTCCTTGACCTCCCATAAAAGCACCTGGCATTGCGGCAAATTGCATGGTAGTATCGATAAATACATCCTCACCGGCCGTTAATCCTTTCTTTTTTAAAACATACTGGAGGACAATGGCCGGCATACCACCTTTCCTGCCGCCGATAATAGTCTTGCCTTTGAGATCGCTCCATTGGAAATCCGGATCCGGCTCTCTACCCATGAGAAAAGTTCCGTCTCCGTTGGTCAGTTGGGCAAATACCACAGCATGATCTTCTTTTCCTTCGTTATATACATAAACACTGGCTTCCGGTCCGGCAAATCCTATATCTGCCTGATCTGTCAGGACCGCAGTCATTACCTTATCAGCTCCTTGCCCATTGCTTAGCTCAATTTCCAATCCTTCCTCCTCAAAAAAGCCTTGGGTTAATGCCACATATTGAGGGGCGTAAAAGATGGAGTGGGTAACTTCGGA
>DUPU01000188.1 GCA_012838175.1 Clostridia bacterium
AGGTATTTTTCAGCAGGATCTTCAAGATTCAGTTTTCCTTCCTCCGCCAGCTTCAGCACAGCCCACGCTGTTACCGATTTGGATATAGATTGAACGCGCATGGGCATGTCTACCGTAATTTTCTGTCCAGACTTTTGGTTGGCGTTGCCGTAGGCTGCCGTATATACAATCAGCCCGTCTCTTACAAGGGAAATATTAACTCCCGGTATTCCGTATATTCCCATCAGCTTCGGAACTCTAAAATCCAGAAAAGCCGCGAATTCTTCCGACGGGGAATGAGTCTTTATTTTTCTGTCCGGCAAATATAGGGCAAGGGCGGCTGCACCAAAGAAGCCGATGACGAAGGCTGCGATAACCTTATACTTTATCATTGTTATCCCTCTAATCGCCTCAAATGCAAAAAAATAAATGAAAAAGTGACACTTTTTCGATTGAAGCTAATAAAAATGGAAAACGATTACAATACAACTCAAGCGGTAAAGTAGCCAATATATGTCCAAAATGCATAATGTGGCTCTAATAAACTACTATTGAAATAATAATTACAATTCAACAAAATTTAGGTAATACCTTTTTAATAATTTGTTAAACAAAAAAGCCCCGTGGATTTGTTCCACGAAGCCTTTCTCATCAAAATTTGGGTATCGGAGACGGGGCTTGAGTCTGTACAGTTGCTCCACCCCCCTGCCCTTTCAACAAGCTCCTTTCCCTAATCAAGGGGAATATCCATGGTTTTATGATAATTTTTCTCATATACTATGCGCTGTATATCCAACTTTAGCTTACTGCCTGAGCCCGGAAAACGCAGTATTCTGGTATGGAGAATGGCTCCATCCGCTTTTTTTTCATATTGGTCCGTTGTGGTTTCCTCTAGATCTACTTTTTCGTTGTCTATGATTAGATCTACCTGGGTGAGAACAACATTTTCTTCAGAGGTGATTTTAATAAATGTGTCCCCGTTTTTATGAAATACTTCGTTGATAACTATTTTTTGGCCCAGGATTTCCAGACTTTTTTCCCTATCATTAATATTTAACTCTACTTCCTCATGGACATCAAAGTCAGCAGTGAAACTTGCAAGTTGAAGCTTAAGCTCCTTTAAATCTTTGGGCAGAGCGTCAAATTCCTGGTGGAAAGTGATTCCTTTCATGCCGGTACTTATGCCGCTGCCTTGCCTGGATACTTCTCTGCCATTGGCCAAAAGTTTGAGGTCCATATAATAGGGTCTAATGCGTTCACCTTTCATTTCATCCTGGGCTAATGCCCAGATGCTTTGGATCTGCCCTTTAATCACTGTTGTTGTGGGGGAGGCAATAATGGAATCAAAGCGTATTTTATTTCCGTCAATTTCCATTACTGCTTGAAGCGGCTTTTTGATGCTATGTCCCATGGCTTTAGTCCAATCCAAGGTAAAAGGGATTTCCCCAGTTTCCTTTTGGGCACCTTCTCCCAGATAAAAAGTAAGTTTTAGCTTCTTTTCAAAGAAAAGCGGGGCTTGAAATTGAAACATGTTTTTCATTACGGTTTTTTCTTCATTCATGTTTCCCTGACCGCTATGCATTTGGTATTCCTTAAATAATCCTCTTAGTGACATGGAATGGTTCGAATATAACTCATCCACTGTACCTCTCGGATCCTTCATTGTATAAAAAACCAGCATTTGATTATCATCCAGCATGATACCGTCCAGGGTGATACTTACCCCGTTTTTAAAGGTGTAGCTTTTGCCGATGGTCTGCCCGCTGCCTAATTCGTTCAGTTCTCTTAAGGTCCCTGTCATGATTTGATCATACCCTAATAATTTCTTTCCGTAATAGGCAAAGGAATCAATTTGTGAACCAAAAAGGAATAATATCATAATAAGTACAGCCACCCTGAGGGACCACATTTTTCCGCTCCGTTTTCTCATTGAGGAGTTTTCCAGGGCTAGGTGCAGCCGCTCTTCCATTTCCGGAGGTGGTTCTATCTGGTTAAATTTTTCTCCCTGCTTACGGAGCATATCTTCAATTTCCGCCATAATTTTCATCTCCCAAAATATTTTTTAATTTTGCAAGACCGGTAGAGATACGGGATCTAACCGTACCAACAGGTATTTTCAAAATTTCAGCAATAGTTTGGTACTCAAAGTCTAGGAAAAAACGAAGCTTCAAGACCTCTTGATGTTTTGGGCTCAACTTTGAAAGGGCTGAATCTAGTAAAATTTCTTGCTCTTTCTGACGAAATTCTCCTTCATGGGATATCTCAGGCATCTTATCAAATAGAATTATTTTCTTCTTTTTTCGTAAAATTTGTTTACAGCAGTTAACCAATATGGTTCGGCTCCAAGTGTCAAAACATGCTTCGTTCTTTAAAACAGATATTTTTTCATACAAAATGACAATCATATCTGCCAAAGCATCCAAAGCATCATCTTGATTTTTGGTATAGGCATAGGCCAGGCGATAATAATCTTGTTTTTCATCCATAATTAACCGGACCAGGGCATTCCTGCTGCCTCTTTTTGCTTCCTTTACCAGAGTTATATCCATGTGAGCACCTCACTCTCAACAATAAGAGTAATCAGTTGAAGTAATAAGTTCATTTTAAATTAAAAATAAGAGAGTGTAAGGAATGAATATCTATTTATTATCAACACCATCACTAGACCCATCATATAAAAAACAATAAAAGAGAATGCCAAAAATTTACGTTTCAGCACCGCTGGACTTAAAATATGATCCGAGTCAATCCGGCTTCTTCTGCCAGCCTTACAGCATCCATTAATTCCTTCCGGGTTATGGCCCGGTTTAATTCCGGAAAGTCTTTTGCCAAGTAACAAGGTTGATACTGGCCCATAATATTCACGTAGGTAGATGGGGAAATTTCTTGAGCCAAAAAAATCATGATTTCTTTTGTACCGGCCAACCCCCGGGGCATAACCAGGTGTCTGACCAACAAACCCTTATAGGCCAGTCCGTTTTCGTCAATTTTTAAATCTCCTACCTGCCGGTGCATTTCTTTAATCGCTGCTTTCATAACCTTAGGATAGCCTTTAGCCTTAAGATAAAGATAAGCTTTGCCCTCATCCCAAAACTTAACGTCAGGCATATAAATGTCTATAATTCCCACCAGCAGTTTAAGGGTTTCTATCGAGTCAAATCCACCTGTATTATATACAAGGGGGATATTTAAACCCATATCGGCTGCTATAGCAACTGCCTGGACGATTTGGGCTGCAAAATGAGTGGGAGAAACAAAATTAATATTATGGCAGCCCAAATCCTGAAGTTGGAGCATGGCATCTGCAAACTGCTCAACTGTTATTTTATGGCCTTCCCCAAAATGGCTTAGCTCATAATTCTGGCAAAAGACACATTTCAGATTACATAAGCCAAAAAAGATAGTTCCGGAACCTTTTTTGCCTACTAATACTTTTTCTTCCCCGAAGTGAGGAGTCACGCTGGAAACTAAGATGCTGTCCCCCGCCCTGCAAATACCCTTTTCACCAACTGTCCTGTTTATCCCGCACAATTGAGGACATAACCTGCAGTTCTTAAGAAATTCTCTTGCATCATCTGCGCGTTTTTTCAATTCCCCGGTTTGAGCCAACAATAGATATCCTGGTTTGCCCCTCATTAAATACACCTCATGGGATTAAATTTTTGTCAAATCTTTGCTTATAAGGCAGATTTTATGCTGCCTTCTTCGGTAAGAATAATTTAAATTCCCTTCCTTCATTTAACTTACTTTTTTATTTCAATCCTACCTTGTATGATTTTTAGATTTTCGCCCTCTTCAGGCTTAAAGAATTTGTTACAACCGAAACTGAACTAAAAGCCATAGCTCCTCCTGCAATAACCGGATTTAGTAATCCCAATGCTGCAAAAGGAATACCGATAATATTGTAAATAAAGGCCCAGAAGAGATTTTGTTTGATTTTATTCATAGTTTTTCGTGATAGTTTGATTGCCATAGGTATGGAGCGCAAATCCCCTCTCATCAAGGTAATGTCTGCCGCTTCCATGGCCACATCGGTTCCGGTGCCGATTGCCATTCCCACATCAGACACAGCTAACGCGGGAGCATCATTGATACCGTCACCTACCATGGCAACTATCATCCCTGCTTTCTTCAGTTTTTCCACTTCTTCCGCCTTTTTCTCCGGCAGCACTTCAGCTAAAACATTATCTATGCCAACCAGCTTGGCAATAGCTTGGGCAGTTCTTTTATTATCCCCGGTAATCATATACACTTTTATCCCCATCTTTTGAAGTTCGTCAATTGCCTCCCGGGAACTTTCCTTAACTGTATCGGCTACTGCAATAATACCCCGTAAAACATTGTTAACTGCCATTAACATTGCCGTTTTGCCTTCTTCTTCTAATCGGGATACAATTGACTCCACGGCATCAGTCGGAATATTATTTTCGATCATCAGTTTTCTGGTGCCCAAATATACAGTTGATCCATTAATAACCGCCGATACCCCCCGTCCCGGTATAGCTTCAAACTTTTCCGGATCCGGAATAGCTCCGATATCAGCCTTTCCTTTTTTATAAATAGCCAAGCCTAAAGGATGTTCCGAGTTCTTTTCCGCTGTTGCGGCTATTTTTAATATTTCCTGACTTTCCATGTCATCTTCAATAGATATGATATCGGTAACCTCCGGCTGTCCTTTGGTAATAGTGCCGGTTTTGTCAAGAATAACAGCATTAATTTTATAGGCCATTTCCAAATGTTCTCCGCCTTTTATTAAAATACCCTTCTCCGCTCCTTTTCCTGTCCCTACCATGATCGCAGTAGGAGTAGCAAGACCTAAAGCGCAGGGACAGGCGATAACCAAAACTGAGACGGCACTAACTAAAGCATGTGTTAAATCATTCCCCTGACCAATAACAAAATATTGGATGAAAAAGGTCACCAAAGCGATTAAGATTACCACCGGTACAAATACCCCTGACACTTGGTCGGCGATTTTTTGAATAGGCGCTTTTGACCCTTGAGCATCTTCCACCATTTTAATGATTTGAGACAAGGCGGTATCTTTGCCAATTTTTGTTGCGCGGAATTTGAATGTACCATATTTATTAATGGTAGCACCTATCACCATGTCTCCTGCCTTCTTTTCAACAGGCAGGCTTTCCCCGGTGAGCATGGATTCATCCAGAGCGGAATTTCCTTCTAAAATTATCCCGTCCACAGGAACCTTTTCCCCCGGGCGCACAATCACAATATCCCCTACTTCCACTTCCTCCACCGGTATATCAGCTTCCTGACCGTTTCTCAAAACCCGTGCGGTTTTTGCTTGCAGTCCCATGAGTTTTTTAATGTCTTCCGAAGTTTTCCCTTTGGCAACTGCCTCCAAGTATTTTCCCAATAAGACCAAGGTAATAATCACGGCAGCAGCTTCAAAATATAGGTCTTTCATGGCCATGCCCGGCATTAATTCTTGGAAAAATACATTATAAAGGCTGTAAAAATATGCTGCCGAAGTACCCATGGCAATAAGGACATCCATATTGGCACTTTTCGCTCTTAAAGCGTAAAAGGCATTTTTATAAAATCTGAAACCAATAATAAACTGAACCGGTGTCGCGATGAAAAGTTGAAAATACTCATTGTGTAAAAAAGCAATATCCAGGTGGATCAAAGCAAAAACCATGGCCAGGATGAGTGGGGAACTTAAAATGGCTGAGATTATCAATTCATTTTTTAGGCGCTTTGTTTCCTTCTCCCTCTGTTCTTTTTCCCGGTCGTGAGAAACTTCTTCCGCCCGTTCGGCACTGTAACCCAAATTTTCCACTGCCTTGATAATTTCTAAGACCTTGATTTTTTCATGATCATATTCCACCACCGCCGTTTCTGTGGCCAAATTAACCCCAGCCATTTCCACCCCATCTAATTTATTCAGCATCTTTTCAATTCTTGAGGAACAGGCCGCACAGCTCATGCCGCCAATTTTAAGGGTGACTTGATATTTAGCAGGCTTCTCTTCAGGAAGAACTTCATAACCTAATCCTTGAATCACTTCCCTAATTTTAACATCATTTAATAATGATGAATCGTATTCCACGGTTACTTTTTCTATGGCAAAGTTAACATGGGCATCTTTTACCCCAACCAGCTTTCTTAACCCTTTTTCAATCCTCGCGGCACAAGCCGCGCAAGACATACCCCCTACGGAATAGGTTTTTTTCGAATCCATGATTTATATTCCTCCCATCGCGAGCATCCCCTGTTTGAGGGACAAAGGCATCTATTTCGTTTTTACTTCTTCCCGATTTACTTTGTTAATATCGTCCACAATTTTAACATATCCATTCTTCTCAACTTTATTGATGATCATTATTAAAATACACTATCCCGCGTTTCCCATGACATTCTATATTAATCCTATTATATTTATATACATTTTTATTAATTGATTAGATTTTGTCAATCAGGCTTTCCCAATAACAATTGTGTGTCCATTTCAAACCTTTATATAGTTACCAAGGAATTTTGTCATAGTCATCCCCCCGAAAAATAGGCAGGAGTTTACTATATAAAGGTTTTGGCACATCCTTCAACTTCAAGTAATCCACTCTCTTAATTTCAATGCTGTCAATCCTCAGGCGCCGGGCCAATTCGTCGGCAGTGTAGCCTTTGTTTTTTCTTAATTCCTTGACCGTTTTATTTTTTAACCCAAAACCAAATAACAAACTTCCCCCTCCAATTCATACATTCTCTTCTATTCACCAATGATTTTTACCAGTACCCGTTTTTTTCTTTTACCGTCAAATTCCCCGTAAAAAATCTGCTCCCAGGGACCGAAATCCAACTTTCCATTGGTCACCGCCACCACCACTTCCCGCCCCATTACCGTTCGCTTTAAATGGGCATCCGCATTATCCTCGAAGCCGTTATGGTGATACTGGTCATAAGGTTTCTCCGGAGCAAGTTTTTCTAAAAATTTTTCAAAATCCCGCAAAAGCCCGCTTTCATCATCATTAATAAATACACTGGCTGTAATATGCATGGCATTTACCAATACAAAACCTTCTTTAATCCCACTTTCTTTCAGGCATGATTCCACTTGGGGAGTGATATTAATGTAAGCCCGCCTGGTTTTTGTTTCAAACCACAATTCCTTTCGATAGCTTTTCATTAAACAATACTCCTTTTTTTATATTTTCCTATTATATTTTATACCTGTTTACTTAATCCTCTATCTCAACAACCTATAAAATAAGAATTGCATTCATGGTTTTGATGCGTGTTTTCTCGACGGCACCGGCAATATAGGTGCATATGACTATGGAATACATGTATATTTTGCTTGATTTTCATTATACTGTAAAAAATTTTTATTGCCAAATAATATAAAAATAAAAACCAGGAGTTTTCTTCCTGGTTTAGTTTAAATCAACGTTTTTTCGGTTTGTATTGCCTGAAAAAAACACTCTAAAGGCTTAACCAATAGTTTTACGATTAAACCGATAAAAAATCCTGTAATAATTCCGGAAACCAGCAACACAGGCAAATAATAAAATAAGTTGAAATTCTCCATGATCAAACTGGCCACAGTGATTTGGCCGATATTATGGAAAATCGCTCCGGAAATACTTATGGCCGGTATGCTGAAATACTTAAAAAACTTTTTGTATAAAATGGTCATTATTATAGTGCTTAAAAGGCCTCCTACCAGGCTGAAACAAAAGGACAATAATCCCCCGCCAAACATTGACCCTAAAAAAGTTCTCATAAACACCACTAATGCGGCTTCTCTAAAACCAAAGAATATAATGGTCAAAAAGGTAATAATATTAGCCAAGCCCAGCTTAATACCTGGAACGGCCATAGGCAAAGGGAGATTTCTTTCAAATATATGCAAAGCCAAAGCCAGAGACAATAAGATACTTAATAAAGCAAGTTTTCTGGTTTTAGACATACCAAACACTCCTAAAAGGAAATATCATCGACATTCGTATTGGCAAAACCTTCAATATAGATAACGGTCTTATTAGGTAAACAAACAATGGTTTCCCCGGGTTTGGATATTTTTCCGGTTCTGACGCAAATCTTTTGAGGGCAGTCCACAGTTTCCTCCAAAACCCATATTTCATTATTTTCCACCATTACTTCCATGGATTTGTCGTTCGGCAAATTAATTTTATACCTGCCGTTTTCATCCATAGATAGGGTTTGAACACGTTTGCCTTCTACCTCAATCACTGCTAAACTACCTTCTGTATCAGAGCGGAGGGAGTCCTGGATAAACCAAACTATCCCTGCCACCAGCAATAATAAGATTATTAATAAATCTCCTTTTTTCAAAGTAATCACCGCTTAAGTTCTAATTGGTAATCTTCATTTACCAGTTCAAAAATATCTTTGTTGATTCCGGAAGAAACAAAGACTTTTTTAGCACTTGTCACAAAAACAGCTTCTGTATTAGGCAGCTTTTCCACCAAGTCCATACCTTTTTCTAAACCCAACAAAAAAACACTGGTAGATAGAGCATCGGCATCAATGGATTTTTCCGTTATGATAGAAACACTCACCAATTCGTTTTCAACAGGGTAACCTGTTTTAGGATCAATAATGTGGTGATATTTTTTCCCGTTTGCTTCAAAGAATTTTTCGTAAGTTCCTGAGGATACTAAAGACTGATTATTCAATCTGACTACAGCCATATTTATATTTCTTTCTTGGAAGGGGTCCTGCAAGCCCAGTCGAAATAAAGAACCGTCCGGTTTGCTTCCTATAGTCAAGATATTGCCTCCTAAGTTGATTATGGCATGCTTAATGCCGGCATCAATAAGGATTTTGGCTGCCTCATCTGCAGCATAACCCTTAGCAATAGCACCCAGATCAACCATCATGCCTTCCTCTGATAATTTGGCCTTTTTTTGTTCCTGATCCAATTCTAATTTGCGATAGTCAACTAAAGGTAATTTTTGTATGATTTCTTCGCCATCGGGAATGGCGGCATTTTCCGTATCAATATTCCATAATTTAACAATAGGACCAATAGTGATATCAAATTTGCCCTGGGTGATTTCACCGTAATATTTGCCTTTTTCCAAAATAAAAAAGGTTTCCCCACTTAATTCCACAAAATCATGTCCTGCAGAATTATTAAGTCTTATGATTTCTCCTTGAGGAGTAACTTTGTTAATAGTCATTTTGTTTTCTATTTCTTGAATTCGGTTAAAGACCCGGTTAAAAACACTTTCATCTATATCTTCATCATAAACGGTAATTTTCACTAAAGAGCCCATGATAAAATTAGTCTTGGTTACAGGTTTAATTTCCTTGCTTTCTCTTATAGATAGAGGAGAGCAGGCTGAAATCATGCTGCTGAAAAATATAATAAAAAATATGAGCCCAAATGGCTTTAATTTTAAAAATTTTAGACTATTCCAACTCAACTTATGAGCCTCCAGTTCTATGGCACTGTGTGTTAAAATTGGTTTAATTATCATGTTGCGCATTAAGATACAAAAACGAAGGCCATGCCTCCGTTTTTGTATCTTGTTGATAAGTAGGTTAATTGCTGAAAAGAGGGTATACTTATTGTTTGGCTTTTTCCAATGCCATTTTTACAGCTGCTTTATAGTTTTCCGAACTGTGGGTTACGCCTGCGTAATCATCCACAGCGTCAACGTCCTCAGGACCGGCGGCACCGACTAATTCCTGAGTAAAGTATTCATTACCTTCTTGAGCCTCTTTTAAGGGATATGATGCATAATCTTTTAAATTGAATGAACCGGGATTTTCTTGATCCGGTTGCCATTCTTCCAATACTACGGATTCGATAGCATTGTTCTTAATGGTCACATATGCGGTAGCAAACCCTTTTTCCGCACTTGTATCGGAATAGCCCATGAATGTTCCGTCAAAATAGGTTCCGGTCTTTTCGGTACCCGCTTGGACTAATGCTCTTTCTGCAGCCAATTTGAATTTCTCAGAACTATGGGTAATACCGGCAAAATCATCTACTGCTCTTATTTCTTCCACAGATGATAATCCTGTGAATTTATCTTTGAAATAAGCGTCACCTTCCACAGCAGGTTGATGAGGATAAGTTGCTAAATCTTTAACAGCGTGACCGGTACTACCGTCTTGAATTTCGTCAATTTTAACCTCAGCAATTTTTCCGTCTTTAATTGTCAATTGAACTCTTGCTTCACCGTGAGATTCAGGATCAGCATCTGAATACCCAACATAATCACCGTCAGCAATGGTACCATTCTGGGGTGCTTCCCCTTGAGGAGTTTCTTGTTCCGGTTGTTGTTGATCGTTACTCGCTCCGCAACCGGCAAGTGATAAGATTAACAAAAGAGAAATTAATAAAAAAACTACTTTTCTTGCTTGCATATTTAACCTCTCTCCTTTCTTCTTTCTTCTTATTTGAGAAAAGCTCTTCTGTACTATTAAACTTATGATTCATCCCGGGTACAACATAATGGTATAATAAGCATATGTTAATGTCAATTATAATGTTCATAAATATATACTGATATAATAAAAGTAAATAAGGTTATATTCTTTTGCATATATCCTCAACAAATTTCAATATTAATAATCAAATCATTATTTACGTAAGGTGGACTAAATTAATTATTTCTTCATTGTCCACATCCACTCCGACAACGGCATTTTCCCGAGATTTGCCGATTTCTCCTGATTTTTTGACTTCCTGAAAACTTATTTTCATTCTATAAAACATGCTTATATACCTTTTTCAGAAAAATTAAAAAGCCTTTTGGTTATACTTCCTCAAAAAGGATCAAACCAAAAGGCTTTTTCTTTTTGCTTTTTTTGCTTTTTTAAAAAGCCAAATTACTCCGGCACATCAACCACCTCTATCTCGAAAATTTTTTTTTAAAGGTTTAAGCAGGAGAGAACAGTTAAGAAAACATATAAGCCGCTAAAAAAAGCAAGCAATGATAAATCCATTTTCTTTCTCATGAAAAACCCTCCTTTCAATTTAGAATTAATTTTATTATTGGAAATTTATTTCTTTGCTATATTACATAGCAAGATTCATGCCAAAATATTATTTTCATGTTTATATGATAAAACCTAGGTTTTGACAGATTCTTGTCTAAGATTTGTCATAAAAAACCGTCAAATATTAGACACTTATTGACAGTTTGCTGACACGCATTCGTCAGAAAGTTTTTCTTTCTTTATCTGTCACCTTCGGAAACCTTCCACATAATATATGATGAGTTAAAGGAGGTGAAGAAATGATACTGGTACCCAAATTAGGTGCTTTTGTCTATGTGGTGGAACCAGGGGATACCTTGGCCGGCATTGCCAGGAATTTTAATACTACCATCGATATTCTAAGAAAGTTTAATAATATTCCCGATCCGGATTATATTTTTGTCGGTCAAAAAATAACCGTGCCTTATTCGCCCCCAGAGGCAATAATCTACACGGTAAGACCCGGTGATACTTTGTTTACCATCGCCCGGAGATTTGATACTTATGTGCAAAACCTGATTGATTTTAATTACCTGGAGGAACCGGACTTAATTTTCCCCGGGCAACAATTAGTGGTAACAGCATCTTTAAGATAAGCAAAATATGCTACTCCACTGTATTTTTTTGCAAAAATGTATTAAGATAGACCATGTAAATATTATTGAAGGAGTGTTTCTTGCTTGGCTCATCCTCAGGAAAGATATCAAAACAGAGTTACAAAATATCAAGAAAAAGTCAGAGAATTAGAAAAAAAATCACGTTGGGTAAGTCACTTAAGACTATTGACTTCTTTAGGGGGGATGGGGACAGGAATTTATTTTTATCTCCATCATTTGTATCCGGTGGTAGCCGGAATTTTTTTAATAACCATATTTATCTTTTTACGGCTGGTAATTCACCATCAAAGTTTGAGAAACAAAAAAAATTTTGCTCAAGCCATGCTGGAAATAAATAAGCAGTCTTTGGCCAGGCTAAGTGATGCTTGGACTCAGTTTCCCGATACAGGAACAGAGTTTCTCCAGGAGACTCATCCGTTTGCGGTGGATTTAGATATTTTCGGCAAAAGGTCTCTCTTTCAATTAATCAATACCACCAATACCTTTCTCGGCCGTAAAAGGCTAAAAAATTTACTCTTATCCCCTTTTACGGATATAGACCAAGTCCTCATACGACAGAAAAATATCCGGGATTTAGCCGATTCCCTTGATTTTCGGCAAAAGTTTCAGAGCGAAGGAAGCCTGCTTACCAATAAAGATCAAAACCCAGAGGATCTTTTCCGCTGGACAAAAAATTTTCAAGCTTCATGGACAAGTCCTTACGTTAAGGTTTTAACCACAGTGTCTCCCTTGGTATTGGTTATCTTAACTGTTCTTGCATTTATTTTGCCGGACAGAATACCTTTCTTTTTACCCTTGACCCAGTTTTTATGTCATGGGATAATTCTTTTTTATTTCAGCAAAAATACCGGTACTGCTTTTACCGTTGCAGATAAGTATCAGAAAAATATTAAAGGTTATAAGCGGATGCTGCAGCTTTTTGAGGAAGAAGAATTTCAAGCACCGGGCCTTAAAAAACTCCAAAAGGAATTAAAAATCAAAAAAAATCAACCTGCTTTTCAACAAATTAAAAGACTTGGTAAAGCGGTTGATATGTCTTACCTCCGATATCACCAACTCTATTTTATATTCAACTTATTTACCTTATGGGATTTTCACGTGATGGCAGCTTTGGAAGGCTGGAAGAAAAAATTCGGTTACCATTTAGAGGAATGGCTACATACCCTGGGTGAAATTGAGGCTTTATCCAGTTTAGCCCTCCTTGCCTTTGATCATCCGAACTGGTGCTTTCCTCAGTTTTATGAAAGCTCAGTGGGGATTTCAGCAAAAGATTTAGGCCATCCCCTCCTTCCTGAGACTCGGGTGTGCAATGATATAGAAATAAAAAATGCCGGGGAAATACTATTAATTACAGGTTCTAACATGTCGGGGAAAAGCACTTTTCTCCGTACGGTGGGCATAAACTTACTCCTGGCATATTTGGGTGCACCGGTTTGTGCCCGGGAATTTAAGTGCAGCTTTCTGCATATTTATACCTCCATGCGTATTAACGATAATTTAGACACCGGCACATCGTCTTTTTTTGCCGAGCTGCTGCGCATCAAGACTATTTTGGCGGAAGCAAAAGGCGGAAAGCCGATCATATTTTTGTTAGACGAAATTTTCCGAGGAACTAATTCCCGGGACAGGCATACAGGAGCTAAACACCTTATAAAAAAATTAAGCGACACCGGGGCTGTGGGCTTGGTTTCCACCCATGACCTGGAGCTGGGTGACTTAGCAAAAGAAAGTCCCTGGATAAAAAATTACCATTTTGACGAGTATTATCAAAATGGTAAGATATTCTTTGATTATAAACTTAAGCCGGGAGTTTCCACCACCAGGAATGCTATTTTTCTGATGAAAATGGCAGGTATAGATATCAATGAGTAAAATGACCCGGAATAATCCGGGTCAGAAAAAGATTCAATGGATATTAATGGGGATAGCCTTGTTTTCATTTCCGTTCTTTATTACGCGGTAAATTTGAAACATAGTTGCATCCAAGTCGTAAGATTTTAAAGCCTTGGATACATCTTCCATCACATCAGAATCTATTTTTAGAGATAAACCACAACTGGCGGTTATAATTCGAGGTGTAGGAATCAAATTTACTTTTAATTCTGCTTCTTTCAGCTTATTTTCCACCAGCATGGCATAATGGGTGGATTCAAAAGAAATGATGAAAAATTCCTCTTCCATTGTTTTCTCCTGTTCTTAAACACGAATAACCTTAGCTGCTTGATTCATTTGTTCCACAATGGTATACATATTTGTGACATCACCTATAGCCAGTTTATCACTTAAATTAAAGAAATTCAAACAGGTACCGCAGGACAAAATCTCCACTCCATGATCGGCTAAAACTCTTAAATATTCCAGTACTTCTGATCCCTCTGTGGTCAAATAAACTCCTGAATTAACAAATAAAACAGCCTTGGGATAGGGTTTTACCTCGGTTAAAGCATAAAAGTACCCTTTCATTAAAACTTTGCCCAGGTCATCAGAACCTTGCCCCATTTTATCCGTGGAAACATAGATAACATCATTATTTATGATGCTATTCTCTTTAATAACGGTGCAGCATGATTTTGACATCTGAAGAAAAAAATCTCCGGTTTTTTCAGTGACAGTTACATCGTACCCCAGGTTCTCTCCTAATCTTTTTACGTTTTCTTTAGCCCCAACATTATTTACAATGATCATGAAATCTTCATTAGGGTTTGATTCTATTGCTTTCTTCGTTTTTATCACCGGAGCGGGACAGTTTAAACCCCGGGCATCTATGGTGATTGTCATGATAACTACCTCCCTTTTATATAATTAATAATCCGAATTTAAGGATGTACTAATAGTTTAATATCCCTTGTTCTAATTATTATTATAATTTTTTTGCCTCAAAATACGCCAATTAAATTTCTTTATCGAAGGAATAATTCTAATAGAAAATGCTTATCGCTTAAGAAATGAGATGATTTAGTTTCCTTTTCGAATAATATATAAACTAGTAATATATAAACTAGCTTACTGTTCTGTCCTAAATCAGCAAAGTTAACAAAAACCGCAATCAGAAAGCCCTAAAACTTTCTGATTGCGATTTAATGCTTGTTATTATTTTGTAATCGTGATTTGTCCTTTATTCCAATCAACCTTATATCCCAGATTTTCCGTTACCATGCGCACCGGAATTAAGGTACGGTTGTTTCTGATAATGGGAGCTGTGTCAGAAGGTTTGTTCTTCCCGTTTACAATAATATGTTCTTTATCATTTACCCATAAATCAATCATATCTTGGGGCAAGAGAATGCGTACCTGTTTGTCTGCTGCCTGCCAAATTACCTTTCCTCCTAAGGCTTCGATGAGGAAACGAGCCGGAATATAGCTTCTTCCCTGTTCTACAATGGGGCTTTGATCAATTGTTTGTTCGGACCCGTTTATCAGCATTATTTTCTGATTAGTAAAAAGTTTAATCTCTATGTCAGAAACATCGGGAATTAAAGCATCTCCGGTCTGATAAGATATTTTATCCAATAAAATCCTGCCGTCTGCTTTGGAAACTTGTGAGTTCTTCAGCTTTACCAGGTAAATTCTTTTCAGAACCGGATTATCAATGGACTGGGGGAAGTCAATAGATAACTCTTTCCACCCGCTCCAATTAACCTTATCTGCTAAGGTTATATAATGAGTTTCACCATTGTTGTCGAGAATTTCCGCTCGAAGCCAATAATTTCCTTCGTCTCCGTAAACCCAAAGGTTCATACCGTGAGCTGTCCCGGAAAAACTTATTTCTTCGGGCTCAAACACTCCATAAGCCGCCTGGGTCTCAGCCTGGGCTTGGGAAAAATCATAACTTAAAGCAGCACAGTAGCTTCCCTCTTTTTGTTCCGACTTATTTATTGTAAAACTCCCGGAAACTTCCCGGGGTACTCCCTGAAAGCTTAAATCGGGTTGAGACTCAAAATCCATTATTACCTTATCTCTGGAACCGATTTGTACCGGCACCATGCTGCTGAAACGGTCATAAGACCCTACCAGCCAACCAGTCCCGGGGATGGAACCTGCCTGGAGTTCTCCTTTTTCATTGGTGCTCCCGTCTACCCCGATCCATTCCCAATTAAGCAAAGCCGGGGAAACTTCTCTGGTTTGACCTTTTACAGTGGTTACAGCAGGTTTTAAGGAAAAGATATCTCCCGGTTTCGCCAGTAAGGAACTTATACCCAGGTTCAGTTCAGCAATCTGGTCACGTCCCACAATTTCCAATTCCAATTGCTTTTTAACTTGTTCTGACTTAAGCTCTACGATGGCCTTTCCCGGTTTAAGTCCGGTTAATATGTTCTCTTTTGCCACAGCAAAATCATTTACTGCCTGCCAGGATAGCGTCTGATTATCCACATTTAATGGATTATCATATTCATCAATGGCTTTTAAATTCAAGAAAGTACTTTCATTTACTAAAAGGAAAGAGGGTGTTCCAATGATAAAATCTTTCAGCTCTCCTTCCGGAGCGGTAGTAAATAAGCCTAAGCCATTAGGCACCGATCTTAGGGTCTTATTCTCCGGCTGGTTAATCAAAGAAATTTGAAAATCACCGGGATGCCTGGAGACTACAGTAGTGGAGCCACCTCCGTCCAGATTAACTCCATGGTAAACACCTAATCTAATCATAAAGTCGGCTAATTCTTCCAGGGTCATACCTGTACTGGCACTGCTTTTTTCTGCTCCAATCCAATAGAGATATTTTTTGTCCTGGGAATATCCTACCGCTGTTCTGGCATTATACCCCGGTATGTTACGGGTGAATTTTGCTCGGACACCCTTTTCTACCAAAGGTGTATGTGCTCCTATCACAAATTGCCAGTCGTCACCCTGATCCATGCGAAAATGAAACTCAATTTTCTCTCCCAGGCGGACGTTTTCCTGTAGGAAATAAGCCCCTAACCCATGCCCGATAATAACATAGCCGTCTTTCGGTATTCTACCGGGCTTTTGGTTAACCAAAATCTCCGCAACATCATTATCTTTAACTACCACATATGTATATGAATCCAGGGTGTTGCCGGGTAAAAAGTTAGCATCCCAATAGGGAGTAAAGATATTAAGCTTATTTGCTAAAGAATATGTTTTATTTATGGAAGCCACTGGATATTCTTGCCCATTTTCCGCAATAATGGAACCTTGAAAGGAAAAGGGTAAAATACGAGGCTCCCCTTTTTGGGTTAAAGCAAATCCTGATAAGCCTTCCGTGGTGGTAGTAGGAGTAGTGACCCACTCCCCTTCTTTCAGAATGGGGCCAAAAAGGCTTCCTGAGGCCATATCAAAAAAATCTCCGTTTATCGCCGCAATAGCGCCGTTTTCCAGGGCCATTTTCTCCACAGATTGATTCTTACCCAATTTACCATCAATCCCATAGAGAACATCTATTTTTATGTAAGGGTCGGTTAAATTGATTTTTATAAGATATACCTTGGCGCTGCCCGAAGCAGTCGGGACCTGATATTCCCTGAGTATTGCTCCTCTGGTAATGGTTTCTTCAGAAACCGGAATTGGTTCCGTCTCAGCTGAAGCTTGCATACTGAAGAAAAAAGCCAGGAAAATGAGGATGAGAAAAGAAATGGATCTGAGTTGGAAAATTACTTTTTGCATAAAACTATCTCCTGTAAATTAATTTTTTTCTACCAATTAATGACGAATATATAATGTGATAAGTTCCATATTAGAATAGATTACTCCATAATTCTACAAAATAATCAGTTTTAAGTATGGTGGATAAAAAACTATTAGTCATATTATTTCCAAATTATGATATTATAACCAGATAAACACCCTGCCCAAAGACAGGGTGTTTATAAAGGCTAATTTTTATTTTCTTTTGTCGGTGGTTTATCTTCACTGTTCGATTCATGAGCATCACTGATTATTTCCCGGGAAGCTTTTTTAAATTCATTGATGGCCCGGCCTACAGAGGCACCAACAGAAGGAAGTTTACCCGGTCCAAATACTATTAAAGCTATAACCAGAATTAAAATCAGTTCCGGCAATCCTAAAGACGGCATATTATCCTTCCTCCTTTGCTTCATCTCATATTAATTATGACTGTATTATACAACATTTTCAAGGAAAATATTTGGAAGCAGGAATAATGCGGCTTCAGGATGTTATTTTACAGTTTTACAAACTGGGCGCTGAGGATACCTTCCATATTATTAATCAGTTCCAAAGATTCCTTGCATACTTCGGAATCGACAGCCAAAAACATCATTGCCCATTCCGTATTTTTCTTTCTGCTCACCTGCATGGTGGCAATATTTATCTTATTAACACCCAGCAGAGTACCGATTTGACCGATCATGCCGGGTTTATCCAGGTTTATGGCTACCAGCATATAGGGGCTGGGCATAACGTCAAATTCGTATCCGTTTACTTCAACGATTCTTATTTCGTCCTTGCCAAACACAGTACCGGAACAAGTATAGGTTTTGTCCTTAGATGATATCAATAATTTAATTAAATTCATGTATTTTCCTTCACCGGTTATTTTGCTTTCTGTTACTTCCACGCCCCGGTTCTTGGCAATCAGACTGGCATTGACATAATTAACCCGTTCTTTCAGAATGGTCTCAAATAAACCTTTTAAAACAGATAATGTAACTGCTGTGGTTTCCTTATCGGCAATTTCACCCCGGTATTGAATTTCAATTCTCTCCACCGGGTCTTTCTCCAACTGGTGATATAGTTTGCCCAAGGTCTCTCCCAGCTTCAGATATGCTTTCAGGTCATTTAATTCAGTAATCTGAAGGGTGGGCAGGTTAACCGCATTGGGTACCATCTCCCCTTTTAAGGCGCTGACTACCTCATGAGCAACCATTGTTCCCACATTGTATTGGGCTTCTTCCGTATCCGCTCCTAAATGGGGGGTGTTGACCACATTTTCCAATTCAATAAGGGGGGAGTTACATTTAGGCTCATCAACCAAAACGTCAATACCGGCACTGGCTACAATTCCTTCTTTAATTGCTTTTGCCAATGCTTCTTCATTGATAATGCCACCTCTGGCGCAATTAACCACCCGCAACCCTTTTTTGGCAATTTTAAACTGTTCCTCACCAATCATGCCAAAAGTCTCCTCTGTCTTTGGGGTATGCACCGTGATAATATCAGACTCCCGAACCAAATCCTCTAATGTTTCCTTTTTTTCTACCCCAAATTTCTTAAAACGGGCATCAGTAATGTATGGATCATAGGCAATAACTTTCATGCCAAAAGCTTGCAACCGGGTGGCAACTAAGGAACCGATTCTCCCTAAACCGACAATTCCCAAAGTTTTGCCCTGCAATTCTATACCCTTTAAACCGGAACGGTCCCAATTGCCCCCTTTAATCCTTTTATTGCCTTGGGTTATATAACGAATAGATGACAGCAATAATCCAATGGTGTGTTCCGCTGCGGACACATTATTAGCTTCAGGAGTATTGACGACAATGATTCCCCTTTTGGTGGCGCCTTCCATTTCAATATTATCCACACCGGTACCGGCTCGCCCCACTACTTTTAATTTTTGGGCTTTTTCATAAAATTCTTCATTTATTTTGGTGACACTTCTGACAATTATGGCATCATAATCTTTGATAATTTCCAACAGTTTCTCCCGGGGCAAGTTTAACTGCACATCCACAATCAGATTAGCATTTTTAAGAATATCTATCCCTTCTTGTGCAATCTTTTCCGCTACTAATACCTTCATTTAAGTACTCCTCCTATGTAATTAAATTAATAAAAAACATAATTAATTTTTGGCCTGCCGGAAAAAAGTTTCCGGATATATTAAAAAACCCGTCCTAGGATTCAAGTCCAAGGACGGGAGTCTGCCTCACGTGGTGCCACCTTGTTTTATTATGAAATCTAAAAATCTTTGATTTCATAATCTCAAGACAGAAATTAACGGTTCCTTCCGAACAGGTTCGCCTGTTTGCTTCAAAGCGGATTCAACAGTTTCCGGGACCAATTCGCACCAACCATTGGCTCTCTTAACCCTTTCCCTGTTTACTACTCTTTTGCATCGCATTTAAAATATTAAAGTGTAAAAATTATTAAGTTAGATTCTACTATAGGGCCTGTATTTTGTCAATGAAAAATTTAAAATATTTTTCAGGCATTTACAATCTAAATTGCAATATTAAATGCAACACTTTCAGTGAGAATTCATGATGATTTTGATTTTAGGAATTTACAAAACAAAATGCAAATTTAATAAGGACAAGCTAAATAGAATTATAAATGGCTTTAAAAGTGGCAGCATCTTCAGCCTGGGTACCGGCAGATTCACAGATAACAGTAGGCATAAGGCCGTTTTTCTTTAAAACTTTGGCCAAAGGATAAAAATCCGGCCCAAATTCTTTATCTTTTAAGCTCCAATGCTTTCTCTCCCCTGCCCCGGTATATTCCACAGGGGAAAAATGTATGTGTAAATTTTTTATGGTATTTGTCCCTAAAGTGCGCTCTATTTTATCTAAGATTTTTTCGAAATCTTTTTCCTCATTTAAACATCCGCCGCCTAAAGCATGGAGATGCCCAAAATCAACAGCCGGCTTCATTTTGGGATGAAGCTTACATAATTCCAAAACTTCCTCCAAATTGCCCAATTGATTTCTTTTTCCCATGGTTTCCGGGCACAGGTAACAGTTTTCCAATAAATCGCCATCTAAATCAGTGAAAAAATTATCCAAGAATTTAGCGGCGTTAAGCAAAGCCTCATTACGTGGCATCTTGGAAGCCGATCCGGGGTGAAAAACAACCCTGGTGGCACCCATCCATTTTGCTGCGGAAAGAGATTTCACCAAATGTTGCTTGCTTTTTTCCAGGAGGATGGGATCGGTTCCTGCCAAATTAATATAGTATGGAGCATGAATGCTTAAAGCGATGTTATAACGGGTGGCTTGTACTTTTAATGCTTCCGCAAAGGCCTGGGTAATTCTTACTCCCCGGGTGCATTGATATTCATAAGCATTAAGCCCCTTTTCCGAAAGCCAACGGGGAACATCCAAAGTAGTTTTAAATCCTTCCGCATAAAAAGAATCGGAATTTCCTGCCGGTCCAAATTTAATCATTAATGAAGTATCCTTTCTGATTTTTTGTCGAAACATGAATAAGTGCCTTTATTAGCTTGTCTTATTTTCCTATATATCATAACACCGGCAGGAGAATAATTCTAATAAATTATCTCTTTTTGAGATGCTTCCCCGAAAAAGTCCCGTTTAATTGCTCATACATGTTTTTAGTCCCACTATGAAAACCAACAGCTGAGGCGGCAATTAAAATCCCATGAATCAAGGCATCTAATATATTTCTTGCATCTAAATATAAAAAAGAAAAAATGACGGATAAAACGGTTGCTACCAAGGGACTTAATTTTTTGGGGATACCGGCCTGATTCCCTACCCATACCAGAAAAACCACTGCTCCTGCAATTGTTAACTCATTGATCCGGTCCATAATTCACCCCTGTACATCTAAAAAAATTCTTGCTATTTAATATATGCGGTAAGCAATGTACAAGTGTCAATCCGACAAAATAGCCTATTAGTGAGAAAACCTGTTATAAAAAACTGAATCTTGTCTAATAATAGTAATTGTTACTAATTATACACAGCTTTTTCCACTTTTCCACAAGCAAAGCTGCTCCTAAATAATTATTGGGAAAAAAAGTTGGTTTTAAAAAAAATAAACCCACAACTTTATGTGGGTTAGAAATTTGCTGCTTTTCGCTTTGAGGTTTGATATGGTTCTACAATAATCTGATTCTCGGCAATAAAAGCGATTTCCGGATATTGGGCTTCCTCTTGAATTTCCGGCGCTCGGCTTATTTTGTCTGCAATGGCAATTTGGGTCGGCCTTAATTTAAAAGCCATAACAAAAGCTTGATCGTCCCCCTGGACTCCGGCGTGGGCAATACCCCGGAATGTACCCATAACAATGATACTTCCCGTAGCAATAACCTGTGCCCCTGGATTTACATCTCCTCGGATAACTGCATGGCCTTGCACATAAATTTTTTGTCCGGAGCGCAGACTTTTGGATATCAGAACCGTGTCACCGGTGGCACGATAAACTTCAGTTTCTTCTGTTTCCGAAAAAGCCGCATTCTCCGGAGATGTTTCAGGGTCCAGCTTAACCCGCTGCATACCGTGGCGGTAAAAAGTCTCTTCAATGGTTTTGATTTGGTCTTCACTTAAATCATTATCTTCGTTAATAATAAATTTACCTTCGTTAAAAAAACCGTTAGCTTCTTGAAATTTATCCATTAATGTTTTATAAATTTCTTCAAAGGTTCCTTCTTTGGTATTGAAATAAAAAACCAAACCTTTTTTTGTTCCTTTAATGGTAATTAATTCCTTAGCCATAATTTCCCTCCCTCTTGTATATTTCGTCATTTTATGATAATATCCTTCTTCATAAAGGACTAGGAGGAGGTAAAATTTCTTGTCCTATTTACTGAAAAACATCTTAAAAAAAACCAAAGAAGCCATTAAGGATTATCACATGATAGAAGACACCCGGGGTATTATGGTAGGATTGTCCGGCGGTAAGGACAGTATTACCTTGCTTTATATTTTATATCAGTTTTGGCGGGAGTCTAAATACAAGTATCCTTTGGCGGCAGGTCACGTGGGAATGGGATGGGATACGGATATTACTTCTTTAAGAGATTTTTGTCGAAAATTGGACATCCCCTTTTATTATGAACCTTCAAAAATCGCTACCATTGTTTTTGATGTCAGAAAGGAAAAAAATCCTTGCTCTTTATGTGCCAAAATGAGAAGAGGGGCTTTGAATAACCTGGCAAAGAAAAATGGCTATCCTAAGGTAGCTTTGGCCCACCATATGGATGATGCGGTGGAAACCGTTTTGTTAAAAATGTTTTACGAAGGTCGCATGGAATCATTTAGCCCTGTAACCTATTTAGACCGTCAGGATATTACCGTTATTCGCCCGCTTATTTATGTGCCGGAAAAGGACATTAGACGTCTGGCCAATAGTTTAAGTCTTCCTGTAATTAAGAATCCCTGTCCCGCTAACGGTTATACGAGACGACATGATATGAAGGAAATTATTAGACTGGTAGAAAAGACTAATCCCTTGGCCAAGGAACGGGTTATTACCGCATTAAAAAAAATGTCAGGGGAAAAGTCCTGGAAATGTTAGCCAGTAACATCAATAAAAAGGACCGGTGAAAAATGATTCTAATCAGCGCTTGTTTATTAGGGAAAAATTGTAAGTACTCAGGAGGGAATAACAAAAATCCCGGTTTAATCTCTTTGCTTAAAGATAAAAGTGTTATTTCGGTATGTCCGGAAGAGTTGGGCGGACTCCCTACTCCCAGGTTACCGGCGGAAATATCAGGAGGTACAGGTATAGATGTAATTCATGGCAAAGCTAAGGTCTGTTTTAGAGACGGAACTGATGTTACCCGAAATTTTATCAAAGGTGCCATAGAAACCCAAAAATATATTCAATTCTATCCCGTAAAACTGGCCATTATGAAGGAAGGCAGTCCCTCTTGCGGTGTAAACAGAATTTACGATGGTAGCTTCAAAGGGATCTCCCATTCCGGTTCCGGTGTTACAACGGCTTTATTAAAAGATTCAGGAATAAAAGTAATCAGTGAAGAAACTCCTCTAACTGGTGATATTCTTGCCTTAATCGCCGAGAGTGAATAAATCACCTTATTTTAACTGCTTTTCCTAAAAAAAATACCTTTGTATGGTTGACTTCCGGCTCAATTATTTATATAATAGTTTTTGCGCATAGGGGTATAGCTCAATTGGTAGAGTAGTGGACTCCAAATCCATTGGTTGCGGGTTCAAGTCCTGCTGCCCCTGCCAAACAAAAAAGATCTCACAAGAAAATGTGGGATCTTTTTTATATGAGCATTTTGCATAATGAACACATCCAGAATTCTCAAG
>DUPU01000189.1 GCA_012838175.1 Clostridia bacterium
CTATAAGAGTAATTATAGAGTAATTATTAAGTAGATTATACAATTAATTGGAAAGAAAAGCTATTAATTTGGAAAGTAAATTCAATCCTGGCAAAGAGCCAGTAATGCCAGGAAAAGCATAAACAGAATGAGAATTATCCAAAAATGAGGAAATATCAGGGCATACAAAAAAAGTCCTACTGTAGCAAAAAAAATCAGCAGACGGGCTATGCTCTGAAGTTCACATAATAAGGCGGAAAATCTACTTCGTCCAAATAGATCATGGATTTTTTTCCGAATAAAACGGTTGAAATCAGTCACGGCAGCTCCTCCTATCCCTGTAATATCGAAAATATTAATACTAACTATTGTTATTCAGGAAAAAGGAGGTTTGTGCCAGTCCTAAAAACTTTTCCAAGCAATATTCCCTCTTTTAGAATCTCTTATAAAAAAAATCGTGAAAAGAGGTGCGATAGAAATTAAATTTAGAAAAAATACTTTGGCATCTTTGAAACATCATGCCACGAGAATCAGGGGAAACTACGTTAATTTCCGGTATCTTCCTTCCGGCTAAAACCGCTCGCTTAATCAGATGAATGATATGTACATCCCCGGGAGGAAAAGAATAGCCGATAAAATAAATCACATCCGCCTCCTTTATTTTATCAAAAGAAAGCATCCAAACATTATGCAGTTGGGGTACCGAGAATTTTTTGTGATATGTGGGGGACACAATTACTTCCCGCAAAGGATGCCCATCGGACGGACAATGAGTAGCAAAAGAGCATTTATCTAGAGTCCTGTCAAAAGAAAGACTAATTCTATTGCACCGGCTGCAATAACGCCAGTTTAACGAACCATGGGGTTTTAGAAGCAATTGCTTTTTTCCTGTCCCCCTTGAAACAGGTTTGCCAAAAATATGATCAAAGGTAAATCCATAATCTATCTCACCGATACAATCAATTAAAATATGATCAATTACCGTATCATAGTTTAAAGAAATAATAGTCTCTTGAGGTGTCAGTTTCCGGCAGAACTCTGTCAAAACTCCGTCATGTTCTTTCTTGACTGCCCTTTCTAAAATATCACATATTACTTTTACCAGTACGTCCTTGATTTTTCTTAAATCTTCACCTTCATACCGCCCCAAAGAAACATTTTGTTCCAATGACAAGTCAATTAAAGTTAACAATTCCGCCGTATTAATATTGACCCGGCTATGGGGTTCAGCAAAGTTAAGATAAGAGGCAAAATCCAACACTGATTTTATCCCTATATCCCCGGTTTGGGAAAACCTTTCTTGAATCTGTTCCCAAAGCTCTTTTTGCGTAGGTATTCCTGCTTCCCGGGACGCGCCTGCACCTAAAAAGTATATTTTCTGCTTCACAAAACAATCCCCTTAAATATATATTCTCTAACTCAAAAACATCATTAGATTTCTCCTGTTTTCCAGTTGTCATGTTGTCGTGTTAGCAGAAAGATTTTTTATTTTTTCTCTTCGAAAAAGATAGTCCCGTCATCTAGTTTACTTTCAATGATGTTTTTTAAACGCCGGTCAACATAAGCTTCAATTCGAATACCTTCGGGTAGATATTCCTCTTCCACCACCTTTCCCTGGTTATGGATATCAGTAACCAATGAGGCCAAATGGTAGGGAATGCAAACCTTAATATGCATCTGATTTTGGGGAAGGGTTTCCCCGATTCTTTTAAGAAGCTCTTTTATGCCAATTTGTTTCCGGGCCGATATTGGAAGAGCGGGATCGAATAACTGCAGCAAACGCTTTAAAACAGCGTCATAAACAATTAAATCAATTTTATTGATCACGGTAATTACCGGTTTATCCTCAATGCCCAGTTCATTTAATACCTGATTTACCGTGACGGCATGTTCTTCCGCTTGTTCACTGCTGCCGTCAATGACGTGAAGCAGGATGTCCGCTTCCATGGTTTCCTCGAGAGTTGCCCGGAAGGCAGCTATCAAATGATGGGGCAGCTTCCGAATAAAGCCTACCGTATCGGTAAGTAAAAAGAAACGCCCGTCCGGCAGAGCTACTTTCCGAGTAGTTGGGTCCAACGTAGCAAATAATTTGTCTTCCACCAATACTTCGGCTCCACTTAACACATTCATTAATGAGGATTTACCCGCATTGGTATAACCGACCAAAGCCACTACCGGCAATCCCATGGTTGCCCACCTTTTTCGATGGAGGGCACGGGATTTTTTTACCATTTCCAACCGCTCTTCCAGATCGGAGATTCTTTTGCGGATTCTCCGCCGATCTACTTCCAGCTTTGTTTCCCCAGGTCCCCTGGTTCCAATACCGCCTCCCAACCGGGAAAGAGCACTTCCCTGTCCCATCAAACGGGGCAATAAATATTTTAATTGAGCCAGCTCTACCTGAAGTTTACCCTCGTTACTCCAAGCTCTTTGGGCAAAAATATCCAAAATCAGCATCGACCGGTCGATAATTTTTACCCCGATTAAATCTTCCAAATTCCGCTGCTGGGCCGGTGATAACTCATCATCAAAGATAATGACATTAATTCCTTCTGCCTGGGCAAACAGCTGTAACTCCCGTGCTTTGCCCCTGCCGATAAAGGTGGCGGCATCAGGACGGTCTCTTTTCTGTATTTCCTTGCCTGTGACAACCACCCCGGCAGTGAGGGCCAACTGCTCCAACTCATGCAAAGACTCTTCTGCCTTTTCCCGATCATTTTCTCTTTGCAGGGCTACTAAGAAGGCCTTTTCCCGGGCATCTTCTTCTACCAAGTGCAAATTTTCGGCATGTTTTTCTATTTCAGCCACTATACCTAAAAAATCAATCCTCATTAAAGCAGCCAAGTCCGGCAAGACCATCTGAGATACTTTTCCTTCGGTAGAACGTAAATCTTTAAAAGCGATACCCACAGTTCCCATGGTACCGTCTTTTAAAACACCTAAAGCCACCATGCAATCAAAATTCATTAGATTAAGGGCAGCCAGATCCACACTGCTTAATGCCCCGTCATCACCGGGATGGGTGTGGATACACCGCACCCCGCTTA
>DUPU01000190.1 GCA_012838175.1 Clostridia bacterium
AGTTATCCTTAATTGATAAAATGATTAATTATGGTAAGTCACAGGGGTGGACATTTATTACTCCGGAATTCTAATAATTATCTCCCTAAAGGGAAAAGTATCTTTGTAAGGTAACTCGATAAATAATGGCAGAAGTTAAACTATGGGAGTGAGAAATATGAAGGATAGAGTGCTGGTTGGGTTTATTTCCGGAATACTAGCCGCCATTGGAGCGGACATCGTAAATTGGTTACTTTACTATTTGAACTATGCGGATAGAAAATTTCTCGACTGGGCAGCTGTGATATTTTTTGGACATTTACCAACTAATGTGCTGGAAGTGGTTGTGATGCAAATTGCCCAAATTGTATGGGATGGCCTGATGGGTATTGTATTTATATTAATTCTCCCCACAATAAAATCCCATGGCATTGTGCTAAAGGGAATTATTTATGCAATTTCTTTGATGTTTCTATTTCGAGCCACTACTGTACTTTTTGATGTACCTTATTTAAAAAGCCTTTCTATAGGAACATTCTTGTCAAATGCACTTTGCAGCATTGTTTGGGGCGTGTTAATTGCTTTGATTATCAAAAGGTTTAGTGTTTCAACTTACCAATAAAGATGTATCAACACATTGCTAAAGCATTGAATGCTGCTAAAACATTGAATGGCACTATGAAATACCGGGGATAAAACGCAGGCACCAGTAAATTTCAAATTTGTTGATAAAAAACAAAGGGGTTGCCGGTAGAAGGCAAACCCTAAAATATGGTATTTTATAGCGAATATTTTGTATATTCAGGCAAATATTTATCCGTTTACAATCCTATGTATTGACTCTCCTACTGACGAGACTTATAGATATCAGGATTCAAGTTTCCTTCACAACCACATTCCGGTGTATAACAGGTTGCATCCACAAATGAACAGGTATTACCGCAGGAAGGACACTTTTCAGGCGGGGTGTCACCCTCCATGCTATACTTACATATTGTACACATGAATTTTGCCATTATTCTCCTCCTCTATAAATTTTTAGAGAGAAACCATCCTATGCCTAAATATATACAATAATATTCTTTGAGTCAATAAAAACAGTAGAATAATTAACTTAAATGTATTAATATTAATATTGATGGGAAAGTGAGATTAAGAAAAAAGGAGGAATCTAAGCAATGCTCTCAGCTTTTAACGGATTGGATGTTATAACTTTTGCCGTGGAAATCGAAAAAAACGGAAAGAGGTTTTATGAAAAGGTAAGTGATATTTTTGAAGATACTGAGGTAAAGAAATTTTTTCTGAACCTGGCTAATGAGGAGGAAAAACACATCAGCGATTTTGAAAAGCTGTTAAAAGACGCATCAGGCAATGATCCACAAGAAACTTATAAGGGCGAATACATAGACTATGTTAAATCTTTAGTAGATAATCATGTATTTAACACAAAGGCAGATATTGATGCTCTTGTAAAAAATATACATAATAAAACTGATGCTCTGGATCTGGCACTAAAATTTGAAAAAGACTCTATTCTATTTTTTACCGAATTAAAAGAACTTGTTGCTCCTCATAATCTGGGGATTATTGATAATTTAATTTCTCAGGAACGCAACCATATAAGATTGCTTGCCCAAATGAAGTAATAACGCAAGGGGACGGTTCAAAACAGAGTTCTGGTGGGATATTAATATGAATAATCTTCCTGCAATCATGAGGCAAACAAAATTGTTTGAAGGCTTTTCATTAAAGGATTGTGAAAACATAATATCCATAGTAAAGCCTCATTATAAATCGTTTTTGAAAAATGAAGTATTAATTCAAGACGGGGACACGGTAGACTATGTTGGTATAGTATGTAATGGAAAGATTATCACGGCCAAACTTGATTATGAAGGAAATGCCAGCTTGCTTTATATGCTGGAACCGCCTAAAATATTTGGCTTGGAAGTTGCAGCCACACCTACTCAGATTAGTTCCATCACCGTCACCAGCATAGAAGATACCTGGGTAGCGATGTTTCCTTATTCAGAATTAACGACGGATGATAGACTTTCCACCGAATTTCGAAACAAGCTGATGTATAATATGCTGACCTTACTGGCCAATGAAAATATGAGGAGAATGTATAAAATTGAGCTGCTGTGCCAAAAATCATTACGGGAACGTGTCTTGACATACCTGCGTTTTGTCGCTCGGAAAAAGGGAACTTCATCCTCTTTCACTATTCCTTTTAATCGTGAACAGCTTGCGCAGTACCTAAATGTAAACCGCAGTGCTTTGTCTCATGAATTGTCCTTGATGCAGCAGGAAGGATTAATTTCTTTTAAAAAAAATTGCTTTACCCTTCATATTTAGAAAATCGAGGAAATTGCATAATTCAAAAATATTTTTTAATGATACAATATATTGATCCTATCATCAATGGCGCTACTATATATTGTTACAGATAATTCAAAAACGTAATTATGCAATTTGTTCAATCAATAAAACAAAAATCATAAAAATCCAAGTATGTTGGCATACCAACATACTTTTTCTATTTTATAGATTATCATAAATTTGAATCAGTAGTTGCAACAAAACTGATTAATATAATTGCTTTACGGTTAAAAAAGAAATGTGAAACTGCATATTTGGAGGGAGAACAATGAAAAGAAGACTAGCGTTTTTTTTAATATTTGTTGCCATATTATCAATTATTCTTGTTGGCTGTGCTAAGACAGAGGAATCGGCTGATACCGGCTGGGGTGGGGAAGAAGCAAAAGCGGAGCAGGTGGAATTGATGATCAGTGCAGCCGCCAGTCTGACAAATGTTTCCAAAGAACTGGCAGTTCTGTATGCGGAAACAGCCCCTAATGTAAAACTCACCTTTACCTTTGGCAGTTCCGGTGCTCTTCAGACCCAAATCGAGGAAGGGGCTCCGGCAGATGTCTTTTTCAGTGCGGCACTAAAGCAGATGAAGGCATTGGAAGACGGAGGTTATATTTTGGAAGGTACAAAGAAAGAATTGCTCATTAATGAAGTGATGCTGATAGCACCGAAAGGCAATCCGGCAAAGGTCGAGGGTTTTGAGGATGCAGCTACTGATAAAGTAAAAACTATTGCTCTCGGTGACCCTGCCTCGGTGCCGGTTGGTCAGTATAGCGAGGAAGTATTTACCCATCTAGGTATTCTTGATCAAGTAACCCCAAAAGCAAATTATGGAACTGATGTTGTTCAGGTGCTTACCTGGGTGGAAAGTGGAGAAGTTGATTGCGGGGTAGTATATGCTACGGACGCCGCTGCTTCCGATAAAATTGATGTTATCTGCTCTGCCCCGGAGGGCAGCCACAAGACTGTGACATATCCGGTAGCAGTTATTAAAAGCAGCAAAAATGCGGATGAGGCAAAGAAATTTGTGGACTTTCTGTCCTCTGATCAGGCCAAAGCAAAGTTTGAATCATATGGATTTACCATAAATGAATAATAAACTCCCTATATCTTATGCTGACAGGGGAGGGATAACCTCCCCTATTCCTACTTAACTTATTTTCAGAAGAAAGGGACTATCATATGGATATTTCACCTCTTTGGATTTCCTTGAAAGTGGCATTACTTGCTACTTTTTTCACCTTTTTCGGCGGTATCTATGCCGCCCGGCTGGTGATGAAAATGAAACATTACCGAGGTTTGGTCGATGGAATATTTACATTGCCTCTGGTATTGCCCCCTACAGTAGTAGGTTTTTTTCTCTTGCTTATCTTTGGAAAAAACAGTTTTATTGGACAAATTCTTGCTTTTTTTGATGCAGGAGTTGTATTCTCCTGGGTAGGAGCGGTAATCGCTTCCACTGTGGTCAGCTTTCCCCTGATGTACCGGACGGCCCGCGGTGCCTTTGAACAAATTGACAGTAACTTAATCTATGCAGCCCAAACAATTGGGATGAGCAATCGGCGGATTTTCTGGAGGCTGATCATTCCTCTTTCATGGCCTGGTATCGCGGCAGGGGCAATATTAGCCTTTGCCCGGGCTTTAGGCGAGTTTGGTGCAACAATTATGCTGGCGGGCAATATTCCAGGCAAAACCAGAACCATGTCGGTGGCGGTTTATTCAGCGGTACAGGCGGGTGATCGCGCCCTCGCCTATCGTTGGGTAGGTGTGATCATGGTTATTTCCTTTGTCATTATTATCCTGATGAACTACTGGTTAAGCTATCAAAATCGGCTTGCTAAGAACTAGGAGAGAGATAAGTATGCTTAAGGTTGATATCAAAAAGAGGCTAAACAAGTTTACCCTGGAGGTAGCTTTTAACGTCAGTACTGAGATATTGGCAATTCTAGGTCCATCCGGCTGCGGAAAAAGCATGACTTTAAAATGTATTGCCGGTGTAGAAACCCCTGATGAAGGATATATCGAACTTGGTGGCCGGGTGCTTTTTGACAGTGCAAAAAAAGTAAACCTGCCTCCCCAGCAGAGGCAGGTTGGCTATTTATTTCAAAACTATGCCCTCTTTCCCAATATGACGGTGGAACAAAACATTGCGGCTGCTATTAAGGGCGACAGAAAAACAAAAGAAAAAATTATATCTGAGAAGATTAAAGCTTTTTACTTGGAGGGCCTGGAAAAGCAATACCCGTCTAAGCTTTCCGGAGGTCAGCAGCAGCGAGTGGCGCTGGCTCGCTTGATGGCCCAAAATCCGGATATACTAATGTTGGATGAGCCGTTTTCCGCAATGGACAATTATTTAAAATGGCAGTTAGAACAGGAGGTAGCGGAAGTACTGCAATCCTATCGTAAGCCTGTCCTCTATGTTTCTCATAATCGCAAGGAAGTATATCGCCTGTGTGATAGGGTAGCCGTATTGTATAACGGTAAACTGGACACCATTTGCTCAAAACAAGAACTTTTTGAGCTTCCGCGCACAGTAGCTGTGGCACAGCTCATAGGCTGCAAGAACTTTTCACGTGTGCAGAAATGTGGTGAACATAGGGTCTTTGCTATGGATTGGGGAGTAGAGTTGGAAACGGACCGAGCCGTGCCGGAAACGGCCGGACATATCGGCATTTTTAGTCACAATATTCGCCAGGCAAAAGCAGAAGACAAAAATACTGTTAATTGTCGTGTATTAAGGGTGTTTGGAGACAATTTTTCGACAATTGCAATTCTTAAACCAGAAGGGGCCTCCGGTATGGAGGATTATTCAAAAATGCTATGGGAAATGGATAGGGCCTCTTGGGAAAAAATTAAGAACTGCCTAGACAAAATTACTATTGCTTTAGAAAAGGGTCATATTATGCTATTAGATTAAGCATTAAAAGGGTGGAGGGTGTCAGGAGACGGGGTTATTGACGATACCTCCAATTCGTGGTAGCATCAATGGAAAGTATTTCTTGTGTAAAGTAAAGCCAAAGAAAAAATGAAAGTGGTATTTACTTCGATTTACGTCTAGAAATCGGTACCCACGAATTTGTTATTAGTTGTCGGATAAAGTGAATAAGGGGGGATTCCAGGTGTTTTAAGTAGTTTTTTGTGACGGAAGGCAGTGATAGCAGGAAGAAATTCAGGAAATACTATATTAATGTTTTTTACTCCTTGCTTTGATTATACTCAGCTGAAAAGATATCAGGTCCTGTTCAAAAAATAATTTTTAAAAGGAGCGTATGGAGCTTATTATGAAAAAGCATATAAAAAATAATGTTTATTGGGTTGGTAAAGTCGATTGGGATCTTAGAAGATTCCATGGAGAAGAACTTACCACCCATCATGGTTCCACCTATAACTCATATTTGATTAAAGAAGAAAAGAATGTTCTTATTGACACGGTCTGGATGCCCTTTGCCGAAGAGTTTGTTGAGAATTTAAGGAAGGAAATTGATTTAAACAAAATCGACTATATTATTGCTAATCACGGTGAAGTAGACCATAGTGGGGCACTCCCCGAATTAATGAAACACATACCTGATACCCCTATTTACTGTACGGCAAATGGAGTGAAATCATTAAAAGGCCAGTATCACCAGGATTGGAATTTCCATGTGGTAAAAACCGGGGACAAGCTGGAAATAGGTAATGGCAAGGAGCTTATATTTGTTGAGATGTCTATGCTGCATTGGCCTGACAGCATGGCAGCCTATTTAACAAAGGATAATATTCTTTTTAGTAATGATGCCTTTGGACAGCATTATGCCACGGAAAAATTATTCAATAATGAAGTGGATCAATGTGTTCTATTTAATGAGGCAATGAAATACTATGCTAATATTTTAAATCCCTTTAATCCGATTCTGAGAAAAAAACTGGACGAAGTATTGTCCTTAGGCCTTACCATCGACATAATTGCTACCAGCCATGGTGTCATCTGGAAAGACAAGCCGATGCAAATTGTGGATAAATACGCCCAATGGGCTAAGGATTATCAAGAGAACCAGATTACCATTATTTATGATACCATGTGGAACGGTACCAAGAAACTCGCTGAGAAAATCGCTGAAGGAATAGAATTGGCAGATCCTGATGTGGTAGTTAAAGTGTTTAATTTAAGAAAAAGTGACGAAAACGATATAATTACAGAAGTATTTAAGTCAAAAACAGTAGTAATTGGTTCTCCGACAATGGGCAACAGTATTCTCCACGCAGTAGCAGGTTTTATCAATTTGATGAAGGCACTAAAATTTAAGAATAAAAAAGCGGCAGCCTTTGGCTGTTACGGCTGGAGCGGTGAATCAACTAAAGTACTTAATGAATTACTGAGTAACGCGGGTTTTCAAATTATTGACGAAGGCTTTAAAAACCAATGGAATCCCAATGAAGAGCAGCAACTCAGTGCGGTAGAATACGGCAAAAAAATTGCCCGGGCCTAAGCACCATCCATGGACCTTTGGCTCGGACCGGGTTGCATAACTTACAGTATCCTTCGTTTAATGAACCACAAAACCATCCCAGCATTAAAAGGGCCGGTCTTTCTGACTGACCCTTATTTTTTACGGTATTTGGTTTTAGAAAACCGTGTTTTACCACTGACAGGTAAATGTTTGTATTTAAAATTAAAAAATGTAATAAGGCCTGGAAATTAGCTTTATAAAATGTTATATTAGATAAAGAGGTTAATAATGGTTCACGTGGATAATATTTTTTGGTTTTATTTATTTTATTTCAATAATTATGCATTATGAGTCAGAATACATCTGCATAAACATTACATAAATATCATTTATTAAAGCCAATGTAAACATTTCCTGTAAATGATTAAAATTGCATAATGATAATGTTCTCCGAGCCTGATCACCCTAAAGGCTTTAGGCCTATGGGTACAGGACGTTAAGGCAACACGGGAAACGGTGTTACCCCCCTTTAAGCAGTTTGGAAAGGAGACGGCAGACTTTAACAGTTTGTTTTGTTTTTTATAAAAAAGCGTCTTCTTAGACGCTTTTTTTAATAAGAAAGTGTAACTTCTTTCTGATAGATCTGAGGTCTGAGGCAAATATTCACGGGGAAATAACAAAAAACCATATATTTAAATGGGGTGTATTCAATGGAACTATCCATGAGGAGAGGTTTGGACAGATTTTTTTCATTACTATGGTATGTATTTTTACTGACAGGTTTATTGTGCATAATGAATCCTGGAACTGCTCTGGCTGCGGGAGGCGACATTATAATTTCCGGGCCGGGATTAAATAATTCTGAACCAGTGACAATTACCCAAGCGCAGCTTAGGGGAGAGTCTCCGCTGTCAGACGGGACTACTTATTTAAAACAACAAGATATTATTTACAGCACTATCAACACCTGGCCCACCAAGAGCTGGTATAGGGGAAAGGGAGTTTTTCTAACTGATCTTCTTGAAGCAGCAGGGGGACTGAACCCGGATGCTACCCAAATTAGGTTCATTTCCCGAGATAGCTTTGAGTCTAACTTTTCTGTACAAGAGATAGTTTATACCCCGCGTTATCGTTTCCCTAATTTTATGGATACCGGTCTGCCCGGTCATCTTCCCGGTGATGCGTCGGATCGGGTAGAGGTTGAAACCATCATTGCCCACGAAAGCTTTTATGCTCATGATTATGACGATATATTAAATGAAGAAAATTTTAGCAAAGCCGATGCCAATCACCTCTTGTACGGTCAGCGGGCGGTTACAGAACAAACTAACGCCAGGTTTGCCAAATATGTAACAAGAATTGAAGTACTCACCGAACCCCTACTCAAGTGGGATAACCCTACAGCAGACCCACTTCCTCCGCTTCCGGGAGGAGTAGTACCCGTGGGGACTTTAGTGGAATTGCACAGCCCAAATGATGATGAAGATAAGGTCCATTATACCCTGGACGGCAGCGATCCCACTATAGAAAGCCCTATGTACAACTGGATTGCCAGCCGCTGGTGGTCGTCCCGAGGGAATGAACTGGATGAAATAAACCACCCCATAGAAATTACACAGGATACCGTGATTAAGGCCAAGGTTATTGGACCGGGAAGAGCTGACAGTGATATTGTTACTTTTGAGTATAAGGTTCCTCCCCTTCCTCCGGCGTTGATTCCAGACAGCACTGATAATAAGGTGGGTCGAGATATAGAAATTATCTTTACGGATAATGAAGCATGGAGAAATGCCGTTATTGATGTCTCTATAGAGGGCAGTTCCTTGGAGCAGGACAAATACGCCCTGGAACCAGGTAAAGTTATCATTTATGCGGATGTTTTTAGTGGGACCGGTACCTATAAGATTACTATCAGAGCGGAAGGTTACCAGGATGCAATTGTTCATCAAATCATTACCGGAGGAACGGGAGGGCCTGGGGGAGATCTGAAGCGTCCTCCCGCCTTGACCGACGATACGGGTGAAAATTTTGTTGGTGAACCGATCAGGATTACTTTCACGGATAATGAGGCTTGGCGGCAAAGTATTTACGAGATTGAAGTTGATGGTGAGGTCTTAAGGAAAAGTGAATATACCATAGGAAAAGGCTATATTGAAATTGCCGCCGGTATATTTAAATCACCCGGTACATATCAGGTGATAGTTTCAGCCGAGGGATATGATGATGCTTCAGTAAGCCAAAAAATTATTGATGATAAGAACGTCGTCCTGACCATTACCGGGGAGGGTGTAGTAAAAGCTAGGAGCTATACCCTGGAAGAACTTGAAGAAATGGACCAACATCGATATGAATACAGCGTGGTTAACACCTGGCCCAGTAAACAATGGTATGTGGGGAAAGGGGTATTATTGGAAGACCTGTTGAAAGGAGCGGGAGGGATCACCAAGGATGCCACCCTGGTAAAGGTCTTCTCCAGTGACAGTTACGTCATGACATTTACCGTAAAGGAGTTATTAAAAGAGAAGCGTTACTGCTTTCCTAATTTTAAAGAGGGAGGTGGTGACGGAGACGGGCATATTCCCGGTTCTTCTAAGGGTAAAGAAGAAGTAAAGTCGATTCTGGCGCTAATTGGTGCTGATGGCCTCGATCTTCCTGATGATAAAGACATGAATGATAGAAACTCCTTGCATTTGATGATGGGTCAGCGGGCAGTTACGGAACAGACCGGTCCCCTTTTTGTCAAGAAAGTGAAAAAGATCGAGGTACTGACAGATCCCATTGACCAATGGGATGAGCCCAAAGCTGATCCGGCCGGTGGTACCGTACCTGCCGGGACGCTGGTGGAATTAAGCAATAAAAATATGGACATAGACAAGATTCATTATACCCTGGACGGCAGCGAACCCACCCTACAAAGCCCTATGTACAACTGGATTGCTAAGCGCTGGTGGTCATCTCGGGGTGAAAAAACCGTGGCGGAAATTAATCATCCTATCGAAATCACCGAGGATACCGTGATCAAGGCGATCACCATCGGTCCGGGAAAGGAACCCAGCGATGTAGTTACCTTTTCCTACAAGGTGGAGGAGGGTGAGCCCAGTAAAAGTGATACCGTTTCTGCAGACCAAGACAGCACTGTCAGCCTGGGGAATGAAGTATCCATAGGCATTCCCGCTGGAGCCTTTTCCGCAGGGAGCAAAGTAGAAGTAAAAATCGAACGGGTGGAGACGCCCCCCCCGGCTCCGGCAGGTTTAAGAATTGTGGGAAGTGTTTATGAGTTTACCATAGATGGTGAGAAAAGCTACAGCTTTTTGAAAAAAGTAACAATTACCTTTCGTTTCAATCCACAAGATTTTGATGCCGGAGAGATTCCGTCTATCTATCGTTACAATGAAGAATTAGCGGCATGGGAAAACTTAGGCGGGATAGTTAAGGACGATACCATCAGTGTGGAGGTGGATCATCTTTCCAAGTATGCCTTAATGGCACCGGTGAAACTAACGGAGCAAGCCCTTGCTGACATTGCTGGGCATTGGGCGGAAGAGAGCATTAAAGAAATGGTGAATTTGGGCGCGGTAAGCGGTTATCCGGACGGCACCTTCCGGCCAAACGATAAAATCACTAGGGCGGAATTTGCCACCATCCTGGTTAAAGCGTTAAAACTGGAGAAAAAGAGCGGTAAAGTATTTGACGATACGTCGGGTTACTGGGCGGAGGAAGCCATTTCAACAGCCGCCAGCCATGGCATTATTAGCGGGTATGATGATCATATCTTTGGGGTGAAGGATGCTGTAACCAGGGAACAGATGGCGGCGATTATGGTGCGCGCGGGCCAATTTGCCCAGGTGTTGGAGGAAGTATTTTTTAAAGATCAGGATCATATCTCGGCTTGGGCGAAAAATGCGGTGATGATAGCGGTTAAGCACGGGATTATCAACGGGTATCCCGACCGTACTTTGCGCCCCCGGCACACTGCTACCCGGGCGGAGGCGGTTTCGGTGATATGGAAAGTAATTAAAGGCTTTGGTCAAGAAGATGCTTAAATGCACCGCTCACCATAGGACGATGTGATTGTCCCGAAACGCTTCTTTCTGTTTTTTTACTGTAGTGTTAGGCAGGAGGGAGAAAATTGATTATCCAAATTTTTAATCCCCTATTAAAAAGATGTAATAACCAATTTTTTAAAACGATTCTGTTTTTGTGCCTGACCATATGGGGGATTTATCTGCTGCTGCCGATACCGGTTTGGGCGGAACCCTCTACATCCTTGGAAATTACCGGTGATGGAGTGACAACTCCAGTAAAATTCACCCTGGACGAACTAAAGGAAATGGAACAATACCAGCATGTTTACAGTACGGTAAATACCTGGCCTACTAAAAGGTGGTACACGGCATCGGGGGTTAAATTAAGAGAATTGCTGGATTTGGCCGGGATTAAAGAAGAAGCCACCCAGATAAAATTTATTTCTACTGACGGTTACGATGTGACTCTAACCACAAAAGAGTTGTTAAAAGACCAGCGATTTTATTTTCCTGGTTTAAAGGAAAATCATCCTAGCGATGGGAGCATTCCCGGTTCTTCCGATGGTGCCCTGGAGGTGGAACCGATTCTCGCTTTGCTGAGTGCGGAGGGGAGCGATGACCCGGAAGCTATGAACGGACGGGATTCTTTGCTCCTGATTTTCGGTCAGCGGGCCGTAACCGAACAGACCAACAATCTTTTTCTAAAATATGTTACGAAAATAGAAGTGCTTACCACTCCGCCGGAAAAATGGGACAGCCCTAAGGCCAGTTTGCCGGACGGTACGGTAGTGCCGGAGGGGGTAATGCTCTCCATCAGTAATAAGGGCAATAATGAGGATAAGATTTATTACACCACAGATGGCAGCACCCCCACAGTCAATAGCCCTATGTTTAACTGGAGTGCCAGTCGCTGGTGGCCTTTAAGAGATGATTTAGATAGTGTGAACAGTCCTATTAAGATTACCGAGGATACCGTGATCAAGGCCATTACCATCGGCCCGGGCAAGGAGGACAGTGAGGTGGTCACCTTTACTTTTACTGTAGATCACAGCGGCAAGACTCCTGACCCGACAAAGGTTCCCGGTGGGCCGCCCACTGGTGTGAGCTTGGACCGGAATTCCATCGATATAAAACAAGGCGGGACCTTTCTCTTGAGTGCCACCGTTGCCCCTTTTAATGCTGATGATCAGAGGGTAATTTGGAGTTCCAGCGATACCAGTGTGGCCACAGTGGATACCAGAGGTTTGGTGACAGTGGTCGGCCCGGGTTCCGCCATCATTACCGTAAAAACAGCAGACGGCAAGCACATGGCTACATGTGTGGTAAATGGGCCCAAGGAACAAGAGACAAGTGAGGTGGCGGTTGTGACAGAGATCCCTCCACCTGAAATTGAGGAGGAAGAATCGCTATCAGAAGAGACAGTGCCGGAAGACCCAATGGTGGAGGAAACTTCCTTGGAGGAAAAAGAAGGCGTTCCTGAGGAAACATTAATAAGGTCTCAGGAGGAAAAGGAAATTCAAGAAGAAGAGTCGGAGCAGGAATTATCTGTACCGGAAGGTAAGGGACAGTATCTGGCGGAAATAAAAGATGTGGCAGAAGCTTTACAAGCAACCGATTCATTCAAAGAACAGGGGGAAGCGGTTTCCCCCAGGGTTTTTGAAATGTCTGTAGATGAGGGGGTGCCTTGGCCCATAGAAGAGGATTTCGATAAGGATGGTCTTTTTTCCACTATGATCGCTCTCTTCTTCTTTTGTTCCGGGGCGGGCAAAAAATACCGAGAATATGTAAAGGAGCTTTGAACAAAGTGATTGAGACAATATTTGCACCTTTAAAGGAAACCATGCATGTAATTACCTCCGGTTTATTGATTCCTACCATTATTGTTTTACTCTTGCTTTTAGTTTTGACCCTGGTGGAATTAGGTGGTCTAGTCACGGAGACCTTAATAGAACGGCGTCGGAAGAAAGTTAATGTGCCGGAATTGGTGGACGTTTTTCAGGGGCGAAATAATGGTGAAATCAAAAAAAAGGTGGAGGAGAGTCAATTGTTTCGACGTCAGAAGGCGGCACTTTATGAATTGATCAGACATGAGAGTTTACCCAGTGCTTCCTTGCAAGCACTGGCCCGTCGCCTACTGATAAGTGAAGAACTGTATTATGCCCGAATTACCGGGAGGACGGATTTGATCGCTCGCCTCGGACCCATGTTCGGGTTGATGGGTACCTTGATTCCCCTGGGACCTGGATTGATGGCCCTAAGCCAAGGGGATATTGGGACTTTGGCGGAGTCTCTCATGATTGCTTTTGATACCACAGTGATTGGTCTGGCGTCCGCTGGCATTGCTTATTTCATTTCCCGGCTTAGGAAAAGGTGGTATGAAGATTATTTAAGTTCTTTGGAGGCTTTGATGGACAGCCTATTGGAGGTGTTTGCCCGTGGACGGGAGACTGAGAAGCAGAAGGCAGAGGCTATTTAACAGCATGGAAGATGTTAACCCCCTTGAGGGTGTGATTAACATTGCCGACGTGATGCTGGTTTTTGCCTGCGGTCTAATGCTGGCCTTAGCCGTTTACTGGAATATTGACTTGGGTCCCGTCGGTGAGCGAATTGACTTGAGCCAGGGGCGGGAGGTAACGGAAACTCCGGAGATCAGGAAAGACTTAATCGAAACCCAGGGACAGGGCAAGCTGTATGAGAAAATGGGTACCGTTTATAAGGATCCTGAAACAGGCAAGTTGTTTATGCTTACGGAAAGTAAGTGAAATCGCTGATTGAAGAATTTTTTATCAAAAAGGGGGAGTATTTTTAATGCAAATTAATCATAAAAATCCATGGTTATCCAGGTGCATGGTGACCTTTTTTGGTATAATTCTTGCCTTTATTTTATTTTTCACCTTGACCACATCTGTTCTGGCTGCTTCAGACTCATTGGAAATCACAGGAAACGGGGTGGAGAATCCTATTGTCTTTACTTTGGATGATCTTAAGAAAATGGAGCAGCACCGTTATGTGTACAGTTGCATTAACACTTGGCCTACGAAAAAATGGTATGTGGGAGAAGGAGTTAAACTATGGGATTTGCTGGTGAAGGCCGGAATTAAAGAGAATGAGGCAAAACTTCTGAGATTTACATCTAAGGACAGTTATACCGTTACTTTAACCATAAAGGAGTTGTTCCAGGATCAGCGTTATCGCTTTCCTAATTTTAAGACCGGTGGCGATGGCGACGGCCATCTGCCAGGGGATCCCTCCGGAAAAATAGAGGTGGAACCTATTGTAGCTTTGATTTCTGTGGAGGGGAGCGATAACCCTGACTATATGAACGATCTGAATACCTTGCTCTTGATGATGGGCCAGCGGGCTGTGACAGAGCAAACAGGTAATCTATTTGTCAAATACCTGAATAAAATCGAAGTACTCACGGAAAAACCTGAAAAATGGGATGCCCCCCAGGCAAATCCTCCTGGTGGTACCGTAGCACCAGGAACTATGGTGACTTTAAGTAATCTTCATAGTGACGATGACAAGATTTATTACACCACGGACGGGAGTGATCCGGACCTGAACAGCCCCATTTACAACTGGATTGCCAGCCGCTGGTGGGCTGCCCGGGCTGATGTTTTGGGGAATATTAACCATCCTATTGGTCCCATAAATGAAGATACTATCATCAAAGCCATCACTATCGGCCCCGGCAAAGAGGACAGCGATATAGCTATTTTTAAGTATGAAGTGGCTGATGTTCCCAAGATTACAAGAGAGGGTCATCCAAAAACTATTAAATTAACCATTGGTCTAAAGGAAGCAAGCATTAATGGTGTAACCTATACCATGGATGCAGCACCTTATCTGGATACCGGGGCAGGTCGTACCTTGGTGCCGGTGCGGTTTATCAGTGAGGCTTTAGAGGCAAAAGTTGATTGGGATCCACAAACCCAAAAGATAACCGTTAACGATACGGGAAAAGAAATTATACTCACATTGGGCATGAACGAAGTGCTGGTTAATGGTGTAAAGCAGTTAATGGATTGTGCTCCGGGGACATTGCCTCCGGGACGTACCTTTATTCCTCTGCGTTTCGTGATTGAGACGCTGGGCGCTAGTGTGGATTATAATCCGGGTAGTGGACAAGTTACCATTATCCGTTAAATTTAATATTGCTCCGAGCCTTGCGACTTAAAGATTTATTCCATGGTCGCCTGGCCATTGGGTTTATCTGGAAACGGGTAGGCCTCCCAATGCGGAAAGGAGTTTTTCGGGGATTGACGAATCCTGATGGCTTCTTTCTGCTATCAGGATTTTAATTTTCGAAGGAGGTGGTAGGTTATTGGTTTGAAAAAACATTATTTATTATTTAATTTAGTTTTTCGGGGTAAGAGGTTAGATAAAAAAAGGGAAAGGAGAGACCAAAGTGATAGGAATTGATAGAATTAGATCCAAAAGGGTCCATCAGCTTATATATTTCTTCATGGGGGTATTTTTACTAACTGGTTTGTTTTATCTTTTGGCTCCGACAACAGTCCTTGCTGCTGGAGAAAGCATTACCATAACAGGGGATGGATTAAACGGACCCGGGATAACCATTACCCAATCTCAACTTCGTGGAGAGGAAGAAATATCGGAAGGGGTTTATTTGGAACAACAAGATGTCATTTACAGTTCAATTAACACCTGGCCTACCAAAAGTTTTTATAGAGGCCGGGGGGTTAAAGTGACTGACCTGCTGGAAGTGGCCGGTGGGCTTAAAGAGAATGCCACCATGATCAGGTTCAAAGGTAGCGATGGTTTTACGGCAACATTTACGTTGAAAGAGTTTTTTAATGAGCCGCATTATTTTTTCCCCAATTTTATGAATACCGGTGTCCAAGGGCATTTACCTGGTGATACATCGGGAGCGGTGCCGGTGGAACC
>DUPU01000191.1 GCA_012838175.1 Clostridia bacterium
CCCTTACTCCTTTGGGTTATGCTCCGGAAACAGTGGAAACCATGATTGAATATTCTAAACGAAAACAAATTATTCTTTTGGCTCCCTGCATAATGGCCGGAGTATCCGGGCCGGTTAGCCTTTTGGGGACTGCTGTGCTTCAGAATGTGGAGCTTTTGGCGGGTATTGTGTTAACTCAGTTAGTAAATCCAGGTACGCCTGTGGTTTATGCCACTGCTTCTTCAGTGGGTTATATGAAAAATGCCAGTTATGCCGCCGGAACTCCGGAAGCAATGTTAATAAATACTCCTAATATTCAAATGGGTTTAGAGTATTATCATCTGCCTACCCGAACCATGTGCGGGATCACCCATTCAAAAGTCTTGGATTGCCAAGCAGGTTATGAGACCATGATGAGCTTAATGCTGGGTCTGATGAGCGGTGCTCATATCTTTGTACAATGTTTAGGTGTGCTTGATGCCATTATGGCCACTTCCTATGAAAAAATAATTATTGATGAAGAATTGATCAGACGCGTAAAACGTATTCGTAACGGAATAGATACCTCTGACCAGGCTTTTGCGGTCGAAATAATTCAAGAAGTCGGTCATGGCGGAACCTATTTGACTCATGAAAGCACTTTTGCCGGGTTCAGGGATTTCTGGTCGCCCACTGTATCAAACTGGGATTCATATCAGGATTGGCTGGCTCAAGGGGCACAGGATGTGACAGTTATTGCCAATAAAAAGTATAAGGAGATTCTGGCAAAGGCTCCGGAATCACTGTTGGATCCGGAGGTAGATAAAGCTTTGCAGCGTTATCTAAAATAAGATAGGTTTAAGTAATATACAGTTATCTCAGGACTATTTACATGGAAAGTTGAATAGAAAGGCGGTATGGCAATAGTATGGCGGTGAATAAGGAAGTATGCGAAACCCTAAAACATTTTTTGACTGTTGCTCCTTTTATCAGCTTACTAACCATTGAAGATGTAGGTCTGTTTGTGTGTGATACGGAAGAGGTTCTATGGGATTTCATCCCTGAAACCTTCCAATGGTATGAAAAAACCTATGTAGGGGTTAAGCCCGGCCCGGAATGGGCAGTTACAAAAGCGATGAATCAAAGAAAGAGAATCGTGGAGGAAGTTGGTAAAGAAGCATTTGGGGTACCATACGTAGCAGTGGCTATGCCGATTTTAGAAAATGATCAAGTAGTTGGTGGCATTGCTGTACAGCAATCGATTGACAAAAGAGAGAAGCTGATGGAAATTGTTAGTTCTTTGAACCAGACCATTAAAACCCTTGATGTTACCGCACAGCAAATTGCGGCGGAAGCCGAAGAATTATCTGCCATGGGACAAGAATTAGGTAATGTTTCGGAGGATACAAATACCCAGGTAGGTGAAACTGATACCGTAGTGGAGGTAATTAGTAAAATTGCGGACCAGACGAATCTTATTGGTCTTAATGCAGCAATTGAAGCAGCTCGGGTAGGCGAATCCGGCCGAGGTTTTGGTGTCGTAGCTGATGAGGTACGAAAATTGGCACAGTCAAGCTCTGCTTCAACCAAGAATATTAGGCAGATTTTGGGTAAAATAAAGAGTGCCGTTGAGCAAATAAATTCCGGGGTGAAAGAAGTAAAAACAGTTTCCGAACATCAGGCGCAGGTGCTTGTAGATATGTCTGCTGCTGTGGCAGAGTTAACAAAGCTATCTGATTCATTATTGAATATGGCCAAGGATCTAACTGCAGACGTTCACCGCTAATAAAATTTTTATAAAAATTTTGTTATAGAAAAAGGTTCTAAGTATCAGGGGAGTATCCAATCGTCTAATGCTTAGAACTTTTTTGACTTTTGATAATTGAATTTTCGCCGGCTATCAGTATCTCGTATCCAGGGTCGGGAGAATAACTGCAAAAATAACTGGCTTAAGAAATATTTCTGTGATATAATTGGATTGAGTTTAAGAGTTTAGCTTGCATTAGAAAAGATAGAATTATTTAGTAGGGAGAATTATTAGTTAAGTTGAGATTAGTTGAGCGGAGTCAGGCTGAGGCGAACAGCGAGGGAACCAGCCGGGCATAAGCCTGGTTTTTTTGTTTTCCCGGGTCATTGGGGGTAATAGAATTAAGATCCTGCTTTCGCTCCGGTTGACGATGATTGAGTTTATACTAGGGAGGTAAGAATATGGCGGTGCAATTGGAGTCAAATTTCCTGGAACGAGTCTATACGGAGCAGGAGATTAAACTTCGAACCATGATAGAGAGGCTTTATGCAAAATCTTCTTACTATAGAGAAAAGTTGCGGGAGGCGGGAATTAGCCCCGGTGACATACGTTATATCGAAGATTTAAAGGGAGTACCCTTTACGGATAAAGAAAGTCTGCGAGAAGCTTATCCTTTGCGGATGATGGCCGTTGATGAGGAAGAGGTGGTAAGAATTCATTCTTCTTCCGGAACAACGGGAAAACCGGTGATTATTCCTTATACTAAGCATGATGTAGATACTTGGGCAGAGATGTTTGTTCGGTGCTATGAAATTGTGGGTGTAGGGAAGAAGGATCGGGTTCAAGTTACTCCGGGGTATGGACTCTGGACAGCCGGAATTGGTTTTCAAGCCGGGGTGGAAAGGTTAGGGGCTATGGCCATTCCGACCGGCCCCGGGAATACGGAAAAACAACTGGAAATGATGATAGATTTAAAAACCACGGTTTTATGTGCCACCTCTTCTTATGCCCTGTTGTTGGCAGAAGAAATTCATCGGCGGGGATTAAGAGACAAGATTCATTTAAAATTGGGCATTTTCGGTTCCGAACGATGGGGCGAGAAAATGCGGGAAAAAATTGAAGAATACTTAGGTATTGAGAGTTTTGATATCTATGGGCTTACGGAGATTTACGGTCCTGGTATTGCAATAGACTGTCCAGCTCATCAGGGAATGCATTTTTGGTCTGACTATTTGTTGTTTGAAATTATTGATCCTGTAACGGGAAAACAGCTTCCCATAGGAGAAGAAGGGGAATTGGTTATTACTACTTTGACGAAAGAAGGAATGCCCCTCCTTCGTTATCGAACCCATGACATCACCCGGATTATTCCCCGGCCTTGTCCTTGCGGCAGTCCTTATCCAATGATTGATCGGGTTTTAGGGCGGACGGATGATATGATAAAGATAAAGGGGGTTAATATCTATCCTGGGCAAATTGATCACGTGCTCCGGATTACTCCCGGCTGCGGCAGCGAATATCAGATACATCTCACGCGGGAGCAGGGTAAGGACGAAATGACCGTTAAGGTAGAAGGAGAAGAAGGGTGCAACCTTTCTGCCGTTGGGGAATCCCTGAGGAAAAACATCAAGATTAAAATCGGCATTGCTGTTAAAGTAGAGATGGTGCCTCCGGGATCCTTAGGAAGGAGCGAAAAAAAGAGCAAAAGGGTGTTTGACACTCGACATATGTAGTATTAGATTGTTGCACCGTTTTTTCTTTATCGCATAGGATATTATAGGACATCCGGAGCTAGATGGAATATTATCGTAGAAGTATTACCGGCGGGAGGAGAAACGGTGAGTCTGAAGAAAACTACCCGAAGTGGCGGCTGAGGTTCCTGCCTTCCCAAGGGTGGGAAAAAGAAAAGGGCAAAAAGAAAACCCAAAAATAAGATTTGGGGACGGGTGATTTCTAACAAGAAATAACCGTCCCCATTACATTAGCTTTTTGATTTTTTAAAGATATCCAGGAGGACTTGGAGAACTTCCCCCACTCCTTTAATTAAAGTTAAACCGGTATCCGCTTTATCATTTATGGTGGCGACAGTTTCAGAGAGGCTTAGTTCCAAGGCGGAAAGACCGGTGCCGACCTCTTCTACCTGCTGTTTAATGGTTTGGGTCATATCCCGGGTGGTTTTTATTGTTTCGGGAAGGAGTTGGATAGATTTATTCAGGTCGTCGTGATGATATTTTAAAAAAACTTCTGCCATTTTAAGGATATTGTTTAAGTTTTTTAATGTAATTATAAAATAAATTCCTACACATATGGCCAGTAAAACTAAAATGATTAAACATAAATCTTGCAGTGAAATATACATTCAATACACCTTCAGTCTGCCTTAAAGGCTCAAATTAAGAATCTAGCCCGGATTTTTCTTTAGGTTTTTCCCCGGTTGGCGCTGCTTCTTTTTTTTGGTCTTTTTTACTTAAAGATGCTTTTTCTTTTACTTCCTTAGTAACCTTATTAATTGTTTCTTTGGCTTCGTCAACCTTAGTTTTAGCTTTTTGAACAGTATCTTTGGTAGCTTGGGAGATTTGCTCTCTGGTCTCTTTCCCTGATTTTGGGGCAAACAAAATACCCAGAGCGCCTCCTATTGCGGTTCCGATGGCGGTTCCAAGTGCAATATTTTTAGCTGTTTTTTTGCGTGCCTTTTTTTCTTTTTCTTTTTTGCTTTTTTCCAATAAATCTTTAAGGGACATGTCTACACCTCCTTGAAATTTTTTTAAGGCAAAATTTTTGAAATATTTATAATTTAATTTCTCTTAAAGATAAAATATTCCTTCATTTTTCTGTTCATTTATTATATTCAAGGGTTGGATAAAAGTATTTCCTTATTCTCAGATTTTTTTGTAAAATGAAAGAAAGAATATTTTAACGGAGATTTAGGTATGAATCAGGATAATTTATTATCGGTGCAGATATTGGATAGTGTGGCTGACGGGGTTTTTACCGTGGATTTGGATTGGAGGATAACCACCTTTAATCGGGCTGCGGAAATAATTACAGGAGTTAAAAAAAAGGATGCTTTAGGGTGCCTGTGCCGGGATATTTTTCATTCCGATATTTGTGATGGTTCATGTATTTTGAAACAAAGTATTGAAACAGGTACTCCGATTACCAATAGGTCCATATATATCATCAGGCCGGACGGGAATAAAGTGCCGATAAGTATCAGTGCTTCACCCCTCAAAAACAAAGATGGAAAAATAATCGGCGGGGTAGAGACTTTTCGTGATGAGTCGGAAATTACCGAGCTCAGAAAGGAATTACAAAAGTCATACAGTTTTTTTGATTTAGTAAGCAAAAACTCTCAAATGCAAAGGCTGTTTCAAATCCTGCCTCAGTTAGCCGTAAGTGACAGTACCGTTCTGTTATTGGGAGAAAGCGGCACAGGAAAAGAGCTCTTAGCACGAGCAATTCATCAATTGAGTAGAAGAAAGGACAAGGAATTAGTGGCAGTCAACTGCGGGGCATTACCCGATACTTTATTGGAATCGGAGTTATTTGGGTATAAGGCAGGAGCTTTCACCGATGCCAAAAAAGATAAGCCGGGTTATTTTTCCCTGGCGGAGGGGGGGACTCTTTTTCTTGATGAGATAGGTGATGTATCCCCTGCACTCCAAGTGAAACTCTTAAGAGTTTTACAGGAAAAGACTTATACTCCTTTGGGAGGGGTCCGCCCGGTAACAGCTGATGTACGGATCATCGCAGCTACAAATAAAGATTTGGAACAGTTAGTACAGGAAGAAAAGTTCCGGCAGGATTTATATTACCGAATTAATGTGGTTCAATTAAAAGTTCCTCCTTTAAGGGATAGAAAAGAGGATATTCCCCTCCTTGCCAATCATTTTATCATGCGTTTTAATAAGTTGAAGGGGCAACAAGTTTTAGCCCTTTCCCCGGAAGCTCTCTCCATTTTGATGAAATACGATTTTCCGGGAAATATCAGGGAATTGGAGAATATTATTGAATATGCCTTTATTCTCTGTCATAAAGGAATGATTTTGCCGGAACACTTGCCGGAAAAATTTCATAACCGATCTGTTGTTACATTTAGTAAGAATCAGGGAAAGGGGACACTGACAGAAATTAAAAAAGCAGCCGTAATAGAAGCATTGGAAAGAAACAATTGGAAAAAGATGGCTACCTGCCGGGAACTGGGTATTTCTAAAGGGACGTTAAGACGGATGATTGAAAAATATCAGATAAAAAGAACTGAAATCTAATATGGGTTTATTTTATTCCTGATTTATTAATGGGTCTAAAATGAACCCATTTTTTTATTTATGTCAAAAATATATGGAACAAAATTTAAGCATATTTACATACATGAACCCAGTTTACCAGGCTTGGAGCTATTTTCTTAAACAGATGATTTTTTTGGCATGATTTATGCTAAAAAATTTAATAGGACCACTGGAGAAACCTAACTTAAGGAGATGATTAATTTGTTATGAAACTGGCCTTAGCTGTTTTTGAAGACAGAATTTCTGTAATATTTGATAATTCCAAGCAATTGCAGATAGTATTGATTAAGGATAATTTTTTAAAGAATAGGAAAGAAGTTTATTTTAACACCTTATGTATTGTAAAAATGATAGAAATGTTAAAAGAGGAGTCTGTTGAGATAATAATCTGCGGGGCAATAAGTGAGTATATGCAAAACATTATAGAAAGAAACGGAATCAAGGTTATTCCTTGGATTAGCGGGTCTGTGCAGAATGTTTTGGATGCTTGGATGAATGGTACATTGGAAAAGCTTGTTATGCCGGGATGCTGTAGGTTATATGCCAAAAAGTATGTAAGCAGTAATTTTAAATAACAGAGTTGATGTTTACGGGAGGTATTATTAATGAATTGCAGTATAGGAAAAGAGTCTAAATTTGAAAAGGTGGAGGTAAATTACTTAAGCAGTATTGGTATGGTTATCGCGGTGATGAGCGGAAAAGGCGGGGTCGGGAAATCATCAGTTACTTCCTTGTTGGCAATGTCCTTAAACAAAAGTGGAAAGAAAGTGGGTATTTTGGATGCTGACTTTACCGGTCCTAGTATTCCTAAGATTTTTGGTTTAAATAGCAAAATGGCTAAAACCGGTCCCGTTGGAATTATACCGGAAGTTACCGCCGGGGGGATAAAAGTGATGTCCATCAATCTTTTAATGGAACAAAAGGATGACCCGGTGATATGGCGCGGTCCTATTCTCTCTAATACGGTGAAACAGTTTTTTACCGATGTGGTATGGGGTAATTTGGATTATTTGTTAATAGATTTACCTCCGGGTACAGGGGATGTACCCTTGACAATTATGCAGTCCCTTCCTCTGGACGGGATTGTGGTGGTTTCCTCTCCCCAGGATTTAGTAAAATTAATTGTGACTAAGTCTATTAAGATGGCTAAAATGCTGAATGTGCCTTTGATCGGACTGGTGGAGAATATGAGTTACCTGGAGTGTCCCGATTGCAAGAAAATAATAAAACTATTTGGAGAAAGCAGGATAGAGGAGGTTTCTCAGGAGACCGGTATTCCTATTTTAGCCCGGCTGCCGATTGATCCGGAATTTGCCGCTCTTTGTGATGATGGGAGGGTAGAGGATTATACCAAGGCTGAAATTCATCTAAACAGAAAGCTTAGCAGTTAATAAGCTTAATTTTTGGGAAGGGAAGGTGATATTGCAAAGAACTTATTAAGTTAAAAGAATTGGAATATCTGAGTTGTTAACCAAGGCTGGGGTGGGAAGTTGTAAAAGAACTGGTGGAAAAAGAAAAGATTCAGGAAATCTTATATAAGGGCAAGAAATTTTATCTGAGAAAATTTAGTTAGTAAGCGGTTTCCAATTTGGGCAAGAAGCCGTTTATAGTCTAGGAGGGATAGAATTGAAGAGTTTTAACTACATAAGTGTTGTTACTCTCAACCAAGCATTGGAAGCATTACAGCAGGAAAAAGAAAATGCATGTCTTGTTGCCGGTGCTACCAATGTACTGCCTTTCATTAGATATAAAAAAATAAATAACAAAACTTTAATTAATATTAGGAACTTAAAGGAACTTCGCTATATTCAGGAAACAGACGAAAAGATTTTTATAGGCTCCCTAACCACAATAACGGATTTGGAAAAATCAGATATCCTAAAAAAGTATGCTCCTGCGTTAGTTGACGCAGCAAGAAATTTTGCTGATCCTACCACTCGTAATAGCGCTACCATCGGCGGAAACATTGCTAACGCATCTCCGGCCGCAGATACAGCACCTCCTTTACTGGCATTGGATGCGGTAGTAGTTTCAGTAAGTAAAAGTGGAGAAAGAAAGATACCTATAGATGAGTTTTTCACAGGGGTAAATATGACGGCACTTAAACCAGAAGAAATGATAAAGGAGATTGAAATTCCCAAGAACCCGGCTAATAGTCATAGTCATTTTATTAAACTAGGGTTAAGAAATGCCATGGCTATTTCTATTGTCAGTGCTGCTGCCGTTTTAGAAATTGAGTCAGGAAAGATAAAAAAGGTTAGAATTGCCCTTGGTTCTGTGGCTCCTACTCCTGTGCGGGGAAGAACGGTTGAAAAGTTGCTTATGGGGCAAGATTTTTCAGATAAAGTTATTGAAAAAGCATCGAGCAGGATTCATGAGGATATTTCTCCTATTAGTGATATTCGAGCAAGTCGAGAGTATCGTCAAACTGTTGCGTCTGTGGTCGTAAAAAGGGCACTGCAAAAGATTGGGGGGATTTACTAATGAATGAAATAAATATTACGGTTACGGTCAATGGTACGGAAATTAACGCTAAAGTTAAGCCAGAATTGAGTCTGCTTAGGTTTTTGCGAGGCCAAGGCTTCTATGATGTTAAGTGTGGTTGTGAAATGGGGGATTGTGGAACCTGTACCGTAATTCTTAACGGCCAAGCTGTAAAGTCATGTATTACCCTGGCGGCCCAGGCGGACGGAGGAACTGTCTGGACTGATAAAGGCTTAGGTGTGTGTGATGATATAACTAAAAGACTGCAAAAGGCTTTTGTGGAACACGGGGCTATTCAATGTGGTTTTTGTACACCGGGAATGATTGTGGCGGGAAAAGCTTATATTGACAACGGAGGAAGAGCTGACCGAGAGGAAATAAAAAAGGCTATTTCCGGTAATCTTTGTCGTTGTACCGGTTATAAAAAAATTGTGGATGCTATTTTTGATGTTGCTGAAAAAATAAGAAAACAGGAATAAGACTAGGGAGGCGATTTTGTGAACAATTATAAAATTGTTGGGACGCCTGCGCCGCGTCATGATGCTTGGGCTAAAGCGAAAGGGGAGCAGTTATATTCGGATGATTTTACTTTGCCGGGGATGTTATATGGGAAAGTTTTGAGGAGTGAGTATCCTGCAGCCATCATCAAGTCAATTGATACCAAGAGAGCAGAAGCATTACCTGGTGTGCATGCCGTGCTTACCGCTAAGGACGTACCCTTAAATGTTGATGTAACGAAATTCGGTCAAATGAAGGATGTAGGGGGCGGTTTTGAAGGCTTATATAAGGTATTGGCTGACGGCAAAGTTCGTTTTAAAGGGGAAGCAGTGGCTTTAGTTGCTGCCGAAACGGAAGAGATAGCGGAAGAAGCCTGTGAGTTAATTAAAGTAGATTATGAAGTTCAGCCGGGGGTATTTGATCCGGAGGAAGCATTGAAGCCGGGGGCCTATCTTGTAAGCAGCGAAGATAATACCAATCAAGTAATGAAATGTCATATTGAGAAGGGTGAGGTGGAAAAGGCTTTTAAAGAGGCTGATCTTATTATTGAAAACGAGTATTATACACCTGCTGTAGATCATGTTTATCTGGAAACAGAAAGCGGGGTTGCCTGGATAGATGAAAATGAAGTAATTAATTTGCGGGTGGGAACTCAAGTTTTGGAGCATTATCGTACAGTGGCAAAAGTTTTGGGGTTACCTCATAATAAGGTGCGTAATTTGGGTGTACCTATGGGAGGCGGGTTTGGAGGAAAAGAAGATATTACGGTGGAAGTATTCTTAGCCCTTCTGACCTGGAAAACGAAAAGACCGGTAAAAATGACGTGGAGCAGGGAAGAATCCATTGAATCTCATTCCAAAAGACACCCGGAAGTAATGCGATATAAAAGTGGTTTTACAAAAGAAGGAAAATTAATTGCTCAACAAGCCGAAATCCTTTTAGATGCAGGAGGTTATACATATCTTACACCGTGGGTGCAAATGTATTCCAGTTTTAATGCACCGGGTTGTTATAATATCCCCAATATAAAAGTAGACAGCATTTCTGCCCTTACTAATAATACATTTACCAGTGCTAACCGTGGTTTTGGCGTTCCCCAAGTCAATTTTGCCTCTGAAATTCAAATGGATGAGGCTGCAGCAAAATTAGGATTATCACCTTTAGAAATTCGCCTGAAGAATTGCTTGAGAAACGGTGATGAACTGTGCACAGGCTTTATTCCCCAAGGACATATCGCTTTAGAAAAAATCGCCAAGAAAGTTTGGCAGGCCTTGGAAGCAAAAGGACCAAAACCAGATTATATTGACGGTAAAAAAATTGGCTGGGGTATGGCCATTGGCATGATGAGCTATGGCAGATTATGTTTTCTCCATGATTCTTCCCGAGTGGGGCTTAGGATTGAACTGGACGGAACCGTTACCTTGCGCGCGGGTGTGCCTGATTTAGGTGGAGGCCAGGCATCGGTTTTATGTCAGATTGTTGCTGAGGAATTGGGGCTGCCCATGGAAAAAGTTCATCCTTATATTATGGATACTCATTTAACGCCTCTTTGTGGAACCACTACTGCAACCAGACAGCTTTATATGTCGGGGAATGCCACCTTGGTAGCAGTGGGTGAACTTAAAAAGAGAC
>DUPU01000192.1 GCA_012838175.1 Clostridia bacterium
ACTCACTTGACCTACAATAGAAAAAACCATGTGTTATTTTATTACAAAAATTCAATTATTATCAAAATGATGCTTAGAAATATAGTGGGTTGAACTTTTAAAAAAGTTTTTATGCAACGCTAGTGATTTTGTATGTTAAAATAAAATATCCACGAAAAATAGTTTTTTGTCGAATATTGCGTTTAACGAAAATTTTGTCCTTTTTGTTTGTATCTTTGTTGGTTTTTTCATATGACTTGAGATGAGAAGGACATATGTGATAAAATACACAAAGAGCAAAGCCTGGGCAAATAGTTCAAAGATGTGGAAAAAATATATAATATGATGTATTATATTTGAGGTATTGTAATTTAAATCGTTTTTTGTTTTGCTTAAATGTGATGGATTTTTTGTTCTTATTCTGATTATTTTAAAGTATTGTTAAAGCAAATAATTTAAATATGTTACCTTATATATAAAAATCAACCTAGAAAGAGGGGGTAAAGTATGGAGGGAATGGATCTATCAATTGCCGCAAAGCGCAATCATGAAGAAATCAAAGAATTGCAAAAAAAGTCCGGCGTAAATATTACTGATTGTTACCAGTGCGGCAAGTGTTCTGCCGGATGCCCCGTAGCCTTTGCTATGGACAAAACTCCCCGGCAGATTATTCGCTTATTGCAACTGGGCATGCTGGAAGAAGCTCTTAAGTCTCGTACCATTTGGTTATGTGCTACTTGTCAAACGTGCAGTACTAGGTGTCCAAGAGATGTAGATTTGGCTACATTGATGGAAACCACACGTCAACTGGCGAAAAAGAAGGGCATTATTGCGGAGAGAAATATTGATGTATTCAATGATATTTTTCTTTTCAATTTGAAAATGTTTGGCAAATCTCCGGAAGTGCTGTTAAGTGCCCTATATAATTTAAGGTCAGGGAAACTATTCCAGGATGTAGATTCGGTTCCTCATCTGTTCTTATCAGGAAAGGCTCATGTAATACCTGGACGGATTAAGAACAGAAAAGCTATGCGAAGGATCTTTGAAAAGTGCCTTGAGGGGAGGGAGTAGTCTTGAAATATGCATATTTCCCCGGGTGTTCATTAGATGCTACGGGAATTGAATTTGGTTTGTCCAACAAACTGGTGGCAAAAAAATTAGATCTTGATTTATGGGAAATACCTGATTGGAACTGCTGCGGTGCCTCGGCAGCCCATTTAACCAATCATATGCTGGCGCTGTCTTTGCCGGCCAGAAACTTGGCCATTGCAGAAAAAGCTGGAATGAAGGTGGTTGCAGTTCCTTGTGCTGCTTGTTTTGCTCGATGTAAGGCCACTTCGGAGGCGGTTAAATCCTCCGAGGAAATGCAGAAAAAGATCAGCGATATTATTGAAATGGATTACCAAGCTAAGGCGGAAATTTTTTCCTTACTTGATGTAATTGGGAAACAGATTGGCCTGGAAAGAATTAAAGCCCAAGTGACCAAACCTTTGAACGGATTGAAAGTGGCTTCCTATTACGGGTGTCTGCTGGTTCGTCCGCCGAAGATTGTGCAGAGTGATGATCCGGAAAATCCAATGACCATGGATAATATTATGGCAGCTATTGGGGCGGAACCGGTAGAATGGAGTTTTAAAACCGAATGCTGCGGGGCCAGTCATGTAGTGACCAAGCCCAGTGTGGGAAAAGACATGATTTATGAAATCTTGAAAAATGCGCAGATTAACGGAGCAGAGGCCATTGCTACTGCTTGCCCTCTGTGTGGCTTAAATTTGGATATGAGACAAAAACAAATTAACGCTAATAAAGGTACTAATTTTAACATCCCCGTATTTTACTTTACGGAATTAATGGCTTTGTCCTTTGGTTGTTCCGGGAAAGACGTGGGACTTTCTAAGCATTTTGTACCGGCAGAGGGATTAATTCAGGAAGTATTTGGGCGCGCAAGGAGGGAAGAAGCATGAGACGTGTAGGTGTATTTGTTTGCCATTGTGGTACCAATATTTCTGCCACTGTTGATGTGGAAAAGGTGGCTGAAGCAGCTAAATCCATGCCTAATGTAGTTTTTGCCATGGATTACAAGTATATGTGTTCCGAACCTGGCCAAGGGGTAGTCAGGGATGCGATTAAAGAGCATAATCTGAACAGGATTGTTGTGGCCTCCTGTTCCCCCAGAATGCATGAGCCAACTTTTCAGAAGACCTTGGACAGTGCAGGTTTAAACCCCTATCTTTTGGAAATGGCCAATTTAAGGGAGCAATGCTCCTGGGTGCATACGGATAAGGAAAAGGCTACACAAAAGGCCATTGATTTAGTCCGGATGGCTGTAGCCAAAGTATCCAGGAACTATGAATTATTTACTTCTACTATTCCGATTACTAAGCGAGCTTTGGTTATTGGCGGGGGTATTGCCGGGATGCAGGCGGCCCTTGATATTGCCGATTCCGGCTATCAAGTGACTTTAGTGGAAAGAGAGGCAACCATCGGGGGGAAAATGGCGATGTTAGATAAAACCTTCCCCACTTTGGACTGCTCTGCCTGAATTAGCACACCCAAGATGGTTGCTGCGGCGCAGCATCCGAATATTGAATTACTTGCTTATTCAGAAATTGAAGATGTAAAAGGTTATATTGGAAACTTTGATGTGACTATCAGAAAAAAAGCCAAGTATGTTGATTATTCCAAGTGCACCGGCTGCGGTCTTTGTGAAACCAAATGCCCTTCCAAAGTACCCAGTGAATATGACTTAGGATTGGGGAAAAGACCCAGTATTTATAAACCCTTTGCTCAAGCGGTACCCAGCAAGCCGGTGATTGACCCGGTTAACTGCCGGAAGCTGGTCAAAGGAAAATGCGGTGTTTGTGCCAAAATTTGTCCTACCGGTGCGATTAACTATGACGATAAAGATGAAATTATTACCGAAAGATTTGGCGCCATTGTTATGGCTACCGGTTTTGATTTGTTTGAATGGGAAAAGGCATATGGAGAGTATGGTTATGGGAAGTATCCCGACGTAATCACCGGTCTTCATTTTGAACGGATGGCCAATGCTTCCGGGCCTACCGGAGGGAAAATTATTCGTCCCTCTGACGGGAAGGAACCTAAAACCGTTGTTTTCATTAAATGCGTCGGATCTCGGGACAATGTAAAAGGAAAAGAGTATTGTTCCCGTGCCTGCTGTATGTATACGGCAAAACATGCCCATCAGGTCTTGGATAAGATTCCTGATTCCCAAGCCTATGTTTTCTATATGGATGTGAGAACTCCGGGTAAGGCTTACGATGAGTTTTATAACAAAACCTTGGATGACGGTGCGGTATATCTGAGGGGTCGTGTATCCAAGATTTATCCGGAAGGGGACAAACTGATTTGTAAGGGAGAGGATTCCCTAATCGGAAAAAATGTTACGGTAGCTGCTGATTTGGTAGTTTTGGCTACGGCTATGGTTCCCTCTGCAGGTTCTGATAAAATTGCCGGTATTGTAGGATTTTCTACTGACAAGGACGGATGGTTCCAGGAAGCTCATCCGAAACTACGGCCGGTGGAAACCCATACCGGGGGTGTGTTCTTAGCGGGAGCCTGTCAGGGACCAAAGGATATTCCGGATACGGTATCCCAGGCCAGTGCGGCGGCAGTAAAGGTCTGTGCCCTCTTTAGCAAGAATGAAATGGAAGCAGACCCCATGATCAGCAAGGTGAATGAAGAGAAGTGTTCCGGCTGCGGTATGTGTATACCCTGTTGTCCGTATAAAGCCATCGAACTTAAAACGATTCAAGAAAGAGAACATGGAAAAACCATAGAAAGACAAGTGGCCACTGTAAATTCCGGTTTGTGCCAAGGCTGTGGTGCCTGCACTGCGGCATGTCGGCCCGGGGCCATTGATTTAGAAGGCTTTACCAACGCTCAAATCCTAGAGGAGGTGGATGCGCTGTGTCTGTAGAGAACAATTGGGAGCCGAAAATTTTGGCTTTCTGCTGTAACTGGTGTGCTTATGCCGGGGCTGATTTAGCCGGTTTAAACCGCATGAAATACCCGGAAAATGTTCGAGTTTTACGGGTTCCTTGCTCCGGTCGGGTAAATCCTCAATTTGTATTAAGGGCATTTCAGAAGGGCGTAGATGGCGTCTTGGTGGCCGGCTGACACCCGGGAGACTGCCACTATGTTAGTGGTAACTATTTTACCCGCCGTCGCTTCCTCTTGATGCAAAGATTTTTAGAGTATAACGGCGTGGACCCCAATCGTTTCCAAGCCCGGTGGATTTCCGGTTCGGAAGCGGACAAATTTAAGCAGACTATGATTAGTCTAAGTGAAGATATTAAGGCTCTTGGGCCGAACAGAAAGTTGAGGGAAGCCGAATGAGTGATCTTACTGCAAAAATGCGGGAAACTGCCAAGAAACTTTTTGAAAAAGGGGAAGTAGTTTATGTCATCGGGTGGGAAAAAGGCCGCTTTCCTTACCAGTCTCCTCCGGCTTTCATTACCTCAGCTGAGGATTGCGATCGTTTGATTTGGGATGAATTTTGTCTCGCGGGAACGGCCAAGTATTTGCTGGATGATAAATACCCGGAAGGTAAAATCGGTTTATTTGTGCGGGGCTGCGATTCCCGGGCAGTTAACAGACTGCTTCAGGACAACCAGATCAAAAGGGAAAATGTCTATTTAATCGGTATCCCTTGTGCCGGGATGAAAGACCCGGATACAGGTGAGACCGCGAAAAAATGCCGGGAGTGTACTCACCCCAACCCGGTGGTATTTGATGAACTAATCGGAGAAAAAGTACCGGAAAGCGACAAGCCGGAACGGTTTGATGCCGTGAATGAACTGGAAAAGAAATCTCCCGATGAAAAATACGAGTATTGGGCGAAGCAGTTTGACAAGTGCATTCGCTGTTATGCCTGCCGTAATGCGTGCCCTGCCTGCAATTGTCGGGAGTGTTATGTGGATCAATACAGAGTAGGCTGGCAGGGAAAACAGAATAACCGGGCGGAAAACCAGGTGTTTGGATTAACCCGGGCCTTCCATATTTCCGACAGATGTATTGAGTGCGGGGAATGTGAACGGGTGTGCCCCATGGGATTACCCTTAATGGAATTGAACCGTAAGCTGATTAAAGACCTAAATGAGCTTTTCGGACCCTATGAGGCAGGAGTTGATCCGGAAGTAAAACCGCCCCTGGGACTATATAGTGAAGACGATCCGGAAGAATTTATGTAAGGGAGGTGGCAAGCAGTGAAAACATTAGCGAAAAATAAGTTGAATGAAGCGATTGAGATTCTTGCTCAGGAATCAAAGGTTCTGGTACCCATGAAAGTAAACGGGGTTAGCAAATTTGCCCCCTGGGGCAGTGAAGGAACGCTGGATTTTGAAGCCATAAATACTCTGCTGCCTCCGAAGGATGCTTTATTTCCCCATACCGAGAAAATGTATTCTTATAAAGTGTCCAATCAGGAAGTTACAGATCTGACCGTGCATAACGAAGGGGATCAACAGGTGATTTTCGGCCTCCGGCCTTGCGATATGCAGAGTATTAAATGCATGGATGATGTGTTTTTGACAAAAACATTTGTGGATGAGTATTATAAAAATAAGCGGGATAAATTAGTAACCGTTTGTATCGGCTGTACCAAAACCGCTCCTACTTGTTTTTGTGACTCTATGGGCTTAAATCCCTCTCAGCATGAAGCAGCTGATGTACAGATGTATGATTTAGGTGATTTCTACGGGGTGGAAGCCCAGACGGAAGCCGGGGAAAAATTGGTAGCCAAATGGCAGAACTTGTTGGGAGAAGGAGAGGTTACCGTTCCTCAGGTAGCATGCACATTAAAGGTTGACATGACCGGTGTGCCTCAGAAATTGGCGAAAATGTTTGAGAGTGAGATATGGAAAAATTTCAGCCGGAAATGTATTGGCTGCGGCACCTGCACCTATATTTGCCCCACCTGTTACTGCTTTGACATTGATGTGAAGAATAAGGGCAATGAGGGTTATAGATTCCGGTGCTGGGATTCCTGTATGTTTTCCGAATATACCCGGATGGCTGGGGGACACAATCCCCGTCCCAGTAAAAAAGAACGGATTAGGAACAGGTTCCTGCACAAGTTGGAATACTTCAATGAAAGATACGGCAAAAACCTCTGTGTCGGCTGCGGGCGATGCGTGGCGAAATGTCCGGTTAATGTGGACATTACCCTGTTTATCGATCAGTTGAAGGAGGTGCCTGTCAATGAGTAATTGCAGCTGTGGAAACAATCATGAACACAGCAATCCTTTGGTGCCGACTTTGGGGACGGTTTTTAAAATCGTGGATGAGACCCCGGACATTAAAACATTTTATGTAAGCACCAAGGATGGGAAGAAGCCCTTTACACCCATGCCCGGCCAACTGGGGATGTTTTCCCTGGTAAACCTGGGTGAAGGGATGTTTTCTGTAACCTCCCAGGGGGAAAACCATTTGGAATTTGCCATTAAAAAATGCGGCATGCTTACCGAT
>DUPU01000193.1 GCA_012838175.1 Clostridia bacterium
GCATCGACAATATCCCTGCCGTCTATGATTCCACCGGCAGCTATTATCGGAATATCCACCGCAACCCTGACCTCGGGCACAATTTCCCGAACCGACCGATGGGTACCTAAATGGCCTCCTGCCTCTTTTCCTTCCACTACTACGGCGGAAGCACCCATTTTTTCCACCATGGAAGCAAGTTTTGCGGAAGATACGATGGGTACAATGGGTGTTTGAGCATCCCTTCCCCATTTATACATGTCACGGGCAACACCTGCTCCGGATATGACCAAATCTATGCCTTCATCCAAAGCGGTCTTCACTAATAGGGCAAAATCCCGCACAGCAAACAAAACATTAATTCCAATAATTCCCGATGTCAGCTTCCGTGCCATCCTGATCTCTTGAATTAACTCACCCGGAGACATGCCTGTTGCAGCAATAATGCCGATTCCACCCTCATTGGCTACTGCAGCAGCCAACCGTGAAGTAGATATGCGCGTTGCCATACCTCCTTGAATAATAGGCAATTTGGCCACAAGTTTATCAATAATCAGCGCAGGTAATTGCATTTTTACCCCCCAATTCCTATATCCCTACTATTATTTTTGAAAAATCCCCGTAGTGGAGCTACGGGGATCTAATTTACTTAACTTGCTTTTTAAAGATTAAAAAATCTTATCAATTTAGTATTAATACTATAATTGACCGGTTAATTAACTTAAGCCTTTTGCTTATCCTTAACGTACTCAACGACAGCACCGACTGTGGTTAATTTTTCTGCATCCTCATCAGGGATTTCAATATCGAATTCCTCTTCGAGAGCCATAATTAATTCAACCACATCAAGGGAGTCAGCATCTAAATCTTTAAATGAAGTTTCTAATGTTATTTGATCCTCGTCATCTATACCAAGCTGATCGACAACGATTTGTTTAATTTTTTCGAATACGGACAACTAATTCACCCCCTTTCAAAAAATTGAATGGAAGATGGGATAGATAATTATCAATTCATAACCATACCACCATCCACAGGTATGGTCTGTCCGGTAATGTATGCCGCTTTATCAGATACTAAGAATCCTACCAGATGGGCTACATCTTCCGGTTTACCCAATCTCTGCAGGGGAATTTGCCTGACTAAATTCTCTCTGGCACTTTCCGGCAGGCTTTCCGTCATTTTCGTTTCAATAAAACCCGGAGCAACTGCATTTACATTTATATTTCTCCCGGCCAGCTCCCGGGCCAATGACTTGGTTAGACCAATTATGCCTGCTTTACTTGCTCCATAGTTTACCTGACCGACATTACCCATCAAGCCAACCACCGAGGCTATGTTTACAATTTTTCCGTACTTTTGCTTGATCATGAATTTAACTGCGGACTTACAGCAATTAAAGGTGCCCTTGAGATTTACATCAATTACCGCGTCCCAGTCTTCTTCCTTCATGCGCACTAAAAGAGTATCCCGGGTAATACCTGCATTGTTCACCAGAATATCAATCCGGCCAAAATGGTTCACTACCTGGTGAACCATAGCATCTGCTTCTGAAGGGTCCGCCACATTACCCTTAACGGCAAAAGCCTTACCTCCGGATTGGATAATCTCCGCCACTAATTCTTCTGCCTGTTCCTTATTTTGGTCAAAATCTATATAATTTACTCCTACCTGACAGCCCTGACCAACTAATTCCCAGGCAATAGCTTTACCTATACCCCGAGAACCGCCTGTAACCAGAGCTACCCTGTCTACTAAACCCATTTTAGCCACACTCCTTTAAAAGTGCAAGAGAATTTTCCAGTGAAGCCAAATCTTCCACATTAAGAATTCTGACTTCTTTGGATATTTTTTTTATTAATCCGGAAAGTACTTTTCCGGGCCCCACCTCCACAAAAATTTTCACTCCGGCCTCAATTAAGGCGCACACCGAATCCTCCCATAATACAGGGCTGTTCACCTGGTTCGTCAGGGCGTCAATTATTTTATCCTTATCCTTGATTATCTGGGCATTAACATTTGAAACCACAGGAATCTCAGCATCTTTTACCTCTATCGTTTTCAGGAGCTTTCCCATGGCTTCCCGGGCCGGAGCCAGCAAACTGGAATGGAAAGGCCCGCTCACGGAAAGCATCACTGCTCGTTTTGCCCCCATTTCTTTAGCCATATCCACCGCCTTTTCCACCGCCGTTGTGTTTCCGGCAATCACTACCTGCCCCGGGCAATTAAAGTTAGCCGGTTCTACCACCCCAAGTCCTAAGGCACTGGCTTTTGTACAAAGCTCCCGGATTTGCTCTGTTGACATACCTAATACAGCCGCCATTGTCCCTTCCCCGGCCGGTACCGCCTGAGTCATGGCTTCTCCCCGAAAACGCACTAAACGAAGGGCTTCATGGTAATCCAAAGATCCGGCAGCTACCAGGGCGGAATATTCCCCCAAACTATGTCCGGCTACATAATCCGCTTTGATCCCATGCTCCCAAAGCACCCTTAAGCAGGCAATGCTGGTGGTAAGAAGAGCCGGTTGGGTATTATATGTAATTCTTAACTCTTCCTCAGGACCCTGCCAACAGAGTTCAGTCAAAGGGATGCTTAAAACTCGATCCGCTTCGGAAAAAACTGCCGCTGCCTGAGGATACTTTTCAGCCAGTTCCTTTCCCATTCCCACATATTGGGAACCCTGACCTGGGAAAACAAATGCTGTTTTAGTCATAGAAACCTCCTTTAGCAATGGTAAATTGGACAATTGAACAGGAAGACAAGCGTGTCAGAGAACCGTCCCCTGACACGTTCCCTTGCTAACTTTCCTGATAATAGTTTCTGCGTCATGCATAATTTCATTGATAATTTCGGCGGCCGGTTGGATTTTGTTTATGGCGGCCGCAATTTGACCGGACATAACCGATCCCATTTCCACATCTCCGTCAACCACTGCCGCTTTTAAACGGCCGGTACCCAGTTTTTCCAATTTTTCCGGAGAGGCTTGTTCTTTTATTAATCTTTCAAATTCTTTTGTCAATTTATTCTTTATCACTCGGACAAAATGTCCTTCATAGCCGGTTAAAACCGTATCCCTGTCTTTCGCTTTGATTATGGCCTGCTTATAATTTTCATGGGCTGTACACTCCGCAGCACAAATAAACCGTGTCCCAATCTGCACACCCTGAGCACCTAAAGCCAATGCTGCCACCAAACCCCGTCCGTCATAAATTCCCCCGGCGGCAATCACAGGAACCTTTACCGCATCCACCACCTGAGGAACCAAGACCATGGTAGTGATATCACCTACATGACCTCCGCATTCCATTCCTTCGGCGATAAAGGCATCTGCCCCAGCCCGTTCCAGCCTTTTGGCCAGCACCGGTGAAGATACCACCGGAATCACCTTTGTGTCGTTTTCCTTTAATGCAGGAATATGTTTGCCGGGATTTCCTGCTCCGGTGGTAACCACCGGTACCTTTTCCTCCAAAACAATTTGAATTATTTCTTCCACAAAGGGAGAAAGATAGTAAACATTTACTCCAAAAGGCCGATCCGTTTTTTTGCGCACATTGCGGATTTCCTGCCGCACAATCTCAGGAGGAGCATTTCCCGCGGCAACTATGCCTAAACCACCTGCTTCTGAAACAGCTGCTGCTAATTCTCCCGTTGCTACCCAAGCCATTCCCCCTTGGATAATTGGATACTTGATATTCAATAAGGGGCAAATCCCTGTATTTAACATATTTCACCTCCATGTTTCAGCGAGTCAGTTGGTCAGTTCACCGGCCGCCAACTAACTGTACTGCCGCTTTTCAACTTTCTGCTTTCCGGCTATTTACTCCACTCAATTATTGTTGAACCCCAGGTAAGTCCTGCTCCAAAACCCACTAAAAGCAGGATATCTCCATTAGTCAACCTGTTCGCCCGATATAATTCATTCAAAGCCACCGGGATAGAGGCGCTGGACATGTTTCCATATCTATCCAAGTTGATAAAAGCTTTTTCCAAAGGCAGATCCAAACGGCGCATGGCCGCATCTACAATACGCATATTGGCCTGGTGGGGAACAACAAAACTAATCTCTTCTTTTGAAATTCCAGCCTTATTCAGACACTTTTCAGCGGCATCTCCCATTACCCGTACGGCAAATTTAAAAACCTCATTACCGTTCATATGCAAAAAATGCTTCCCCTGGGCAATAGTTTCAGCACTGGCCGGCATGGCTGCCCCACCTGCCGCCAGCTTTAAGAGATCAGCTCCTGCTCCGTCTGCCCCTAAATGAAAGGAAAGAAATCCTCTTCCATTTTCCGCAGGTTTTAATACAACAGCTCCTGCTCCGTCTCCGAAAAGAATACAAGTATTCCTATCCTGCCAATTAACAATTCTGCTTAAAGTCTCCGCCCCCACCACCAATACATTCTCATAAATTCCGGCGGCAATAAATTGGGCCCCGACAGCCAACCCATAGATAAAACCGGAACAAGCCGCCTCCAAGTCAAAAGCTGCTACCCCTTTTATGCCTAACTTTTCTTGAAGAATACAGGCTGTGGCCGGAAACAACATATCAGGAGTACAAGTAGCCACTATGATTAAATCTAAATCAGCTGCCTCCATCCCCGCATCATCCAAAGCTGCTTTGGCCGCTTCACAAGCCAAATCTGAAGTTGACTGGTTTTTTGCTGCAATATGCCGGGTAGAAATACCCGTCCGGGTTCTTATCCATTCATCACTGGTATCTACCATTCGCTCCAAATCGGCATTGGTTAGAATTTTTTCCGGTACATACGACCCTAAGCCAGCTATGCCTACGGGCCTTGCTTTCATAGTTAGTTCCCACCTTCCCCGAGGATTGATTTTTCCACCTGTTCAACGAATCGTCCTGTGACACAATCCCTGGCTACACGCACAGCATTTTGAATGGCCCGGGCTTTGGAACTGCCGTGGCAGATAATACTCACACCTTTTACTCCTAAAAGAGGAGCACCGCCTACTTCAGCATAATCCATCATTTTTTTTATATTCTTTAAACCAGGCATCAGAAGGGCTGCTCCCACCTTTCCCCGCAAGTCTTTTTTAAATTCATTCTTAAGAAGAGTAAATAAGGCCCCGGCTAAACCTTCGGAAAGCTTTAGCACTACGTTTCCGACAAATCCGTCACATACCACCACATCGTAATCTCCGGCGGGAATATCCCTGCCTTCAATGTTCCCGATAAAGTTTAAGTTAGCATCTTTTAATAATTGATGTGCCTCTACCACTATCTCATTGCCCTTTCCTTCCTCCGTTCCGTTAGATAAAAGGGCCACCCGGGGATGGGGAATCTTTAAGATTACCTCCGCATAAGTTTTACCCATTAAGGCAAACTGAACCAATTGTTTTGGCTCAATATTTGTATTAGCCCCTATATCCAAGATTACCTTTCCCCCTTTAAGGGTAGGATATAAGGTGGAGATGGCAGGCCGGTCAATGCCTTTTATTCGTTTCAGAAGCAGGGTAGCAGAAGCCATCTGGGCTGCAGTGCTCCCCGCCGACACCACCGCGTCAGCCTGGTTTTCTTTTACCAATTTTGTTGCTACCCAAATTGAGGAATCCCGCTTTTTCCTCAGGTTTTCCACAGATTCATCCATTTCCATAACTTCCGAAGCATGATGTATCGAAACATTTTGGGGTAAATGAGAAAAGTCTTTTTTTAAAACAGCTTCCTGTCCTACTAAAATTAGTTCCAAATCAGGGTATACTTCTGCTGCTTGTAAAGCACCTTTAACTATTTCTCCCGGGGCATGATCTCCCCCCATTGCATCTATAGCAATTTTCATCAACAAGCCTCCTCGTCCTCAATCCTTGCTTTTTCCCTCTCCTGTCAGTTTAAACTTATGATCCTGCACCGATAAAACAATTTGTGCTTTAAAAACAATTTCCATATCCACTTTGGAGTGCACCGATACCAGAACAGTATTTCCTCTTTGCGTTTTCACCATAGCCTTTGCCACAACTTTTTCTCCTACATATACCGGTCTTTTATAACGAATCCGGGCACTGCCGGTCAGAACAACTTTGGCACCGATCACAGCTACGGCCAAGGAATTGGCCTGAGCAAATAAATAATGGCCGCGGGCAATTTTAGTCTTGGCTAATACCATATCATCGGTGACAGTTAAAACGGAAATACCGCTTTTATTTAATTCCAAGTCCACTAATTCCCCTACCACCTCATGCTTGGCTAAAGCAGTAGGGTTTTGCAGGGCATCTTGAGCTACATGTTTTACCCTTTCCCGTACTTCCGGGATACCTAATATTTGCCGGTCTAACCTGATCGTAGGCACACTAACCCCCAAATATCGGGACAATTCCTCGTCTGTGACAAAAGGATTGCTTTCTATGTATTTAACCAGGTACTGATGCCTTTTCAGCCGACCTTTCAAGCGCGCGCTCACAATTATCACCTTTTAATAACACTTCATATTATTACCTGATTATAATGTATTATAACCTGGTTGGCAATTCTATGCAAGAAAAAAATACGCGTGTCAGGGGACGGTTCTCTGACACGCTTATAAGATCATATAGCTAACACTTATTTCCCATGTCCATTGATTAAATCAATTTAGAAAAAACTTAGAAAGATTTTAGAAAGATTCTTGAAGAAAAAAGCGTGTCAGAGAACCGTCCCCTGACACGCTTTTAGATATTATTTTATTCTGCTTTGGATACAACTTCTTTCCCTTTATAATAACCACATTCAGGACAAACATGATGCGGCAATTTAAAGGTATGACATTGCGGACATTCAGATAAAGAAGGCTTGGCAATTTTCCAGGTTGCACGGCGCATTCTTTTATTAGCCTTAGATGTTCTTCTTTTCGGCGCTCCCACTGCTAACACCCCCTTCGGTAGAACTCAAATTGACAAGTTTTTTCAATACCAAGAAACGAGGATCGATAACTTCCTCAGTACATTGGCACTTAGCCTGATTTAAATTAACCCCGCATTCCGAACAAAGACCCTTGCAATTTTCATGACACAGGACCTTCATGGGCAGCTCCAACAAGATTGCCCGGGCTACATGAGAAGTGATATCAATTTCCTCCCCTGAAAAAAAGGAAATTTCTTCTTCCTGTTCCTCTTCTGCCACAGTTTTTAGATTGGTAAATATTTCCGAAAAAGGAGCATTAACTTCTAAAGATATGTTTTCCGCACAACGGCTACATAATAACTCCACCGTGACATTTATATTCCCAGTCAAAAGCAAACGACCGCCCAAATTCTCTATCTTGCCGGAAAAATCCAAAGGCGATAAGAGTTTCATTTCGTCCCTATCAATAGAAAGATAAGGAAGGGGCTCTTTAAATTTTACATCCATGACCTTTCCTGGGAAATTTTTTATCTTGCTGACATTGACTTTCATTTCTCATCCACCCCATAATTTGGGTTCAAAGAGAAAACCCATGGCTTATTATATAAACCAGGAGACAGAATGTCAAGGAAAAACACTTTGAAAGTACCGTTATTTCACCAGTGCTGCCGTATCCCGAGCAATCATCAATTCTTCATTAGTGGGAATTACAAATACTCTTACCTTGGAACTAGGCTTGGAAATTTCTCTTTCCTGACCGCGCACTTTATTGGCCTCTGAATCAAATTCCAAGCCCAGGAAGGTCAAATTGGAACATACTGCTTCCCGCATTTCAATGGAATTTTCCCCTATTCCGGCGGTAAACACGATCACATCCACCCCATTAATCTGGGCGGCAAAGGCACCTATAAAACGGCGCACTCTCTGATAAAACATATCCAGCGCCAACTGGGCCCGATGATTACCTTTCTGAGCCGCTTCTTCTATATCTCTCAAATCGCTGCTTATTCCGGAAATGCCTAAGAAACCGCTCTTTTTATTCAACAATTCATCAACTTCATCGATGGTCTTACCTTCTTTTTCCATGATAAACTTAATAATAGCCGGATCCACATTGCCGGACCTGGTACCCATGATTAAGCCTTCTAAAGGAGTAAAGCCCATGGTAGTATCCATCACTTTCCCACCATCAATTGCGGCAATACTGGAACCGTTCCCCAGGTGGCAAGTAATAATTTTTAATTCCGACATGGGTTTACCGATAATCTCTGCTACTCGATGAGAAACAAAGCGGTGGGATGTGCCATGGAAACCATATCTTCTGATGCCGTATTTTTCATAATACTCATAAGGAAGTCCGTAAAGATAGGAAGACTCCGGCATGGTTTGGTGAAAAGCCGTATCAAAAACGCCTACCTGAGGAATACCCGGCATAATCTCTTGACAGGCTTTTATTCCTAAGATACTGGGAGGATTATGCAGAGGAGCCAATGGAACCAGTCTTTCCAGTTCTGCAATTACCTTATCGTCAATTAGAGTTGATTCGGTGAAGGTGTCACCGCCATGGATGGTGCGGTGACCTACTGCATCAATTTCCTTGACGGAAGAGATAACACCGTGTTCTTTATCGGTTAAAGCATCTAAAACCATTTGAATCGCTTTCGCATGGCTGGGAATGTCAGCATTGATTACCTTTTTCTCCTGATCCTTTGGCCGGTGCGTGAGCAGGGAGCCCTCTAACCCGATTTTTTCCACTAATCCTTTTGCTAAAACTGATTCATCCGTCATATCAAATAATTGATACTTTAAAGATGAACTTCCGCAATTCAATACTAAAACTTTCACAACACTACCCCCTATAAATTAATTTAATTTATAATAATTTTTCCCATAATTATCTTATAGGATAATTATTTTAAACCTCTTTTTTTAACCATATCTATTATAAATGATTTTTTTCACAAACAAAACCCTATTTTAAGAAAATATCGAAATTTATAAATAAACCTTTCCTCATATAATGTTAAAACTCCCCATATGCACAAAAAAAGACCACAACTGAAATAAAAATCCTCTCTCAAGAACTAAGTCATAGTTTGGTCTATTAATAAAGATATTGAAGTATATATGTATAAGTACTTTTACAGGCACCGGCAATAATAATTATTCATTTATATTAAAGGTGATCACTATGAAAATTCTTCTCCCTATCGGAACAATTTTAATCTGCGTTTCGATGATAGTTTTTCCTAAAGAAACCTACGAAGCAGCAACACTGGGTCTAAACACATGGTGGACGATAGTTTTTCCTTCTTTACTGCCTTTTTTCATTATAGCAGAATTGTTTCTGGGTCTAGGTATCGTGCATTTTATCGGTATCCTTTTAGAACCTGTAATGCGTCCGATCTTCAACTTGCCCGGTTCTGCAGCTTTTGTAGTAGCGCTGGGCTATTCATCAGGTTTTCCCATTGGTGCTGCTCTTACTACCAGCCTAAGAAAACAGAATTTATGCACCCGCCTGGAAGGGGAACGGCTTCTTTCTTTTACCAATAATGCCAGTCCGCTTTTTATTTTTGTAGCGGTTTCCGTGGGCATCTTCCACGACCCCTCTTTAGGTGTTTTGCTGGCCACTGCCCATTATCTCTCTAATTTACTCTTAGGGGTATTGCTTCGTTTTTACGGAACTAAAGATCCTGAGAAAAACAACCGGGAAAAGATTCATTATCAATATTTATTAAGAAGAAGTTTCAGAGCTATGTTTGAGGCACAAAAGAAAGACGGCAGGCCGTTAGGTAAGCTGATGAGCGATGCCGTAAAAAAGTCCGTTATTAATCTTGCCACCATCGGAGGATTTATAATTCTCTTTGCGGTATTAATAAGAATTCTGGCAATTTTGGGAATATCCCCTTACATAGAGAAAATAATATCCTTGATTTTTTATCCCTTTCATTTTTCAGATTCCATAATTACTGCTTTGTCCGGCGGTCTATTTGAAATGACCTTAGGAGTAAAAATGGCGGGAGAAAGCATGGCCCCTCTCTCAGAGCGAATAGTTGCCGCCAGCATGATTATGGGATGGAGCGGCCTCTGTATTCAAGCTCAAATTGCAGGAATTATCAGCGAATCTGATTTACACTTCTTGCCCTGTTTCCTAACAAGAATCGCTCACATGCTCTTAGCAGGATTTTTTACCGCTATTCTGGCCCATAGCCGGTCCATTGGCGTGATTAAGATGTTAGTGCCGGAACCCCCGGTAGAGCCTCTGTCCTATGTGGTAATTCCGTTTTTCCTTTGTATATTGGGAGTTTTAGTTGTTATATGTACAGTAATTTTCCGTATTCTAATTCTCCATGTTTTACATCGCTGATATTAGGTGCCGGTACGCTGCTGCTGTAGTTGCTGTTGTTGTTGCTGTGTTTGCAGTTCCTCTCTGCCTTTTTTTATGGTATAGAGTGCTTTTTCCAAATTTAATTCCAATTGGTGGAGGACATCATTGGCATAAAGTCGAGCGCCCTGTTTAATTTCATTGGATACTTTTCTGGATTGTTCCAGTAATTCTTCAGCCTCAATTTGCGCCTGACGTAAAACCTGTTCCTCTGAGATAAGTTTTTTAGCCTGGTTGGTTGCCTCCTCTAAGATACGGTCCGCCCGACGTTGAGCTTCCGACATAACCTTTTCCCTTTCCATATTAAGAAACTTAGCCTGTTTGATTTCCTCAGGTAACGAAGCTCGGATGCGGTCCATACACTCTAAAAGTCCTTCGGCATCAATTAATACTTTCCCAACTAAAGGAATACGCGAACCGGAATCAACGAGTTCTTCCATCTCATCCAAAATCTTCATTATATCCATGCTAATTCCCCCTAATAATATTGGTAATATAAAACTGCGGTATCCCCATAAATAGATTCCTTTTTTAAAGTTATTTCTTCCCTGACTGGGAGTTCTTTTTGTTTGCCGGCAGTTTCAATAATAATTACCCCTTGATCCTTTAGTAAGCCTAAGTCAATAATTAGAGAAACTGACTTTTGAACTAATCCCTGATTATAAGGAGGATCAAGAAAAACTAGGTCAAATCTTTTCTCCAGACGTGGCAAAACATGGGCAAAATCCCCTAAAAAAACCTGAGCCTGTGTTTCAAACCCTGTCAATGCCAAGTTTTTTTTTATAGTTAACCAGGATTCCCTGTTGTTTTCAATAAATACAGCGTACTCCGCTCCCCGGCTTAAGGCTTCAATACCCAGTCCTCCGGAACCGGCAAAAACATCCAGTACGTAACTGCCCTTAATCTTGGCAGAAAGAACATTAAAAATTGCTTCTTTTACCCGGTCCGCGGTAGGTCTGGTTTTATAACCCCGGGGGGCCTTAAGAATTCTGCCCCTGGCTTGTCCGGAAATTACTCGCAAACAATTTCACTCCTTTACCAACAAATTATAACATATAGTTAGAAAAATCACGATATCTTTCCAAAAAGTATATTTCCATAAATTAAAGTTGCTTAACAGATTTACCCTTGAAAAGAAAAAAATTCCGCAGATGCCTTATAGGTTCTGCGGATAGGTGGTTGCTTATAGCAACCTGGGAGAGGAGAAACCGGAGGAAGAGCTCATGGGGGAGGGTTATTGGTAAATCCAATAACCTGCAGCTCTTCTTTGAGTGGTTTCCGATATATATTTTGAACCAATGTCCCGCAAATTATACTTATACAAATTCAAAATATCTCGAAAAATATTAGGTAATTAAATGAGCAAATTGCATAATTACACTTTTGAATAACCTGTAACAATATATAGTAGTGCCACTGATGATAGGATCAATATATTGTATCATTAAAAAATATTTTTGAATTATGCAATTTCCTCAAATTAGAATATTTCCTGCCGTTTTTAATATCAAAAATAAAAAAGGCCATAACGAAATTAGTTCGTTACAGCCTTGGGCCGTTTTTTTAGCAACGGTGATCATTAAGTACACAACTGCACAAAAATTCAAGCACAATCAGCACGATGATCAAATCAATGATATCATCAAAACCGCCATGATGATTGCCAAGCAATCCGCCTAAGACTCCCATGAAATAGCCTCCCTTCAGCCCGCGTTTTGCGTATTTCTATTACTTAGGTGAATAAACCGTTCGGACTGACCGATTAGTGGTTATTAATAACACCACATAAAAATTCAAGGACAATTAAAACTATGATTAAATCAACAATATCCTCAAATATCCCATTGTCATGATTACAATTGCCCATTTTTGATCCCCTTTCATTTTTGTTTCACCACCGTTAATCCGGTAAAATCCGTTGTTAATTAATAGTGGCTACAGTACATGTTATGTTTGTCCAACCGGAATTGACACAAAAAATGGGAAAAAATTGGTCTCCATAAAAAAACTATTTTCACCTCAAAGATGAAAATAGTTCTTATGGTTTACCGATTTAGTTGTGGTAATGAACGGTGCGGGATAGTTCTTCTAAACCTACCCCTTGATTTTCCATAGCTGCTAAGCGTGTCAGAGATCCGTCCCCTGTCACACGTGTTTCCCTTAGTTCCTGCACCTTTTGGTAAACCGGGTCAAAACATTCATAAAACATGACAATCAAGTCACCGGGCAAAGCATTTTCCACTGCAACAGCTAAAGCCTCTGTTTCCGGTAACACAATCTCTATTTGCTCCGGCCGACCTCCACCTTCCAATACTCCTTGATAAAGAATTTCCGTTACTTCACCGGGTTTTCTTCCCCTTAAGTCCCCGTCTTCCCGGATATAGATTTTTGAGAAGACCCCGGCAGAGATTTTGCCTGCTTCTTTAATATTTTCATCCAACCTGTCCCCGGGCATGCCAATAATGCCTACCAGCCTTTTCGCCCCGAGACCTTTAATTAATTGGAAAACTGACCGGTAACCACTGACATTGTGACCATAATCCAACATCACCCGGCAATTCCCCAGATCAAAAATATTAAAACGACCCGGATTGGTTTCCACATCCGGCCGGAAAGACATCAACCCCATGGCAATGATGTTTTCCGGTATATTTAAGGCTTTTAAGGCTGCTATTGCTGCCAGGGAGTTTTCAATATTGCACCTGGCCATCCCATTAAAAGTAATGGGAATTTCCTTTACATTAATAAGGGGTGTCTTTTTTCCTTCCCAATGAAGAAAAACTACTAAGTTTTCGACGATGACCGCCTGCCCGCCACTTCTTAAATGGCTTTCAATTACAGGATTTCTGGCATTCTGGGAGAAATAAACAACTTTTCTTTTTAAACGTTGGATAAAAAAAGATGTCATGGGATCATCTGCGTTTAGAACCGCGTAACCATCAGGTTTAAGGGCTTCAATCACCAACGATTTTACATAAGCCAATTCCTCCAACGAATTAATGCCGTCCTGGCCCCGGTGGTCGTCACTGACATTGACGATCACACCAACATCTGCCTGGTCATACCCTAATCCCTTTCGTAAAATGCCTCCCCGGGCAGTTTCCAGTACCGCCGCTTCCACTTCACGGTAGGACAATACCAGTTGGGCACTGGCCGGTCCGGTATTATCACCGGAAGATATGCATTTCTCTCCCACAAAGCTGCCTAAAGTACAGGTCATGCCCACTGTTTTTCCGGTTAAAGAAATAATATGCCTGATCAAACGGGTTGTAGTGGTCTTGCCGTTGGTGCCGGTTACAGAAACAATGGGAATGGTTGCTTCTTTTTCAGGAGGATAAAGGAAATTGATGATATCCTCGCCTACATCATGGGATTTCCCTTGAGTAGGATAAAGATGCATCCTGAGACCGGGTCCGGCATTTACTTCTAACACCACACCATTTACTTCTGGGAGAGGTTTGCTGATATCCGGCGTAACCATATCAATCCCGGCAACTTCCAAGCCAATTTTCTGCGCCGCCCGAACCGCGAATTCTGCGTTTTGAGGGTGGATCTCATCTGTACAATCCCGGGCCGTACCCCCGGTGCTTAAATTGCCGTTTTCCCGGAGATAAACTATTTCTTCTTTTTCCGGGATGTATTTTTCGTCAAGACCTCTTCTCTTCAAAAGTTGTTTTGCTACATCATCCAGACGAATTTTTGTAAGAGGCTTCTCGTGGCCAACTCCCCGCTCACTGCTTTTGTTCACCTGGGCCACCAACTCCTTAATGGAGTGCATTCCGTCCCCCACAATAAAAGGAGGTTTTCTTTCCGCTGCTGCGCAGACCCTATTTCCAACAACTAAAACCCGATAATCATTTCCTTTAATGTACCGTTCCACTATGAGAACACGGCTTATCTTAGATGCCGATCGATATGCCAATATTAGCTGCTCCCCATTACTTATATTGGTTATCACACCCCGGCCTTGATTCCCGTCAAAAGGTTTAATTACTACAGGGTAGCCTAAGGATTCTGCCAAGGATAAAGCCTCATCTTCACTATAAACTAATCCGCCTTCCGGTACCGGAATGCCTATATCCTGAAGTAATTGCTTTGTTAAATCCTTATTCTTCGCAATATCAGTGGCAACACAGCTGGTCCCATCCGGGAGGGATGCTTCTATCAATCGCATTTTCTTTCCGTAGCTTAACTGAAGGAGACTTTCCGTCCCTAAGCGCCTTACCGGAATACCTCTTCTTTTGGCGGCATCATAAATTGCTTTGGTACTGGGACCAAGAGCAGTCTCTGCCGATAACTTCATAATACTGTCCAAAAGTGTCTTTACCGGGACATCCTCACCCCGGGCGAAGCCGGTCACTATTTGAACCGCCGCCCGACCACATGCAATACCCACTTGTTCCGTAATATATTCATAGATAATGGCATATAAAGAAGGTTCCTCAACCAACCTGGTTTTGCCAAAATAGACATCATCCCCCGCCAGACATTCCAGTTCCAATATCAAATGTTCCGTGACATGGCAAAGATAGGTTCCTTCCTTTAACCTGGTAACAAAGCCTCCTTCATATCCTAAAGAACAATAATGTTTCTTTAATCCGGGAAAATGTTTAATTAACTTCTCATTAAACCCGGCAATTTCATTAGTGGAAATCTCCCCCAAATCCTTTGCATCTACCACCAGTTTAATTGCCGGCTTATTACAGTAAATATTCCGACCTCGGTAAATATCCTGTTCTTTAATTTCCAATCTTAAAGCCTCCTAAAGTTATTAGAAACTTACAATTTAATACTTTCCATTTCTTGTTTCTCTTCAAATTATCTTAAATTATTATCCTGAATTCTTGAATTAATATAACCAATTCTAATGTAATCTTAATACTTCCCGCACTTTTAGATCAAAACCGTATCCCTGGGACAATACATGAACAGTAACGTTGGTAATGGCCAAAATCTCATCAGGTTTCAACTCTGAAACATTAGAACTTTTAATGGTTTTCCCATCTATCACCGTAACAGCATTGCTGCCCACCACCTTAAAATGGTCATCGGGATATACCCGGATTGCCGTGTCCTCATCTATACCAATGCCTAAAATCCCGGGATTCTCCGCTACACCGCACAGAAGGCGGCCAAATCTGCCTCTTTGGTCAAAGTGCTGATCAATAATTACACCGTCTAAAAAGTTTAATCCCGGTGCCATTTTCAAAGTACATTTACGAGCCGGATCATTATTGTTACCCTCCACAATCATGGTATTACTCATTACCGAAGCACCTGCACTGGTCCCGACAATTACCGTTCCATTCCGAAAAGACATGTGTAATGCCTCATAAGCTTTTGTCCCGGCCAAAATACTGGTAATTCTTAACTGATCCCCACCGGTAAAAAAAACCCCTGTGGCATTCAGCAGTTTCCTGGCATTTTCTTCGCTATTGGCCTCATCTCGGGAATCAATATTTAACAAATGAACATCCTTCACTCCCAATCGGGAAAAAACTTTTTTGTATTCCCGGCCGACAGCTTCCGGTTGTTCCGTAGCAGTAGTGACAACCACTAAATGAGCTTTCCCGCCTCCGGAAATTTGTACAACCTCCTCTAGGATTTCGCTTTCTCCCTTTTTGTCTTCAGCACCTCCGATGATAATCAGGTTTCCTTTATGTTCATGGTCTTCATTTCTTTTCTCAAACTTTTCATCCATTCCCTCTTACCGCCTTTTAACAATTGGTTTCATAGGTTTCCTTTTTCACCGGCTTTTCTTCTCTAATTAGTACTTCACCTTGGGAAATCAGCATCTCCACCTGAAGATCATGGGGTCTGAGAATTAATATATCCGCATCGCTGCCCGGAGCCAAAGTCCCTTTTTGGGGGAATAGTTTTAAAATCCGCGCCGGGTTAAGGGTAATAGTTTTTAATAATTCTTCAAAGGGTATTTCCTTTTCTAATGCTGCCCAACGGAAATCCTCTAACAAATCTTGTACCTGAGCAATGGAATCATCCCCGCCGGCGCTGCCATTGCCATCGGAAGTAATGGTAATCTGATCTAAAGAAAATCCTTCACTGTACAATCTGGCAAGGGCATCCGGCACACTTACGCCTTTTTTTTCTCCCGCCGTTAAATCAATATTTCCCCCCATACGCAATAAACTCATCCCCTGGCTAAAAAGCTTTGGATTCCGATTGATATGAGTAGGTACGAACATTTCCACCGGAAAATCCGATTCCTCAATGAGTTGAAATAACGGATCCAAACCTTCCCGACCGTCCCCTACATGGATATGGACAATTCCTGCTTTACCTCCTAACATGCCCCCGCTTCTTGCCTCTGCGGCAATTTCTCTTAAAGAAGCCAAAGAAGGATGGGATGAACGGTGATCGGAAATGGCAATTTCCCCCACCCCCACTACCTTGTCAATGAGGGCAATATCGGTCAGTACCCGTCCCGTTAATGTAGCGGTAGGTACCCCATAACTTCCGGTATAAATGCAGGTGGAAATCCCTTCCTCTTCCAAAGCCCTGGCTTTTGCCAACAGTCCGGAAACGGTGCGGGTAACGCTGTCGAACCCTAAAACACCTACTACCGTTGTGACACCGGCTTTTATGATATCGCTCATCATAATCTCCGGTGTCCGGCTTAAAGGCCCTTGCTCCCCACCGCCCCCGGCAATATGCACGTGCTGATCAATAAATCCCGGCATGGCAAAAAAACCGGAGCCATCAATTACTTCTCCTTCAGGCAGAGTGAATAAATCCTTTACTATCTTAATATTGATATCATCTTCAATTAGACAAATTTTATTAAAAATCACTAAAATATCTTTTTTACCCCTCTGAAAAGGGGTAAAACACTGTACATTCTTTATAAGCTTAAACACAACAACCTCCTGTTTATTATTTTCTCTTTTAATATTTCACCAAAAAAAGCAGTCTATACCAAAAAAAACGTGTCAGGGGACGGTTCTCTGACACGCTTTGTTTTTCATGTACTATTCCAATGCCAAACAAAGGAAGTAAATAAAAAAAATGCATTCTTTTTTGAATGCATTAAATATAACTTTTATCTCTTTTATTTTATTATGATAACAGCGTGTCAGAGAACCGTCCCCTGACACGTTGCTATGCTAGATTGGCTTTGGGGGAAACTGGGCTTCCTTGGCCTGAGTTTTTACCCGAAATGAGCAATATTCGCAAAAATATGGAGCCGATTGATTCTTCGCCAATTTGGCATAGTCTTTATGAATTTTGGTGATTTCCTCAACCTTACCGCATAAAGAACATTTAACCTGCATCTTAATCCCCCCACCAAATTCAATATATTATTTCTGGCTTTTCCTTCATTTATTCTCCCTGAAGAATAATTTTCCTTCCTCCATTCTAAAGTATAATTTTTCCTAATTAAGTTATCCTAAAAACAAAATGCAAAAGGAGGATTAAAATTATGCGTACTATGGACACATTGAAAAAACTAGGATTATCTCTTGATTTAGCCTTGGAAGCCCATGAATTACTGCGCGGCACTACCAGACAAGAAGTGCCCGGGGTAAAAGAGGATAAAGAAAACTATGACTTTGCCAATGTCACAACCGTGACAATTTTAAACGAACAAGGAGCCCAAATAATGGGTAAACCTCAAGGAACTTACATTACTATTGAAGCACCCCGAATCCGTTTTGAAAGTAAAGAAATTATGGATGATTTAAGCGAATTGTTAGGAAAAAAAATTGAATCCCTCATCAGAATAGACCCACAAGATACTATTTTGGTAATTGGTTTAGGTAACTGGAATGCTACTCCCGATGCCTTAGGCCCAAATGTTATTGATGCAACCATGGCTACCCGCCATTTATACACATATGCCCCGGAGATAATAGGAGAAGGACTGCGCCCGGTATGTGCTCTGGCCCCAGGTGTTTTGGGCATAACCGGAATTGAAACAGCGGAAATTATTAAAGGTGTAGTAGACCGGGTAAAGCCGAGTCTGATTATTGCTGTGGATGCCTTAGCTGCAGCCAACATCTCCCGTATCAGCACCACCATTCAAATTGCGGACACCGGAATTAACCCGGGATCCGGTTTAGGGAACAAACGCATCGGAATTAATCAAGAGTCAATGGGAGTACCGGTTATTGCCGTTGGTGTACCTACAGTGGTCCATGCATCAATTATTGTTAATGAAGCTTTAGCAAAGCTAAATGAGCTTTGGTCCAGCAATATTATGACGGCTACCTATGCCCAAAAAATTACTCCAGACCTCTCCCACGAATTGTCCAGTACCATGTTTCAACCTTTCGAAGGAAACTTGGTGGTAACCCCAAAAGAAATTGATGATTTAATTTTAAACGTGGGAAAGACTATTGCCGCAGGCATTTCCCAGGCAGTCCACCCTGGCATAAACAGGGAAAATTATCACCGTTATTTACAATAAAACGATTTACAATAGAATTTCTCTAAAATATGTTTATTGTTACAGATAAATACAAAATATGCTACAACTAAAACCGGATTGGTAAAATTCACTCCGGTTTTGTTATGTAAGGCTAAAACAAAAAAACCGGAATCATTTTTGTAGTCCTACGGTCCCATTTAACAATTCCGTAAGTTTATTAAGATCAAAGGGTTTATATAATACCATGCTGGCACCCTTCCTTTTAGCCTCATTTTCAATATCTTCTGTGGCAGTTATCATAACAACAGGAATATCTTTCGTAGCACTGTCAGTTTTCAGCATGGACAGAACTTCAATCCCATTTAGCAGCGGCATTTTATAATCCAATAGAATTAAAGACGGTTTGGAGAATGATCTGGCAATTTTTAAACACTCTTCTCCATTGGATACACACTTTGCATGATAACCTGCTTCCCGCAATACCTCATACAAAAGAATCCTGATACTGAGTTGATCATCTACTACTAACACGTATTTCATTATCATCCTACTCCGCATTCTAAAAAAAATTATATGTCACATTTTGTAATTTTATGTTATATATGGATTTTGGTTTTTCTAATTTTAGCACTATTTGGTGATCTTTTCAATAATTTTTGAAGGTATAATGTGTTTATCTTGTGATATTGTCACCCTATCAATTATCGTGAGAAAATGTCACCATGGATAGGAGGATAACATTGTCACAAAAAAGATTAAACCATGCACACATCTTGAACAGGCTTCTAACAGATAGCAACTATACCATAGCACAGGCAGCAGAAGCAACGGGTCTCTCAAAGCGTCATATTATCCGTTTAAAGGGGGAGTATAAAAAACACGGCATTGACGCTCTTGTTCACAAAAATATTGGAAGGCCCCCAGCCCATGCTATTAGTGAAGAACTTCGGAAAACCATAATTGATTTAAAATCTTCAAAGCTCTTTGAAAAAGCTAATTTTAAACACTTCCAAGAAATATTAGGTCGAGAAAAATATGGTATTAGTATCAGTTATTCCGCCTTACACGGCATCTTAACATCTGCAGGTATTAAAAGCCCAAAGACCAGGAGACCACCAAAAAAGCACCGTAGAAGGAAACGTAAGGCCTATGAGGGTATGATGCTGCAAATTGATGCTTCTCCTTTCGACTGGCTTGGCTTAGGTCAAGATTACTCCCTACATGGGGCTATTGATGATGCTACCGGCAAGATTGTTGCTCTATATATGTGTAAGCATGAATGCCTTCAAGGGTACTTTGAGATTATGCGTTCAGTAATCAGCAATAACGGTATTCCTGTTAGTCTATATGCTGATAGACATACCATCTTTTTATCTCCAAAGGATGGCAAACTCACTATTGAGGAACAACTTCAGGGCATTCAAGTTAAAGATACTCAGTTTGGCCGGGCTGTAAAGCAACTAGGCATAACTCTAATTAAGGCAAGATCTGCTCAAGCCAAGGGCCGAATCGAGCGCCTTTGGGAAACATTACAAAGCCGGCTTCCCATAGAGTTTGCTTTGGAAAATATTTCTACTATTGACGCTGCAAACGCTTTTCTTAAGACTTACATTGAACAGTATAATGCTATTTTTGCAGTTGATGCTGATAATACTGAGAGAGCTTACAGGGAAGTATCACCGGCACTTAATATTGAAAACATCCTGTGTATTATCGAAAAACGGACTTTTGATAACGGAGGAGTTTTCTCCTTCTATAACCAAACCTTTAAACTTGTCTCCAGCAAACCGGAGACCGTCCTCCCCCATAGAGGTAAACTTGACGTACTGGTTAGCCCCATTTTTGGTGTCAGAGCATCTTTTGCCGGAATTGTTTATGACGTTGTACCGTTTACCAAGCCGGAAAAAGTTAAGAAGCCTGCTAATACAAAACCTAAAAAACAAAAATATATTCCTGATGATAGTCATTATTACAAATACGGTCATCAGTTGATAAAAAAGGTCACTTTTGAGGACAATGATTTAGCAATATTAAAGATGCTGGAAAAAATTTTCTTATGGAGGCTACCTCCTGCTAGTTAATAGCTTACTTTTTCGTTGATTCCTGAGGCATAAAACCGCCGTCCGCCATGCTATAATGGCTTAATCGAGGATATTCAGGGTGTTTGCTTACTTCATCGCTTCTTCCCTCGGCATATCCTTCACAGCATGGCGGCAATCAGATGTCAAGCCGCTTTTCGCTTGACTTCTGATTGAGGCGTTGAATATTACTAAGGTGACATTTTCTAGCGATAATTAATATGCATTTAGGGTGACATTTTCAAAAGTTATTGACATAATTTTTGAAGGTATAAATTGAATAGAGACAAACTTTTTCTGTTTGCAAAATATGAAGAATCAATTAAGCAGGGCGTTTGCCCTGCTTACTATCTTACTGAAGACTTCCCTGTGTGCCAAAGACAGATTGGGGTTTTTCCAACTGAGCGGAATTGTTAATTGCTGTAATTTGCCCTTGCTGTAAAGCTTGTTCCGCAAAGGCAACCATCTTCTTGGTCATGTTTCCGCCAACATAACCATTCTGGCGAGAAGTCAAATTTCCTTTATCAATCTGATCATAGTTTGTTAAACCCAGTTCACTGGCCACTTCAGTCTTAAATCTATCCAATGCGGAGCCGGCTCCACGTATTACAGGCTGGTTTCTGTTGTTATTGCTAGGCACAGTATCTCCTCCTTATTAAGATTATTCTGTCTGTCTTTGATTCTATCTTCATAATATCTATCTTATTAAGATTGGGGACGCTCCGTATAAGCCGAGTTTCCGATTGCGGCATTTTGACCTGATTGCAATGCTTGTTCCGCAAAAGCAACCATCTTCTTGGTCATGTTTCCACCCACGTAACCATTCTGCCGTGAAGTCAAGTTTCCTTTATCAATCTGATCATAGTTTGCTAACCCGATCTCAGATGCAACTTCCATTTTAAACTTATTTAAAGCAGATGCGGCACCCCGTCTTACAGGCTCATTAGTGTTGTTTTTACTAGGCACGTATTTCACCTCCTTTACTGGGTTGTGCCCTTATTCTTTTCTTTTTACAATGATTTTATTCTAATTTTTTGGTAACATTATTTTCCTCAAAACTTATTTATTATCTTGGGAATACTTGTCTTTTTTACTAACTGGATACACTTTCATGTTTTTTTGACCTTGATTGGGAGCTATTCCTAATTCCTGCATAAACTCATACTTTGCTTTTTCCATACCTAAATCTAATCCTTTTTTGCGGTGAGACAAAAAATCACCTCCCTTGTTCTGTTATTTTGCTTTTTTGCAAAAAAACAATACAAGGGAGATTCAACAAGTAAATACATAAATTGCCAAATTAGTAAAATATAATATTTATATTTTACGTGCCATAGTGCCAACAGCCATCACCATGATACTGACTAAAATACCGATAAACAGGGAGTCAATACTTGACGGCGCCAGTAATTCCCATAATATTACAGACAAAGGCCCCAAAAGTATGGCCCAAGTGCCGGCCTTTTTGGATACCTTGTCTTTTAAAAACAAAGCGGCCGACATTGGAATAAAACAGGTAGCACCTCTTAAAGCCATCGATAAGAAGCTCCATTTTAATATTAAAGAACTTAAATTCCCTGTAACAAAAACCAATGCCAAAATTAAAACTAAACAGATAAAAAATCTGGTTAATGCCAATACCTTTTTTGCATCGGCTGTCGGGTTAAAATATTTTTTGTATATATCTTGAGTAAGGATAGTGCTTACGCCCAAAGAAAGACCTGCCCCGGTACCGATGGCAGAGAGTAAAAGGGTAGCCAAGACGATACCTCCGACCCAAGGATTTAAAAATTTCAGCACAAATAATGGAAATACTATTGCCGGATCACTTTCCGGAAAATTGGCTTTCATATAAAGACCAATCAATATGCCAGCCAAACCAATAGGAGGTATTAATACAGAACTCAGCCATGCCCCCCTGCGGGACGATTTTAGATCTCTCCCGGATATAATTGCCTGGATATAAGTCTGAGTGGACAGCACTCCCACAATAAGAGAAAAGCCCGCAGAAAGATCTTCTCCCACACCCCGCCCAAACAAACTGAACCAAGGGTAAGGAGGAAAGGCTTCCCTCAGGCCGGTTACTCCCCCTATCAAGAATAAGGCTAACAATCCGGAAAAAATTATCGTGAAATAAGCAAGAATGGTCTTAAAAATTCCTACCATGCCGGTGCCCCAAACACCGCCAAATACTACATAAAAAGCCATAAGCAGAATTCCCAGCAGAGCCGCAGAATAAGAATGAATATTGAACATTGCGGAAATTAAGGCTACAACAGAAATAACCTGGGCTACAATATTTAAAAAAATCCCTATGGAAGAAAAAATTCCGGAAAAGAGCCCCGCTTTTTCACCATATTGATTTAATAAAATCTGAGGCACCGTTTTTACCCCGGACTTCCGAATCGGATGCACAAAAAATGTTCCTAAAACCAAACAACCGATACCGGCCCCTAAGGTAAACCACCAGGCAGAAAAACCATAGACAAAAGCCATTTGGGCGGTGCCAACCGTGGAAGCGCCTCCCACCAATGTGCCCATAATGGTACCTGTAATGATCCCGACTCCGGCCTTATTTCCCCCTTGGCAAAAATCATCGTCACATTTAATTTTTTTTCCGGAATATATCCCCACCAAAGTTATCAGAAACAAGGTCATGACAATAGTGATTATATGCTGATTAGTTAAAACCTCTCCCAATGCTCAAACCTTCCTTCTTTTTCTCTTGGCCCGTGTCAGGGGACGGTTCTTTGACACGGATAAAGCGTGTCAAAGAACCGTCCCCTGACACGCTGTAAGATAATCTATGATGGTGGATATCTCATTAAATCTATTAGGATATAATAAGTCCGGCCGTTGTATCAGAATAATTTTCATACCTAAACAAGCGGCAGCAGCCAATTTATCATCAGTCCCCCCTGCGGCACCGCTGTCTTTGCAGACTAAAACAGCAGCTTCTGTTTGCCGAAACATCAGATAGTTCATTTCCCTGGAAAAAGGGCCTTTCATCCCAATGATCTGGTCAGCATTAAAACCTAAGGTCTCCAGTTTTTTTATTGTTTCGGACTGGGGAAGGACCCGTATTATCAAACGTTTTTTGTCACTGATCTTTGAAACCATCTTTTTAATATGGTTGATACCGGTGGTAATAAAAACTTTTCCGGGTAAATTTTCTATTAAATCCCCCGCCTGCACCGGGTCACGACAAATAATCTTATCATAATCATCCTTTTTCGATACCGCTCTTTCAAAACGTAGGTATTGGACACCTAACTCCCGGCACACAGCAACAGCATTTCGGGAAATATTTTCCGCATACGGGTGGGTAGCATCAACCACATATTTAATCCCCTGGCTCCGGATGAATTTTCTTAAATCCTCCCGTTCCATTCTACCATAAATACTTTTTCCGGGAAATCTCTCCTGTGATACCTCAAAACCATATTCCGTAGCAGTGCTGACGATTATCTCTCGGGTCACGGAATATATGGCATTGGCGATTTCCAATGCATCAGAAGTCCCGCCTAGGATAAGTATCATATTCTGTACCCCCTTGGGGTAATCATTAAACCATGGGCTTCATATGTCCTGCTATTACCGATGATCAAAGTGCAAAACATGTCAATGGTTTCCGGATCAAATTCCTTTAAAGTGGTTAAAACCACAGATTGATCTTCCCGATAGGCATTTCGAACTATACCTATGGGTGTGTCTCCGGTCCGATACTTTTTAATTACATCCAGAGCAAGTTTCAAATAATCGGGCCGGGCAAGGCTCCGGGGATTGTAAATAGCTATGGTAAAATCCCCTTCACAGGCCTTTTCCAGTCTGAGGATAATCTTTTCCCAAGGCGTCATGTAATCGCTTAAACTAATGGTGCAGAAATCCTCTACAATTGGCGCTCCTAAAAGAGAAGAACAGGACAGAGCAGAGGTTATACCGGGAATTACTTCCCAGGAAATATCCTCCCGACAAGGATGATCCTTAAGAAGTTCCAAAATTAAACCGGCCATACCATAAACGCCGGCATCACCACTGCATACCACTCCCACTGTATTACCTGACGCCGCCCTTTCCAAGGCTATTTTTCCTCTTTCAATCTCTTGGCCCATAGATTTCTTAATAATTTCTTTGCCGGCAGAAAGCCTTTTTACTTGTTCAATATAAACCGTATAACCCACCAAAACCTGGCATTCTTCGATAGCTTGAAAAGCCCGCACAGTCATATTATCCGGGTCTCCCGGTCCCAAACCAATGATATATATTTTTCCTTTCATAATCAGCTCATAAACCTCCGTAAATCAGGCCCGTGTTTTACCTTGCCCGCCGTTTTTCTTCATATAAACATAAAGTAATTCCGTTAAAAGCCTTTTTCCCCACTACCTGTTTACCTTCTTTGGATATAATAAAGGCGGCCGGTTCCGCAACGCATCCCACCCTAATGGTGCTTTTTACAAAATCTGAGCAAGGGAACCTGTTTTCAATGGGAAGAATCTCATCACGATTTACAATAAATAAAGGCAAAGACATTTTCTCCGCTAAAACTTTGAGAGCCTGTTCGTCTTTTTTTACGTCCACCGTGGCTATAGCTTTCAAAGAAATAGGAGAGATATTGTGTTGGATAAGAAATGTCTTTACCCCATTGATTAGTGCTGCCTCGCTGGTATTCTTTCTGCAGCCGACACCCAGAATAAGACTCTGAGGTCTTAGTTTGGCTATAGGGATAGATAAGTCCTTAATATACAATTCCTCTTGATAACCTACATAAACTAAAGCATCCGGAGGACTTGCCGTAAATCGGGATGAATTCAATGTATCTAAGGAAATTTCCTCCAAACAGGAATGGTTTAAAGTAGTTTCTCTAAGATTCAGAGAACTTTCATTTACTAAAAAAGCTTTGCCTCCGTTGACTAAACAGGCGGTGACCTTTTTAACCTGTTCCAAATCTTCCATAATTAATTGATTTCTTTTTGCTATCATATCCACAGATGCCATGCCTAAACAATCTGAAGCCGTGGTAATGACAGCCTGTCCTCCCGTAATCCCAGCCACCCTTCGTGCCAATTCATTGGCGCCTCCAATGTGTCCGGACAGCAGACTGATAACAGATTTTCCCTGTTCATCCAGAACTACTACTGCCGGGTCAGTCATTTTGGAACGGATATAGGGAGCAATACTTCTTACCGCAATCCCTGTGGCCATAATCATAATTATTTCGTCATAATTGTTAAAAATCTCCCCCATAAAATCCTTTAGTGGTCCGGTAATGGGCAAGAGTTCCTTATCGTCTGTTAAACAAAACTTTTCTAAAGTATAAAGATCCCCGCCCATTCCTTGATGAATTTTCCGGGCAGTTCTTAATCCTCTTAAGGTTACAGACAAAACAGCCCTTTTCACTCTTTCCCACTCCTGTACATATGGCTGAAGGTAGCATCATAAAGCTTGGAAAGTTCATATTGGCTGCCCATAAAATCACCTACCAGAATTTGGGCATGACGCTCAATCTTTTCTGCCCCCACCTTTTCTGCAATATCCTTCAGAGTTCCCCGGACAATTTTCTCATCCGGCCAGGTAGCCTTATAAACCACGGCTACCGGGGTATTTTCATCGTAACCTGTGAGCAGTTCTTCCACCACTTGGGATATTGATTGAACAGAAAGGAAGATGGCCATAGAAGCCCGGTGCTTAGCAAGTTCGGAAATTTTTCCTCCCTCAGAAGTGCCGGTTCGGCCCTCTTTTCTGGTAATAATTATGGTCTGAGAGACACCGGGCAAGGTAAATTCAGCTTTTATCCGGGAAGCGGCAGCAACGAAGGAGCTTACACCGGGAATGATTTCAAAGTCAATTCCCCGTTTCTCCAATTCATCCATCTGCTCCCGGATAGCCCCATAAATTGAGGGATCCCCTGTATGGAGCCTAACCACTAATTTCCCCTGGTCCACCCCTTCCTGGATGGCCTGAATTACTTCAGGAAGACTCATATGAGCACTGTTATAAACCTTTACCCCTTTTTGACAATAATCCAAAATATTGCTGCTTACTAGGGATCCGGTATAAATAACCACATCCGCCTTTTGTAATATTTTCATTCCTTTAACTGTGATCAGTTCAATGTCACCAGGTCCGGCCCCAATAAAATAAACCATACTATTTTAGCTCCTTCCTGCTTAATATGATAGATAAATACTGTTTATCCCGGGATAGACCTTTCTTAATATCCTTATCTACCATGCAATCGGGAAAGCCGCATTTCTGTACCAAAATACTGGAATCCAATAAATCGTACATTTCTATCACGTCAAGTACCTTATCTTTCTGATTATATACCTTCATAAAGACTACACTGTTGGTAGCATCCAAAGCCATTTCCATCAGGCGCTTTGACGCGGTAGCAGGTATGATGGAAAGGATCTCATCACCTTCCACTAGGGCACGATTAGTTTGGGCTGCGGCGGCGCAAAAGGACGTAATCCCGGGGATAGTTTCAACTTCAATCTCCGGGGAAAGATGTTTCAATATGTAATTATAAGTACTGTAGATGGAAGGGTCACCCAGAGTAATAAATGCCGTATTCTTGCCTTCCCATACATGCCTTTCGACAACCTCTGCGGCAATTTTCCCCGCCTGGTCAATTATGGTTTCATCGGCAACCATGGGGAATTCCACAGTGATTATTTTCGCTTTTGGACTTACATATTCGGCAGCAATTTCATAAGCAATGGTATCCTTACCCTTTTGAGAATCAGGCAGAAGCAACACATCTACATTTTTTAAAACCTTTACTGCTTTAATGGTGAGCAATTCCGGATCTCCCGGTCCCACCCCGATGCCATAAAATTTTGCCACTTACATTTCCTCCTTTTCCCATCGTGTCAGGGGACGGTTCTCTGTCACACTTTGCTCCCTTTTAAAA
>DUPU01000194.1 GCA_012838175.1 Clostridia bacterium
AAAAGCACTAATCATGTCCAATGGAGATAAATGCTTCGTATCCAGAAATAAAAAAGACTTATTAAAAGAACTTTTTTAGGCCCTACTCTTAAACAGCTATTTCCTGATTTTTGGGTAACCCATGATTGCTCTTCAATCTTTTTTTATACATGATCATTTTTTGATGGTTATTTAACAGTCGGTCCAATTGCTGACTAATAAATACTATTTCCGGATCTGTAAGGCTGCCTTTAACCTGAATCCTATTACTTAACAGCTTTCTGGTTTTTTCGATCTTACTCAGTAACTTTTCAGATTTGCCCATGCTAACCTTCTCCTTTCATACTCATACTAACCTTACTCCTTTTCATATTTTTTATCGTTTATTTTAATTATACTTAAAGGAAATCCATTTTTCTACAAATTTATCATAAATTGAATAGAAAACCCCATAAAAGGTACCAAGATTGTAATTTATGACATCCTAGCTTAAATAAAGTGCAAAATTTGCCAAAAAAACAGGTTCTTGTTTGATTCCGTTTTAAATCGTCTTTTCAAGCATCTTGGCCGGAATGGAAGAAAGACCATAAAGGGGAGTATGCTAAATAATTAAAGGGAGTACTTAATACCGCTTTAAGCAGCATAAGTAACTCCCTTTATTCTTTATTAAATATATTAAACAAGCAAGTATTAAAGTAACCCCAAAGTTGCCGTAAATTGGACACAAGTTAAAATTTAAATGTATTTAATCCGACTTGCGGATTGAATTCTCTTTCCACACTTCCATCGATTACACCAACCACCAATTCACCGGTTGCACTAATATAAGCAGCGGTTAAATGTCCCCCATAGGTCTTATTCTCAATATTTGATAAGCAGATGTGCAAATGCAGGTATACCTCTCCGTTCATCGAGGAAATATTACCTGTAAGGGAGGATATCTCCATATCCCCGGTAAGCTCCCGGGCATAATACTGTTTCGAGGACGCATCAAATAATCCTACTGTTGCCCGGTTAACGGCACCAATACCGCTAACCCATCCTAACGTAATTTTTTGCTCTTGACAAAATCTTTTCAGTGTATCTACTATTTCCTCATTTTTATCTAGCCTTACTATGTACTTATCTTTAAATTTTTTAAACTCCATTCCATGATACCTCCCGTTGCTATTTAACGTGCCATATACCTCTGCTTATAAATACATTTTTCAATACATAATCTTATTTTCCTCCAAAGGAATGTAATTTATCATTATTATCGCCGTTTGTTTAGATATCCTGAAAACGGTCCTTCAGTTTTTTCATCACATCAGGCATGGTGGTATACTCCATTTCATCCAGGTGCAACCGGTGGGGTTCAAAGGGTCCCAAGCGTCTGAGATAATTTGCCACGTCATTAGCCAAGTCCCTGGCCTTATTGAAACCGACATCAGCAAAAAAGTCCTGGGGGCCCACCAGTTTTCCTTCCGCCAATTGAAAACCTAAAGCTACTACCCGGGGAGGACCGTCAAAACGGCTGGGACTGGCGTCCTTCATAGCCACAGGCATTAAAGGCCCGGTATGGCTCCCTCTCATCCATCCCGAAACCAGGTGGGGATTAGCAAAGGGTTCCAATACTTCACCTACAGCAGGCAAACCGCTTTGACATCGGACAATACACACCGGGTCATCTTTCCCCACGTACCTGCCCGCCGTCAAATTTAACCGCTGGGTGCTGGAGACAGCGGCAATTTCCCCGTCTTTTGTATGAACAGACTTAATGCAATAATGCCCCGGCGCCCCGATAAACACCAGCATATCATAAATCTCTTCCGGACAATTAAATGTTACTTTTTTATTATGAATCAAATCCTGGACTTCAAACTTAAAACCTTGATGCATTTTGGGGTCAATCACCAGGCCAATGGTATTAAAAGGGTCAGCAAATATTTTATATAGGGGTAAGTTCCATGCCCCCGGTTCAGTCTTATCTGCCATAAAGACAATGACCGGCTCTGATTTTCTTTCTTCAAACTCCATCTCAGCTACTCCCGGACCCATCCCTTTAACATTTCCGGAAAAAGCATCGGACAGCAGATCCTGGCCCGCCCCATACAGTTTTAATTTCTTTGCCGTTTCGGTACAGGCTAAAAAGGTGTTCCAGGCCAGCTGGTGAATATCTTCGCTGTCTACTCCCTTTTTATGGGTCATAATCAGGTTAATATCATCCCCCACACTACCCACAAAAAAGTCGACCAGTTCCTTGCTCTTGGCCAATTCCTGTTTTGCAGTTTCCAAAAGCTCCGAATGTACCGTAGAATGCCCGACAAATCCACCAACATCCGCCTTGATCACCGATAAAGTAATTTTCTCTCCCATCTAATAGTAACCTCCCTTAGAAAATTTAATTATGTTGTACTATATTAAACTTATATTCTTTATGTGTTGTACATTATCCTCCTTATTATTGATATATGTCATGACTTTATAAAAATGTGTCGTATCTAATAGGGCAAAACTTCTCCACCCGGATCATGTTTAAGCCATTTAATACACCCTATGTTTCATCCTTACATAATATAATAAAAAATTTTAAAACGGAGGAAATATTTCCTGGCACTATAACCCTTTTGGGAAAAAAATAAGCCGGAGAGACCGTTCTCCGGCTTACTTTTTTAAAAAATACTCCCTTAACTCCGGGTCAAACTTTTCTATAGCATAGCGCAGCATAGTTCTGGGCATTTCTTGATAATGTTTTTGGAGGAAGTCAATTTCCGTGGTTAAATCTCTTTTCCCAACCTCCCTCAACATCCAGCCCACTGCTTTATGTATCAAATCATGTTCATGATGCAAAAGCAGTTTCGCAATTTCTAAGGTATCCTGAAAATAATTTTTTTTGATAAAATAAAAAGTAGAAATAATTGCAATCCTTTGTTCCCAAAGGCTTCCGGAATTTGCAAAGTCATATAGAATTTTTTTGTCTTTATGAAAAAGATAAGCTCCTAAAATTTTATCTGCTGATGCATCCACTAAATCCCAATTATTTACATACCTGATATTAGCAAGATAAAAGTCAACAATTTCTTTTTTCACCTCTTCCCGGGCTTTTTCATATTTATATACCAAAACAAAAAGGGCGGTAAGACGATATTCATGGACGGGGTCTCTTAATAATAATTGAAGCTCCTTTAAGTCAATGTCTTTAAAATATTTCCTGGCAACTTTACGTTGATGGGGAACGGTAACACCGATAAATACATCCCCTTCCCCATACTCCCCCGGTCCGGTTTTAAAGAACCTCGGAAAGAAAGCGGCTTTTTCAGGATTAACATATTGACCTAATTCACTTTTTATTTGATTTATATAACTCAATCCATCACCCCATATCGTTTTTTAATTATCCCAGGCTGATTCTTCCCATTCATTATAACTAAATTTTTATGTTTTTTAAATTTGATGTTTTCCGGAACTATCTATTTGCCATCCTAAAAGAAAAACCCCGTGAAATAAATGTTCTCACGGAGTCATGGAGCCTAAAGTGGAAACAAAGAAATACAGATTTATTACCCTCTTAAGGAATCCTTCTGCGTATTAACAAATCCTTTGTTGGAGTTTATCAGTATTCCAATTATCATAATCACAACGAAAATAATCAGGTAGAAAGCTACTGCCTGTCCATGAGCATAACATGCTGCAACAACCATGAAGACACAGGCACAGATCGCTACAAAAGGCATAAGGAAACGCTGATAAGAGTTAAGAGATTTTTCTTTAACCATCATCATTATGAAAATCGGAATGTACATAGCATAAAGAGTAACAATAGGTAATTCGGAACTGTCAAAGCTAAAAGGGCCAAACCAAGGAGTTGGCACCAGATTTGCTCCGTAAAAGTAGAGTAGCCAGGCACCGGTTAACAAAACCCCTAAAACAGAAGAGTTCGTCGGCATATTGGTATTGGCATCAATGCACTTAAAAACCTTAGGCCCCGGGCCCAAATCTCTGGCTGCCAATGAGAAAAGTCCTCGTGTACAGCCCATCATTAAACCGTTTAAAGTTCCCAAGCAAGAGATTACTACAAAGACAAAAAGGACAGTACCACCCACTTGAGAAAACACTGTGGAAAAAGCTATTTTCGCTCCCGTTTCCCCACCTTGCATAATCACACTGTTTTCCACAGCCCCGGCCAATCCGGTATAGTATAGAATATATATCAAAGCAACAAAAAGTGTCCCCAAAGTTAGAGCTTTAGGCAAATTTTTCTTGGCATCAATCAGTTCCGCATTAATGCTGGTGGCAATAATCCATCCTTCATAAGCAAAAGCCGTAGCAACCAAAGCGGTAAAAAGCGGGTTGGAACTGGTAACATCTGCGATAACCCCACTGGTAAAATTGCTGACCAAAATGCCGCTTCTCAAACCGGCTATAGTTCCCACTACAGCCATCAAAACAAGGGGAATCAGTTTGATTGCTGTGGTAGACACTTGAAACTTACCCGCCAGCTTTGGAGAAAGGGCATTCAAAGCATAAATTCCGACCAGGTAAAAACCGGAAATAGCCATAGCTTCAGGGCCTACTATATCCCAACCCAGTAATACACAGGTGTATCTGGCCGATACCCAGGCAAGCACGGAAGTAATGGAAGGATAATAAATGACAGCCATAAACCAACCCACAAAATATCCATATTTCACACCAAGAGCGGCTTCCGCATAATCTACCACCCCGTTCACCTTTTCATATCTTGTGGCCATAATTGCAAACACATAGGCACAGACAATCATAATAACTCCGCCTATGCCCCAAGCCAGGATACCTTGAGGAAGGTCGCCTCCGGTAGCTACTAAAACTTTCTCCGCTTTAAAAAACACACCACTACCGATTACAATGCCAATAACCATGGCAATTGCCGTTATCAGGCCATATTTTTTTTGCAGTTCATTTTCCATAATAACCCCCCAATATGCTAAATACTTTGTTAAAATATAGTTTAAAGAACCCAATTAAGTATAACACACTGCTCCGAATAAAATAAATGCTAGTCCCCGAATTTTTTATATAATTTTTGTTGTTTAACAATACGAAAAAGACCATCCCTTTTAAGGTAATGGCCTCAACATTTATCCTACGTCATTTAAGAAACCGTTCATTTACTTGCGGTAACTGTTTAACTCTTTGGCCTTGGCCAAAAACTCTTCATTGAGACGGGCTTTTTCCTCCTCATCCAATTTTTCACTGAGTTTACCGCCTAAATAAGCCAGCTCATATTCTAAGCGTCGGATATGATTAATGATATCCATATCATCGATACCTGCCGATCGCTGTTTTTCTTCTTTTCTGCTTTTACTCAAATAATAATCATATCCCCCATCATAATACTTTAATTGCCCTTCTTCCAACTGCATAATTTTATGGGCAATTCTTTGCACCAAATACCGGTCATGGGAAACCAGCAGCACACTTCCCCCGAATTCCTCCAGTACTTCTTCAATTTTTTCTTTTGAAATAATGTCCAGGTGGTTAGTGGGTTCGTCCAGCACCAATAAATTCGCACCGGAAAGGATCAGCTTGGCAAAGGCCACCCGGCACTTTTCCCCCATGCTTAATACGGCCACCTTTTTGAATACATCATCCCCGGGAAAGAACAGGTTGGCTAAAAGAATCCGGGCTTCTTGCACCGAAATTTGCTCCGTTAAAACATTATCCAAGATGCTGGCTTGGTGGTCCAAAACCTCCAGTTCCTGGGCAAAATATCCCATGTGCAGGGAAGGATTTACTTTCAGGGAACCCTGGTATTCCCGGTCAATGTCACAGATTATTTTTAAAAGAGTTGTTTTCCCGGTGCCGTTCCCCCCTACCAAGGCCACCTTCTCCCCGCGCCTAAGATTAAAAGATACATTTTGAAAAACTACTTTCTCTCCGTATTTTTTCATTAAATTTTCTGCCTGGATAAGGACAGGGGGCAACTTTGTATTTAGAACGTTTTTATTGATAATTTCAAAGGCCGGAGACCGTGGTCTTTTCGGCATCTCCACCAGGTTTTTTTCCAGTCGCTTTAGTTCGGTTTCCTTTGCTTTAAAAGCGCCGGCATGTTTTTTAGCCTTGGCCCGATAGAAGTCATTCTGACCCGCAGCCTTATGGGCACTGGCATACCGGTTCTTCATTTCATTAATAGTTTCTTTTAAATGTTTAATTCTGGCCTGCTGCTTTTCATAATCCCTTTGGGCATTTTTCAGTTCTTTTTCTTTTTGAGTTTTATACGAGGAATAATTCCCGTCATAACATTTTAAGCCCCGGGCAGTGAGTTCCCAAATCTTGTCCGCGATCTTATCCAAAAAGTACCGGTCATGGGAAATGACCAGCACAGTTTTATGCATTTTTTGCACAATTTCCTCCAGCCAAGCGGAGCTTTCCATATCAAGGTGATTTGTGGGCTCATCCAAAATTAAAAAATCACAATCCCGCACCAGCACCTTTGCCAGCATAAGCTTGGTTTTCTCTCCTCCGCTTAAACTCCCGGCTTCCTGAGTCCATAATTTTTCTCTTATTCCTGCCTGATTAAGGGATTTTTTTACCAGGGTGTCCGGGTTCTCCTTACTTTTAGAGTATTTTAAAACCGTTTGATATAACTCCTGGTATGGGGTAATCCCCGGAGTAAATACCGGATACTGCTCTAGATAAAATATTTCCGGGGACGGGGGAGAGTATTTAATAATACCGGTGTCAGGAGTTTCCTCACCCGCTAAAATCCGGGCCAAGGTGGTTTTTCCTATTCCATTGGCTCCGATAAAACCGATTTTCTCCCCCCTGTTAATTTTACCGCTGATATTATCCAATACTTTTTGACCATGAAAACTTTTATTTAAACCTTGAAAATCAAGCTGCATCATATCATCTCCTGTATTTTTTTCTCCAGAGATGACAGTTAAAAAAGTCATTAATGCTCATGTATTTTTAAAATAAAACTGCAGCAAACACCCAGGTGTTATACTGCAGTGGAACAAACACATTTAATAATTTTCCTGAAAGCGTTTTTAACTATCATCTCTCTTCAAAAAAGTGCATAATACCCCTATGGTTTTCGCTTGTTTTTCATTTTTCAGGCGTATGCACATTTTTAAGAGTATATTAATTTGATTAGTTAAAAAACACTTTCCTCATTTCGCACCTCAGATTAAGTTATTTAGGCATTCCCTTGCTCATAACCTTAACATAAAAATGCCTTCATTTCAAGGGACTCCATGTTTATTCACTAAACATCATTATTATTCTTCCCCTTCCTGATTCTTCTTACATAAATAAAGGCTATAATGATTAAGGCTATCAGTATTAGTGTGGGGAGAGCTGTAAAGAATAAGACGATTATGTTTCCCACTTTGGCTGTTAAGAAATTAATCCCATAAATAAAACCGCTCCAGGAACGGGAAATAACATTTAAGTTTTCCACATTTACATTGACATCACTGTTACGGGGTTTATAAAGGCTTACATTAATGGTGGCATATTCCACACTGTTACTTAGTACTTTAAACTGTCCCTCTAGAGATTCCCGTTCCTGTCTGGTGGTGGTTATTTGGGCTTTGATTTTTAAAACATCCTCAACGGTCTCCGCTTTATTTAATAAATTCAGGAGGCTCTCTTCTTCTGCCCTCAATACCTTGATCCGGGCATCCAGGTCAATATATTGATTGGTAACATCATTGGTATATTCCCGTTTATAATCAGGTTTTCCTAGTTTTACAATAAACTCCAGCATCTCTTGATAACAGGCACTGGGAACTTTCAGGGAGATGTCGGCATGAGCATTATTCTCATTGGTACGTACCGAATAGTCATTTAAATATCCCTTTAATTCCAATGTCTTATCTTTTATTTGTTCACAGACGCCTTCAATATCCTCCACCCGGATCCTCACCTCCGCATTTTGGATGATTTTCCGGTCTTCCGGCCGGGCCGCTGAAGCATAGTCTCCATCTAAGCCCATTTCCGCCTCATTTTTTGCATTACTGTCCCAAGCAGCAGGGGCACCACTTTGGTTACTTGCCTCAATGGCAGCATCTTTTGTACTGCTCCCGCAGCCCGAAATACTAAACAAGACTAAGATTAAAAGAATCAATATTTTTTTCATATTTTAGCCTCCCGTTAAATTACATTTCCTTAAGCAATAGCTTCTATCACCTTGCAGGTTTTTCCTCTATTTGTCTTTTAGACGATAAGCCCAGTAAAAAGTTCCTATACCGCTCCCGTTTACTCCTTACTTGGTCAATAATAATCATTGTAGAAAACAAAACCCCTCCGCGCCGGAGGGAGTATCATTTTCTTCTATATTTCTTTATACGTTCCAAAATCCATTTTTTGGGGGAAAACCAGTATTGTTCACCGTCAAAACGAGTATTGTTAAAATCATAAAGGTATTTGACCGTATTGCACAAACCTTGAAATGACTCTGTATTAAATCGGATCCCATCCCTATTCCTGTTTTTTCTGATTGCAGACGCTATAATCAAAGCCAACAATGTATCAATTGTATCCTGATCATGGCTTTCCCTCCGCACCCAGTCATAATCCTCTCGTGTCACGGCTACCTCTTCAAAAGACAAGAAATTAAACGGAGAGAAAGGACTTTGAAAAGGATCACATATTTCTGCATTTATCGGTTTGGATTTTGCCATATATTACCGCCCCAAAGACTTAAAATAACAGCTATTTTAGTTTATAATAGGAAAATGCTTCTTGGCAAGAGGATTTTCTATTGAGCAGACATTTTAGAAAAAAACTTCTTTAAATTCTCCGGCATTATGTAAGGTTCATTTGCCATCTGATCCTTTCCTTCTCCATAAACTGCCTTAAGTATTGCTTCAACAAGCATAGCTTTGGGCGGCACTGTGTACTCTTTTCCCCGGTATACCCACACCCGGCAGTCAATATCATCACCACAGAGGTCACCGCATGAGGGGCATAAACTCTCCCTTACTTTAATTTGAATATCCTGCCCATTAATGCGGATAGTAGGAGAACTTAGTAATTTCAGTTCTTCAGCCTGTTGCTCCGTAGTGATATGTATTTTGTTGACAATAACCTCAACCCCAGTGGCCTCCAGTACCTTTGATACCTCCTCCAAGGCTTCATCTAAAGCAGACTCTGTTCCCTGGCAAGGAATACACATATTTAAATCAAGATATAAAAAATCAATAGTAACAGTTCTTTTTTGGGACATGGTTCCGCAGCAATCCAAGCCGGAACAGCAACAATTACCGGCCATAGAAAAATCCCCCTTCTTATTTACTACTCTGTTAACAGAGTTTTATTTATTTTTGGCAATCACACTTAATTTTTCCCGCCACAATATCCAGCCAATCGCCAAGGACATCATGGGTCCAACAATCATCAGCACCGGCAGCCTCTCTCATGACCAATGCAAATATATAAGCAAGCTCCTTCGGAGTGGCCCCCGCATCCAAGGCCCCTTTAAAGTGTTTAAGCACACAAGGTTTGGACCGGGCTTTAATAGCCAGTGCAAAACAAATAAATTGATAGGTCTTTTCGTCAATTAAGCGTTTCTCTTTGTACAGCTCATCAATTTCATCCAACTTTTGAACGAATTCCGGAAACAATTCCGCCAACATTCTCATTTTAATTACACCTCTCTCTTTCATAAATATAAAATGCACATGTCAGCATTGCTTTTTTAATTTGTCCTTTATTTCCGTTATTTTTTCATTTTCAGCCAAGCTGCTTATCCTCTGGCTTTCTTTCTCATAGCCCGGTAATTCTTTAATATCTGCTTCCAAAAATTGAGAAAAGCCTTGCCATAACCGTTTCAATGCATCCCTGTTTAAAGTATAACAGACAAAATATCCTTCTTTGTTTTCTATTACCAACTCTGCATCTTTTAATATTTTCAGGTGTTGAGAAATTCTGGGTTGGAGCATATTTAAAACTTCACTGAGCTCGCAGACGCACATACCCTGAACAGAGAGCATTTTAATAATCTTCAAGCGGGTAGGCTCGCCGAGAGCTTTGAATGCTTTATATATCCTTTTTTCCATGATTGTTTCACTCCCTTCTTCAAGGGGCTTATGATTCAGCCAAAACGGATGTAATGATGCTTGTTAACTCCGCCTTTGACGGCACCTTTCCGGTTACTTTTACCTTTCCGTTTATCACCAGTCCGGGAGTCATCATCACTCCGGCTTTGGCAATTTCTTTAAAATCGGTTACCTTTTCTATATTTGCCTCGATGGCCATTTCTTTTACTACTTCCCGTACTGATTTTTCTAAAGTATTACACCTGGCACAACCTGCCCCAAGAACTTTAATATTCAAAGTATCACCCCCTTATTTGTAGATATTAAGCCATAAAAAATATATATTTACGAAAACCTCTTTTCCGGCTTGCTAAATAAAAATGAAGGATACTGCATTAAACAAATAACCCATAACGATAATACCTCCTGTAACAATGCCGATGAAAAGACCTAATAACTTTGATTTTACCACCTTGCTTAACATGATTATGGAAGGTAGGGAAAGAGCAGTAACAGCCATCATTAAGGACAATACTGTCCCTACGGGAACACCTTTTCCAAACAATGCTTCCGCCACAGGAATTGTCCCAAAAATATCTCCGTACATAGACACGCCTACAACAGTAGCAAGTATTACCGCAAAGGGATTATTGTCACCGATGACTTTCTCCACCAAAGACTGCGGAATCCAATTATGAATAATAGCACCAACTCCTACTCCAACAAGGATATACAGCCAAACCCTTTTTATAATTTCCCGTACCTGTCCCTGGGCATAGTCAAACCGCTCCTTTTTAGTCATTTCTTCCAATATTCCGTCAGTATGATTTGCTTCAAAAACAAAATCTTCCACATATTCCTGCATATTAAGTTTATCAATCACAGTTCCCCCGATCACGGCCAAAACCAGCCCGACCAATACATATGCCAAAGCAATTTTCCAGCCAAAAAATGAGGTTAGAATTAAAATGGAAGCCAAATCAACCAGGGGAGAAGATATTAAGAAGGAAAAGGTTACCCCTATGGGCAGCCCGGCGGACGTAAAACCGATAAAAATGGGGATACTGGAACAACTGCAAAAAGGAGTAATGGTCCCCAGCAAAGCTCCCATTATATTCCCCTTAATCCCTTTAATTCCACCCAGAATACGTCTGGTCTTCTCCGGGGGAAAATAACTTTGAATATAGGAGATTAAGAAAATTAATACCGAAAGTAGAATAAAGATTTTAACAGTATCGTAAATAAAAAAGTGAATACTTCCGCCCACCTTTTGTGCAATCGACAGACCAAAAACCTGCTCCACCAGAGCCCGGACTAATTCGTAAAGCCAGGTCATTTTAAGCAGTTGATCATTAAAAATATGAAAAACCTGTGTCACCATAGCTTAAATATCACCTCGGACAAGCAAATTTCATTACCTTGAATAACTTTGAAAATAATTTGCATCGTGTCAAAGAACCGTCCCCTGACACGATTAATCATATTATTATATACTTATATTATAATATGAAAAGAAAAATTTTAAAGGCTAAATAACCAAAAATTCTAGCGTGTCAGAGAACCGTCCCCTGACACGCTCGGTTAGATTTTTTTGATGATGGCAATGACGCAGGAGATGAGGATTAGCC
>DUPU01000195.1 GCA_012838175.1 Clostridia bacterium
GTATTGGCAACAACATTATACCACAAGAAAGGTAAGTACCTTTTCACATCTATACATTCTGAATTTCCAGTATAACAGGGGGTAAAACCTCAATTGAATAAAAGTCAATAAAATCAAGGGTTAGAAGTCAAAAGACTATTAAAACTTTTGACACTACCTACCAGGAGTAAGGGGGGAAATTATGAAAAAGGTAGGATTGTTCATTATATCAATCAATTTTTCGGACAAATCGGCGGTGAGGAAAAAGCAGATATTAAGCCGGAACTACGTGAAGGTTTTGTAGGACCGGGGATGGCTATTAATCAGGCAATAGGTGAAGAAGGGGAAATCGTTGCCACCATTATCTGTGGGGATTCTTATTTTAATGAAAACTTGGAACAGGCATCAGCTGAGGTTATCCAACTAATTAAAAGATTCAATCCGGATGTTGTGATTACCGGGCCTGCTTTTAATGCCGGTCGATACGGTGTTGCCTGCGGGGCAGTGGCAAAAGCGGTAAGTGAAGAGTTGCTAATTCCTGTGGTTTCCGGTATGTATCCGGAGAATCCGGGTGTTGACATGTATAAAAAATATGCTTATATTGTGGAAACGTCCAATTCAGCAGCAGGGATGAGAAAAGCAATTGCCCCCATGGCAAAATTAGCTCTAAAACTAGGCCAAGGGATTGAGATCGGGAGTCCATCTGAAGAAGGTTATATTCCCCGGGGGATTAGGGTGAATATATTTGCCCGGGAACGGGGTGCCAAAAGGGCAGTAGATATGTTGGTGAAAAAAATCAAAGGAGAGTCTTTTGAAACAGAGTATCCAATGCCTGTTTTTGACAGGGTGCAGCCCAGTGCTCCTATTATTGATCTTTCCCATGCAAAAATCGCTTTAGTTACTTCCGGCGGGATTGTGCCCAAGGGGAATCCGGATCGAATCGAATCCTCCAGTGCCTCGAAATATGGCAAATATGAATTAACCGGTTTGACGGATTTGACTGCTGATAACAGCGAAACAGCCCACGGCGGTTATGACCCTGTATATGCCAATGAAGATGCTGACAGGGTAATGCCCGTAGATGTATTGAGAGAAATGGAGCGAGAGGGAGTAATCGGTAAGCTTCATGAATATTGGTATTCGACGGTTGGCAATGGTACCTCCGTAGCAAATGCCAAAAAATTTGCCCAGGGTATTGCTGCCGAACTTTTGGCTGAGGGCGTAGACGGTGTGATTTTAACTTCCACTTGAGGGACCTGTACCCGTTGCGGCGCAACGATGGTTAAAGAAATTGAAAAATCAGGCCTTCCTGTGGTTCATATGTGTACGGTGGTGCCCATTTCACTTACAGTGGGAGCCAATAGGATTGTACCCACAGTGGCAATTCCTCATCCCCTGGGTAATCCGGCTCTAAATCATGAGGAAGAAAAGGAACTCAGGAGGAAACTGGTGGAGAAAGCTCTCCGTGCTTTGACAGTAAAGGTAAATGGGCAGACGGTATTTGAAGACCAATAGGTTTATGGTTTAATGGCGAATAAAAAGTATTTAAAAAAGAAATTAACTTTGCTGTACTCTCTGTTACAGATCCATAAAAAGATTTGTAACAGAGATTTTTTTAGGATTTTTAATGTAGTGCAGAGTAGATTTGGGGAGATAACTCATCAGTCCAGATAGCCGCATAAGCCACTCAAAAAACTCTCTGAATCCGCAGCGAGAATATCACCTCTGAAGGGATATGGAATCACTGTTATCTGCTTGAATGAATATAATGTAATAAACAGTTTAGGTTAAAATTATCATGGGGTGCATATATCTTGAAAAGGAACCGATTTAAACAAAATCAGGATGTATTTAAAGAATATTTATTTAATTTAAAAGAATTGATTCAAGAATTCCGTGGGGGATTTGTCCAAGATTTAAAAGAGACGTCCTCCCTTAGATATAATAGAGAAGAAGGCAAGGGTTTGGATTTTCTTCCTATAGAAATTTGGGAGACGAAAGAAAGATATTTTATTCAAACCTATCTTGCAGCGTTAAAAGATTTATCAGATGTCCAAATAATGATCAAAGATGGACATACTTTGATCCTGCGGATTTATTTCTCCTCCAGCAAGCCTGGGGAAGGATGTTGGATGGTAAGTACCGAATATCCCAAATTTCTGCAAAGAGAAATCACTTTTCTTCATACCATAAATGATAACTCCGTTACTTTGCAAAATGGTGTCTTGGTCATTGACCTGGAAAAACAAATTGGGGATTTGGAGTTTCCTGTAGCCGGTGAAAAGGATGGGAATAAAATTGAAGAAGTAGTAGAGGAAAAGGTATGATTGGGGATAAAAGCCGGGTAGTGGAAATAACTTGCCCGGTTTTTCTTAAATCTCTTAATTGTAAACGGTTAAAGTCTTAGTCTAAGGATTACTCTAACTTATATCCTTCGAATACCGGACAGTATATGAGTTTATTATTGCAAAAAAAAGGATTGAAATGAAGAATATTATTCAATACCAAAATGAAGGAATTTTTTTATTTAGGAAGAATAATTTGTTAGAAATTTAGAAAATGAGGTAAAAAAATGCAAAAAAATGTCCATGAGGGGCATAGGAAAAGGCTTAAGTCCAGGTTTTTGGAGGAAGGATTGGACGGTTTTGATGACCACCAGGTGCTGGAACTCTTGCTTTTCTTCTCTATTCCTCAGAAAAATACCAACGTGCTTGCCCATGAATTAATTGAGAAATATGGGTCTCTTTCCGGGGTCTTGGAAGCGGACCCCAAAGATTTGATCACCAATAAAGGCATCGGTGAAAACAGTGCGGCATTAATTTCTTTAATACCGGCCCTTTCCAGAAGGTATTTGAAGGATCGCTGGGGGGACAGGCCTATTTTGAACAGCACTTCAAAAGCTGGAGACTATGTGCTATCCCTATGTACCGGGAGAACATATGAAGCATTTTTCGTTATTTGTTTGGATGCTCAATGCCGGGTAATTTATCCGGCATTGGCTCATGAAGGCACAATAAACCAGGCCCCTGTTTATCCCAGAATTATTGTAGAGATTGCTCTTCGCCATAAAGCCCACAGTGTCATATTAGCCCATAACCATCCGGGAGGGTCTCCTAATCCGTCTCGCCAGGATATTGAAGCTACTCAAAATATAAAAAATGCGTTGCATGCCATTTCTATTCAGGTTATGGACCATATTATCGCATCAGGCAGTAAATATACCAGTCTTGCAGAAAAGGGACTGATTTAAGTTTGCATACCCAAGGATTCTCTGTCCAATACTTTTAAAATGTTATTTAAACAGCTTCTGAAACCAGGACAATTTTGCTAAACTTCTTTTGGAACGGTCAAGAATATTGCTATCATCAAAAAGTGTCTCGGAGTTATTTCTATTTTCTTTTTCATTCACTTTGTTTTTTTCTTCATCAATCATAGAATTCATTCCTTTCCTTCCCTGGGTATGCAATTATATTGTTTCCACATTTCCCCGGCAAATATTACCCGTTCCTTAATCTTTTCCCTTTGTTTGTGTCCAAACCGGATGTACAGGCATAGCATGTATTAAGGGGGATGAGAGGGAGGGAGAAAAGTTTGAGCATTTTGAACAGCTTGATGGGCCGGCATTTTGGTTCTTGCGGTATCCTAGGGGATGACAATGAGTGTTTTAATCAAATAATTTTCATTGTTTTAATTTTTTTGTTTATTAAGTGTTTCTGCAGCGATAGGTAATGGGGATAGACATAATGGAAGTAATAAAGGGATAACCAAAAACAACGGTTATCCCTTTAAATTGCAACCCGGATTTATTTTATTCAGCCTAAACGATTTTTAATTTCGGAGGCATATCTTAACGAATCTTTATTTAGAGCGTCCTTATTCATGAGTAAATCGTCCGCTGTTTCAAAACTTAAGGAAACTTTTTTTGCTATTGAATTGACATTGTTTTCATCTTTGTTTTTACTTAGATTATTTGAAGGTAAACTTTTTTGCTTCATAGGCTTTTTACCCATGATAAATTCATCGCTCCTTTAATCCGGGTATTTTATATTCTATCCAATCGCTCAAAATGATATGACAGTAAAATAACGGCATAAAAGAAAAAAACCGCAATTCTCATGCGGTTTCAAGAAAAAATGAATTCAAATGCTTTTACATTAGTAAGGGGACTTTAAATGGAAAACAAAGTTGGTTGTTCAACGCAATTTTATTTTAGCATTATATTTTGGTTGAAGACAAGACCTCCAAGGCATTCAGTCAATATTTTCAACTATCAGCAATAAATTTAACCTGATTAATTTTTAGGCTTTAGGTAGCCTTCGGCTTTTAATAATTCCGCAGTTAATACTGAACCTCCGGCAGCACCTCTTAAAGTATTGTGGGAAAGACAGATAAACTTATAATCAAATATAGTATCTTCTCTGAGACGCCCGACAGTGATTCCCATACCTTTTTCTAAATCTCGGTCTAAACGGGTTTGCGGCCGGTTTTCTTCTTCAAAATAGGTTAAAAATTGTTTTGGAGCGTGAGGAAGATTTAAATCCTGACATTTGGAACGATAATTCCTCCATAACTCCAGGATAGTATCTTTAGTTGGTTTCTTTTCAAAAGAAACAAATACGGCTGCCATATGACCTTCGGTAACGGGAACTCTGATGCACTGTGAGGTAATAATGATATCTTGAGTGTCTTTAATCACATTCCCGTCAATCTCTCCCCAAATTTTTAAGGGTTCGTTTTCACTTTTGCTTTCTTCACCACCGATGAAAGGAATGATATTATCTACCATTTCCGGCCAATCAGCAAAGGTTTTCCCTGCGCCGCTAATGGCCTGATATGTGCAGGCAAGGATTTTTTTCGGCTTAAATTCCATCAAAGGATGAATTGCCGGAACATAGCTTTGGATAGAACAATTTGGTTTGACTACAATAAAACCATGCTGTGTTCCCAGGCGCTGACGTTGTTTTTCAATAATTTGAAAATGATGAGCATTGATTTCCGGAATTACCATTGGTACATCGGGAGTTCCCCTGTGAGCGGAATTATTGGATACCACAGGAGTCTCAGTTTTTGCGTATTTTTCTTCAATTTCTCTGATTTGATCTTTGGGCATATCAACGGCACAGAAAACAAAATCTACATCCTGACTGATTTCATCAACCTGATTAATGTTTTTCACCGTTAAGTTTTTCACCGTTTCCGGGATAGGATCGGACATTTTCCATTTGCCTTTTACGGCCTCATCATAACTCTTTCCGGCTGATTTTTCACTGGCAGCGATAACAGAAATGTTGAAATAAGGATGGTCATGTAATAAGGTAATAAATCGCTGGCCAACAAAACCTGTTCCCCCTAAAACTCCAACTCTAAGTTTTTTGTCCATAAAAAGACACCTCCAAAGTATTAATTAATGGCAAAATATAATAAAAACAGGATATAGATGCTTTATTGTGATGATATTGTGATTCTTAGATTATGATACCATAATATATATAAAGTGTCATGGAAATCAAATAATTGGAAAATATTATAACCCAAGATTTAAGTAATGTAAAGGTTAATCAAGGTGTTTTTGTGTTTTTCCAAATAGTCCAAATTTAATTGAAATATAAATTTCAATTAAAAAATGGGGGCAAAAAAAAGGACCGTCCTGATAAAAAAGGGCCGTCCTCAAGTCCGGATTCTATTTGAGAGTTTGTTTTCTGGAAATGCTGATAAGTTTTTCAGAAATTTTATTAATTGCATCAAATATTATTTTGGCAGCGCTAATTAGCATCACTGCTTTTGTAAGAGATCTGCGCATTTTGTCACCTTCTTCAGTAATATTTATTATAGTTTTGCCTAAATTTGAGAAGGCATGCCTTGTATTTTTGACCAAAAGGGAAGCTGATAGCTGTTTCCTGTAAGCAATGATATAATTAATTTATAAAATACCTCTATAAAAAAGGAGGAGAAGACTTTGGAAAAGTTAAAAATTGGTTTAATTCAAATGAGGGTAATTAATTCCAAGGAAAAAAATTTGCAAAAAGCCGGAGAAATGATTGGCAAGGCAAGACAGTTAGGAGCAGAGGTAGTGGTCCTGCCGGAAATGTTCAATTGTCCCTATGATAACAAATATTTTCCCTTATATGCAGAGAAGGAAGGGGGAGTATCTTGGCAGGCAATGTCCCGGATTGCCCGGACAAATAAAATTTATTTGGTGGGAGGGTCCATACCTGAAATAGATGAGGAAAATCGTATCTATAACACTTCCTTTGTATTTGACTCTCAAGGAGAGCAAGTAGCCAAACACCGGAAAATGCATTTATTTGATATTGATGTTAAAGGAGGACAATATTTTAAGGAGTCAGATACCCTAACTGCCGGAAACCGGGTTACTGTTTTTGACACCCCTTATGGTAAGTTTGGTCTTGTTATCTGTTATGATTTCAGATTTCCTGAGCTTTCCAGGATTTTGGCATTAAGGGGCGCTAAGTTTATTTGCGTGCCCGGAGCTTTTAATATGACCACCGGACCGGCCCATTGGGAATTGTTGTTTAGGACCAGAGCTTTGGATAATCAGGTTTATACCATAGGTGTTGCTCCGGCTCGGGATGAATCCGCCTCTTATGTTTCTTATGGGAATTCACTTATTGTTGACCCCTGGGGAAAGGTGCTAAATAGATTGACCGGAGAAGAAGAGATTTTGGTGGAAGAAATTGATTTAACTCGGATTGAAACAGTCAGGGAGGAATTGCCCTTATTAAAGCATTTGAGAAATGATGTTTATTGCTTGACGGAAGTGAATAAGTAGGAATTTTGCCTGCTACCCCCGGGAAATCCCTTCCCTTACCGAATAGTTTAACAAAGACAATAAATATTAAGGGGAGATGGGGTTTTATGAAAAGAGTATTAATGATGCTCGTAGCTGTAGCTTTGCTTGTAAGCTTTACAGCACCGGCGGCCGATGCCGCCCAATTTGGCCAAAAGGGCCACAATAAGACAAAAATCAGCCATCAGGTGAAGTTTAAAGATGTAAAAGGTCACTGGGCAGAAAATGTTTTGCTGCAGATGACGGCAAAAGGCTATCTCAAAGGGTATGAAGATGCTTCTTTTAAACCTTCCAATAATGTCAGCAATTTGGAAGCAGTAGTGATGATTGTCAGAGCTTTGGGTCTGGAGGAAGAGGCAAAGGATGCTAAATTATCTTTGCCGGTAAAGCACGCTAAGCAAATCCCTACCTGGGCAGCGGGATACGTCCAGGTTGCCTATGAAGAAGGAATTTTAACAGCATGGGATTTAGCATCCTTTAATCCCAATCAAAAAGCGAAAAGAATTGAAGTAGCCCAAATGATTACCCGGGCACTAAATTTAACGGAAAATAAAAATAATCAGTTTGCGATAAAATTTCTGGACCAAAAGGACATTCCCAAAAACTATACAGGTATTGTGGTAATTATGGTTCAGACCGGTATTATGCGTGGAGATAACAATAATTGTTTCCTGCCGAATAAACCTATTACCAGAGCCGAAATGGCTGTTTTACTGGACCGGATTGACGGGAAAGTAAAAGGCAAAAAGGATGATGAAGTAACGGGAAAAATTAAATCCGTAGATGAAGATGAAATCACCATTGTCAGCAACGGGAAAAGCATGGAATATGATTTCTCTGACGAAGTAATGGTATACATAGACGGAAAGATTGGGGATGTGGAAGATCTTAAAAAAGGATTGTTCGTTAAGCTGATTCTTGACAGGAATGATGAAGTAGTTTTTGTAAAGGCAGAGAATACTGACGATGATGAGTTTAAAGGAGAAATCTCTCAAATTGTCTTGGGAAAAGGTGCTCAATTCACCATTAAAACCGGTTCCAAAGAAAAAACTTTCAAAATTGACAGCGATACGGAGATAGAAAAAGACGGAAAAGAAATCTTTATCAATGATTTAGAAATTGGCTGGACTGTTTCTGTGGACGTGAAAAAGGGAGTGGCATTGAAAATAACTGTGCTGGAAGATGAGGATGAAGATAATAAGGCTGAAAAAGTAAAATATAAAGGGACTGTTAGAAGGGTAGATGCTGACGATGCTACAATCAGCATTAGGGGAGAAAAAGGAAATATATATACCTTTGATGTTGATGAAGATGCTGAAATCACCTTGGACGGTGCGTCTGCGGATTTGGAAGACTTGAAGCGGGGAGTCGAAGTGGAAGTAGTCGTAATTGACGATATTGCTGTGAAAATTACAGCAGAGTCTTCGGAAGAAGAGTTTACGGGAGAAATTGTTGCGATTACCTTAGTCGGTCAGGATACAGTGATTATTGAAACTGATGATGATTCTGAGTATGTATTTGATGTTACCGAAGATACCATCATTAGATTAAATGGGAAATCGGCAGATCTTGACGACTTGGCCAAAGGAGATTGGGTGGAGATAATTGCCCGAAAAGGAGAAGCGTTAAAGATTTATGCCGAAAGAGATGAGAAATAAAAAATAAAAGCAAATTTTAGTGAAAAACCAAATATAAAAGTTGCGACATTGAAATGGGGAAATTCTCCCCATTTTTTACTACAAAATAACAAATAAATTAAAACATAATTGTAATGAAAATGAAACAAAAATAGGTTATAATTCGTCTAATTAATAAAACAAGGAGATAAGGCATTATTATGTCGTAAAGGGGTGGTAACAAATAACTAGTAAGGATAATAATGGCAACATGGACGAGCTTAAGGAGTTGATGTTTTGAAACAAAAAAGAATTATTCAGGGAATATCCATTATTGTTTTAATAATGTGTGTTTTTAATATTTTTCTCATAAATCCCGTTAATGCCCAAGAAAAGACGGTAAGTCTGCAAGTGGACGGCAATCCGGTAAACCTGGACGTAATGCCCTTTATTGATGCCCAAAACCGGACAATTGTTCCTTTGCGCTTTATTGGGGAGGAATTGGGGTATAGTTTTGCATGGGATGCCCAAGCAAAACAGGTAGCTTTTACCGGAAACGGTGTTCTGATATTTCTTACGGTAGGCAGCCGGGAAGCAATTGTTGATGGGAACAAGATGTTGTTAGATACGGAAGCGGTGGTTAAAAACGGACGGACCATGGTACCCTTGCGTTTTGTTTTGGAAAACTTGGGAGTTAAAGTAGATTTTGATTCTTCGACAAAGATTGTTAATATCATTACAAAAAACGGGGGGAACGACAAAGGAACAATCGTTAAAACGGCCGTTATTGCTGAAAATGTGGTTAATGTGAGGAGTGGTCCGGGACTTACATATCCTATCATAACCAAGGTGAAGAAAGGTAGTACTTATCAGGTTTTATCCCAAAGCAGCGATTGGTACCAAATCGCTGTAGATAATGAAACTCCGGGCTGGGTAGCCGGTTGGGTGGTAACCGTTCGTACGGAGACTTCAAGTGCATCCAGGAGTGAAGAACCCGGCGAGGGGAGGGATCTTGAACCGGAACCGGTCAGATTAGCACACATTGATAAAGTGGATGTGGATGTATCTAATGGGGAAGTTTTCGTTACTGTTTCCGGTGATGAAACCCTTTATTATACGGTTTTCAGTTTAGATAACCCTAGGCGACTGGTCGTGGATTTTTTTAACAGTGTTTTGAAAGACAGAAAAAGCGGCGAAGAAAAATTTGAGGTAGATACGGAATTGGTTACAGGAATCAGGATGGCCCAATTCTCTGAAAACCAAGTGAGAGTTGTTGCTGACGTAACGGCACCGGCAGGATTAACTCTAATTGATAATGAGCCTAGCAAGATAACTTTTAAAATCGGCAAACCCAGCATTGTAGGAAAGACCATTGTAATTGACCCGGGACATGCCAGTATCCAACCGGGAGGATGGGCTGATCCAGGCGCAGTGGGACCGTCAAATCTCTATGAAAAAGATGTAGTGCTGGATATCGGACTGAAACTTAGTGACATTTTAAAAGCCAAGGGAGCAAATGTAATCATGACTCGTACCGGCAATACTACCTTGACTTTAGGGGGCAGGGCGGATGTAGCCAATAAAAATAGAGCGGATATTTTTGTGTCTATTCATGCCAATGCTAATACCAGCAGAGCTATTCACGGCACATCCACTTATTTTTACGGCGGTGTAGCCGGACAATATGAGGCTAGGCAAAAACTGGCAAAATCTATTCAATCGGAATTGGTTAAGACGATTCAAAGAAGGGATATTGGGGTATTGCAGTCCCCTTTTGCCGTACTGAAATATACAAAGGTTCCCTCGGTATTGGTTGAAACAGCATTTATATCCAATTACGAGGAGGAGAAACTGCTGGCTGATCCTGAATTCCGCCAAAAGGTAGCTCAGGGAATTGCCCAAGGCATCGAAAAATACTTTGCATATTAAGATTAATATTAAAGTTTATAAAAATTTATTTATGAAGAAGTTGATTTTTCAGCTTCTTTTTTTTCAGGGTTATTTATTCCTTAGGGTTAAGGAATACTAGGAAAAAAAGACATAACGGAGGTAATTTATTTGAAAAAAGTCAGATTTATTCTAATTTCATTATTGATGTTGCTTATTGCTTTTACCGGGTGTGCCGTAAAATCTCCCCAAGAAGAAGATGCAAAAAAAGCAGAAGTAGAAAAAGTTAAACTTTATTATGGGGATGCAAATAATGAAAAAATGATCCCGGAAGAACGGGAAATTAGTTTTGCTCCGGGGGAAGACAAATACAGAATTATTCTTCAGGAATTAATTAAAGGGCCGGAGAATGAGAATCTTAGGTCTAATATCTCGGAAAATACCAAGGTTTACGGTACGATTTTGCAAGACTCTGATATAATTATAAATTTCAGCAGCGCCTTTAATCAATTTGGCGGTAGTGTAGCAGAGATTATTGCAGTAGGTTCTGTGGTTAATACTATGACTGGATTGGATGAGATTGAAAGGGTAAAAATTCTGGTGGAAGGGGAAGAATTAGTAGGTCCCAGTGGGGAGCCCCGGGGTTTTATGACTGCTTTCCCCCTTGATCCGGGCAAACAAACAGAAACAGCTGATGTAGTTTTGTATTTCAGCAATAAAAATGCAGATAAGCTAGGGGGAGAAACCAGAGAAGTAGCAGCAACACCGGAGGAAGACAGAGAGGATTTTATCAAAAAGGTTTTAGAAGAATTGATTAGGGGTCCAAAAAAGGATGATCTCTATCCTGCCATTCCTAAAGAAGTAGTGGTGATATCCGTAAAAATTAACCAGGGTACGGCTGAAATAGACTTTTCGGAAGAAATGCATACCAGGCATTGGGGCGGAGCCGCCGGCGAGACTATGACCATATATTCAATAGTAAATACCTTGACTGAATTTGACTTTATCCAAAGAGTTAAAATAACGGTCAACAAAAATCCCCTGGCGATAGAACATACTATTTTAGAAGATCCTGTGGAGAGAAGTGAATCTATAATTCAATCTTGACACCGAACATACGTTCAGGATAAAATAGAGAAAAAAGTGGGGGAATCTATATGCATTTTTTCGCTTATTTATCCAGAATGAAATTTATCCAACGTTGGGGATTGATGAGAAACATCCGGCCGGAAAATATTCAGGAACACAGTTTGGAGGTAGCTATGATTGCCCATGCCTTAGCTTTAATTAGGAACAAGTTTTTTCAGGGCAATATAAACCCGGAAAGAGTTATGGCATTGGCGGTGTTTCACGAAGCAGGAGAAGTAATCACAGGAGATTTAGCGACTCCTATTAAATATTTTAATCCGGAAATTGAAAAGGCATATCATCATATTGAGGAGATTGCCAAGAAGAAATTACTGAACATGTTGCCGGAAGATTTAAAAGGGGAATATGATAAGCTTTTCTTTATTGAGGAATCAGACCGGATCAATTGGCGATTGGTTAAGGCGGCGGATAAAATATCCGCCTATCTAAAATGTGTGGAGGAATTAAAAGGGGGGAACCAAGAATTTTCCAAAGCGGAAAAAGCCATTAAGGCGGAAATTGAAAAAATTGATTTACCTGAGGTAGCTTATTTCATGGATAATTTTGCCCCCAGCTTTTTTTTAACCCTTGATGAGCTTGATTAATGGCTAATAGATTCGGTTGCAAATTATTAATTTTAGCAAATTAATAAATTTATATTGTAGGAGGATTTTTACTGTGTCATAATTAGTCTAAGATGAAAAATTAAACGAGGAGGAAAAAATGGATACAATCGTAAAAATTATTCCTTGTGAGGTAGATAAAGAGCAGCTTTTTCAAAAATTGCATATCAAGCCCGACAGCCGATTTGTGGAAAAACTTGATGAAATGATCGAACAGGCCTTAGAGGTGGGAAAACCAAAAATCGCTTACAAGCTTTCTTATGTAGATGAAAAAGGCGATGACTTTGTAGTGGTGGAAGGAATTAAGTTTACCAGCCGGGTACTAAGGGTTAACCTGGAAGATACATTTAAAGTTGTTCCTTTTGTGGTCACCTGTGGCAGAGAATTGGAGGAATGGGCGGGTAAATTTACCGACACGTTGGATATGTTTTTTGCTGACGGGATTATGGAAGCTGTATTACGAGCCGCTCGAAATAGAGTTTTCCCGGAGATTGATGAAGAATTTGGTTTAGGTCACTCGTCCAATATGAATCCCGGATCATTGAAAGATTGGCCTATTAAAGAACAGAAACCGTTATTCCGGCTTTTGGGGGATGTTCAGGCTTTGATAGGGGTAGAATTAAAAGACAGCTTTTTAATGAGCCCTATTAAATCAGTTTCCGGTTTCCGTTTTCCTAAAGAAGGCAGTTTTGAGAGCTGCCAGCTTTGCCCGAGAAAAGATTGTCCGGGACGGAAAGCACCCTATGATAAAAACCTGTATGAGGAAAAATACCGTAAAAAGTAATAAGGTAAGGGGGCTTAGATATGTTTCCGGAATTAAGACGTAAAGATCGGAAGATGGGAGAAGAGGAAGCCAGAGAAATTTTAGCAAAAGGTGAATACGGAGTCTTGTCGATGGTAAGCCCCTCAGGGTATGGTTACGGTATTCCTTTAAGTTATGTATATTTGAATAATGCCATCTATTTTCATTGTGCTCTTCATGGATATAAAAGGGATATTTTAAAGACCAATAATAAAGTGTCTTTTTGTGTTATCGGGGAAGCTGTTACCATTCCGGAAAAATTCAGTGTAAAATACCGGAGTGTGATTGTATTCGGACGGGCAGTTGAGGTTTTTGAATCGGAAAGAGAAACCGCTCTACTGGCATTAGCGGCAAAGTACTCTCCGGATTATCCGGAAGAAGGAAAAGCCGAGATACGCAAGGACGGTCCGCGTACCTGTGTCATTAAAATTATTGTGGAACACATATCCGGGAAAGCAGCAAACTAAGGCTAAATAAACTGTTGAAAATTGGGATGAGAACGGTTTTTCCCTGTTAGGTTGGTTCTAAACAATACTTGACAATCTATAAAGGTTGATTTAATATGTTAATGTATTTGCATAAGAAGTAAATTGAAGGCGCGGGGCTATAGCTCAGTTGGTTAGAGTGCTTGCTTGACATGCAAGAGGCCACTGGTTCGAATCCAGTTAGCCCCACCAACCTAACATCAATAACCCCAAGGGTTTTACCCCTTTGGGGTTTTTTGTCCTATTAATATTCCTAAAATATCTGTCCGTTTTCTTTCTCAAAAATTTTTAAAGAACTAATCCTTATGCTTGCCATTCAAGGATAACATGATTTATAAGGATATGGAAAGTAAGCGGTAGGTGTGTCCCTTTATCTGGTACTAGCATATTATGGGATAGGAAATAAACTGGAAAGGGGGCCCCTTTATGAGCTTAATTAGAGGTAACCACAACGCTTTTGAGGATATAGTTGATCTGATTATTATCTTAATCGTGCTGGAATTCCTTTGCGAATGTGTTTTCAATAATAGGAATTGTTAAAAATACCTATGCATGGACCTGGCTGTTTAAAGGAGAGCTAAATTGTCCAGGCGGGCAGAATCAGGTTTTTGCCAAATGTGAAGGTTAACCCGGGAAACCGGGTTTTTTATTTTTTGGCTGAAATTATCTGTAAAAGTTGGGCAGTTTAATAACAAGAAAAGCTTATGTTTCAAGGGGGATTATAATTTGGAAATATCAAAGCAGATGCAGCAAAGAAACTCAAAGTTTAGTCATGTAATGGCATAAAGTATTTAATAAATTTATACGATAAATATAATGTGATTATTTATTTTTGGGTGAGGGTAAAGTGAAAAGACAACTTATACTATTGCTGTCCCTAATTATATTGGTATTTCTGGGCCAATCAGCCTTGGCGGCAGGGGCGTCGCCGGAAATTAAAAATATTAGAGTTGACGGAAGCTCGGTAAAAGAAAATGAAACTTATGTAACACAAAACAACATGGTTGATATTACGGTAGAATACCTTAATGCGGTGAAGATTAAGCTGGGCTCTGAAGAAGTAAGTGTATCTGAATCTGCTTATAGAAGAAACTACACTTTTGATGATTATTTATTAAAAACCGGTACGAACAAGTTGGTGATCCAGGTTACCGGTACCGGGGGAACGGTAAAAAGAAATCTTACCATAAACTGCATTTCAACTTTTATTCCCAACACGGAATATATCACGGAAATGCCGGCAAACGGGAAAATCACTGTATTTGAGAATTCAGTTACCTGCACATTTCCAAAAAACAGCTACATAGTGGATGATGATTTCGAGATAACACCCAGTCAAAAGATGGTATTTAGAGTAAGTCAATTAGAACCGGATGATTATCCAAGCAGATATCGCACACCTGTGAGCAATATTATTGAAATTGATGCTGAAGATTCTTCCGGAGACGGATTCAGCAATCCCGGCACGGTAATGATTAAATATAATGACAGTGTACCTGAGTATACCGCACCTACCTTAACCATAATGTATAATGACGGGTCCGGTTGGATCAATATTGGGGCGGTTGTTGACGGAAAAAAGAAAACCGCAACAACAAATTTTAAAGGTTTTGGTAAATACGGAGTCTTTAATGCTTCCAGATTCTTTCATGATTACAACTGGGCCAGAAAGTTTGCGGAACCGTTATGGGCTAAAGGAGTTATGCAAATTCGTAAAGAAAATGGGGATATTGTGTTTGAAAGGTTTAATGAAAACACCCCGAAATTTGGTCTGACCAATGATTGTCTGAGAATGGACTTTGCCAGCATGATTGTCCGAGCTTTGGGTTTAAATCCGGTACAGCGTCCTTCTAACAGCGAAAGTCGGTTTACAGATTTAAGAGGAATTGATACTGAGGATAAAGTTGATGTGGAAACAGCTGCAGCATACGGAATTGTTGAAGGGATCGGCGTGAATAGATTTGGCCCGAAAGAGCCTTTAACCAGGGCTCAGGCAGCTGTTATTATCGCCAGGGTTATGAAGTTACCTCTGGTTTTGGATGAAGCAAGAGTTGACGCTGAACTAAGTAGTGTCTTTTCAGATAAAGATGATTTTAGAAAGATTCCTGTATGGGCGAGGCCTTATGTTTTGGCTTGTGTCAAAGCTAAGTTTATTAACGGAATTCCTGCCGGAGATTCAGTGGTTTTTGCTGCCAACAAAAAGCTTAACAGAGGAGAAGCGGCAAAGTTGGTTTACTTGATAATGCAAGCTAATAAGCGAATATAACAATTTTCAATAAAACAGCGGGATGCCGCTGTTTTTTAAATTCCTTTGTTTTCTATGATCAAATTGTTTTAACTCACAATGATAAATTGCATTGCATAATATAATGGTGATTATTTTATCTGCTTAAATAAGGAGGGAAAGCATGGGCAAAAAAAGGCGCAAGCATAAGAAAGAAAATAAAGAACAGGCCAAGAATAAGCACCGGGAGAATCAGCCGTGCCATCATTGCATGAAAAACATCGTCAATTTAATTATTATTCTCTTAATTCTTGATATTATAAGCAAAGCTTGGGAAGAAAAGTAAAAGAGTATTTGGACTTACCGTTTTTTTAGTTTGACCGCCATTTTTATCCCCGTATACAACGAAAAACCCACACATATACTACTTATAAGCGAGAAAGGGGTGACAAAATGGCAACTTCAATTACTATCGGCACTTCTATGGATGCTGATTATATATATTCCCGGCTGGGAAAAGAGCTTTCCATCCTGCAGGGTGAAGGGATTGATGTTCTTCTGGAACAAAATTGCCGGGGTAATTATACTTTTCTTGATTGCTCCATTGAAGAAGCAAAAAAGCCTGAACAAGAAATGATTCTTCGCCACTATGTAGCGAATGCAATTTCTGATGCCATCTTAAGCCAATGGGAATACTTAATTTTGAAAAAAATTATGAAAACCCATTACTATTATTTGTCCCCGGAAGAAAAAGAAAACGTTTTGACAAAAGCCAAAAAAATCCTGGAAACTGTTTCAAACTGCGAAGAAGATAACTACCTGCTTTATCGTTTAAACAGAAAGAGTAAAATATTGCATAAAGTATTGGATTACCTATCACAAAATAATTGTATAAATATAGACGGATTTATAAATTTTCGCTTGCAGGATTATATAGAAGACCTGAATAAAGTTATCGAGCAGGCTGTTGATGAGCTGTTATTGGAAAAAGAATATCAAGAGTTTATCATGCTCTTAAAATATTTTGTTGATATTCAAGAACCCAGACTGGAAAAAGTTCATGTTTTGCTGCTCCCTTCCGGAAGTTTTCAACTGTTTGATGATCAGAATAAATTTATCAATAACGAGTGTCTGGAAGGCTGCATGGTTGAAATGATTGATAATGAAATCAATTATGAGGACCTGTTAATCAGTGCCCTGATTACTATCGCACCTCGGGAGATTGTAGTGCATATCCCGGAGCGGGCAAAGGTTTATAATATAATAAAAACCTTGCAGGGAGTATTCGGGGAAAGGTTAGTGATTTGCAACGGTTGTACAAGATGTTCCAGCAAGAATCGCCATACTCACTGAAAAAGCGCCAATGGGAGCGCTTTTTTATTTGCCTTTGTCAAAAGATAGTGTTATTCTTATTTTATTACTGAATTACAGTTTATTACTGAATCACAGTCGATATGATGCCGGCAAGGAGACAGACATGTGGCTTCAAATTATTACTATGCCTTTGATTGGCGCTTTAATAGGTTGGATCACAAATATGTTGGCCATTAAGCTGATTTTCAGGCCTTATAAACCAATTATAATTCCTATTATAAATTATCGGATTCAGGGTTTGATCCCTAAAAGAAGAGACGAACTGGCCACAAACGTGGGACAAGTTATTGGTAATGAATTGCTTTCTTTGGATGATCTTATTGATAAATTAAATCAAAACGGCATAAAAGAAAAAATAGTTCAATCCGTGTCGCAAACCATCTGCTGCCGATTGGATGAACGGATTCCCAATCTGGTCCCGGAAACTGTACGGAAAGTGTTTCTCGGTTTGGTGCACGATATTATCCAAAAAGAAGCTCCGGCAATGATAGATCGACTGTTAGTAGATTTTTCCGGAAGAATAAAAGAGGAAATTGATTTTTCCCAAATGGTACA
>DUPU01000024.1 GCA_012838175.1 Clostridia bacterium
GAATATGAGGTACCTATAGAAATATTGCCGATGCCTATTTCCGGGGCTACCGCCCCATTTAGTCTCTTGGGCACCGTACTTCTAAACAACGTGGAGGTTATGGCGGCATTAACCATGTTTCAGTTAAATAAACCGGGTACTCCCGTTATTTATGGATCATCTGCGGGCATTTTAGACATGAGAACAGGGCTTTTCGCCGTTGGATCACCGGAAGGGGGTCTCCAAAATGCTGCCTGTAGGGAAATGGCCAAGTTTTATGATTTGCCTTGCTTAGCTACCGGCATGGCCAGTGATGCCAAAAAACCGGGTATTCAGGCAACCCTGGAGAAGATTGCCACCGGGTTGCCCGTCCTCCTTACCGATCCTGACCTCCTCTGTGGTGTGGGCTTGGTGGAAACCGCCCAATGTTTGTACCATGAGCAAATGATTATCGATGAAGAAATTTTCGGTTTTATGCAAAGAATCAAAGCCGGAATCAAGGGAGGCCGGGACTATATTTTCTCTGATCTGATCTCCAGGATTGGGGCCGGGGGCCAATATCTCTCCGAAGAATCAACAGTGCAGCTGCTGCGGGAAGGAGAACATTATATTACTAAGCTGGTTAACCGGGAATCTTTTGAAAAATGGCAGGATTCCTCAAAAAAAGACCTTCGTCAAGTTGCTCGAGAAAGAGCAAAAGAGATTCTCCAGGCACCCCGGAAAGAATACCTGAGCGCGGAAATTGTGAAGGACCTGGAAAAAGTATTAGTAAGTGCGGAAAAAGCATTGTGCAGCTAAAAATAAGACGATCACATATTAATAGTGGGAGAGTAAGTTAACTTCAGCTGAGAAGAATCATTCTTGAAAAGAACCTAATAAAAAGGGGTGGAATTAGATGGGCCTTAAAAGGTCAAAAGTCAGTCTGTTAACGGTATGTTTTATGCTGTACATTTTTATTGCCGGGGGAATCTTTGGATTAGAGGATGTGGTAAGTTCTGCCGGGCCGGGATTAGCTATATTATTGTTTTTGGGGTTAATGATATTTTGGGCCTATCCCTATGCCTTAGTATGTGCGGAATTGGGCTCGGCAATGCCGGAGGACGGTGGGTTTTATGTGTGGGTGAAAAGAGCGATGGGACCTGCTTGGGCTTTTAACTGTGGCTGGTGGATGTTCATCAGTGTGCTTTTGGATACCTCGGTGTATCTTGTCCTGGCTTTAGCTTATTTGGAAGGGATGATTGGGGAGTTTAGCCTTTTAACAAGATGGTTGATTGCTTTTTCCATTATCCTGGCCTGTACCTATATTAATATCAGAGGACTTAAGTCATTAGGCTTTTTCTCTACTGTTTTCTCCATCCTTATTCTATTGCCTGCCGTTGTTTTAATTATTTTAGGTTTTGCCAATTGGCAGCATGCACCCTTTACTCCTTTTATGGCCCCGGAGGTGCTCAGTTCCGGAGGGATGGCATTGGCTTTAAGTATTGGGATTTGGTGTTTCGCCGGATATGAATATATTTTTACCATGGCAGAGGAGTTTGAGCAGCCGGAAAAGGTTCTTCCCAAAGGATTATTAATTGTACTGCCTTTAGTAACTTTAACCTATATTTTGCCTATGATCGCCGGTCTGGCCGGGGTAGGCCAATGGGAAGAGTGGTCGGCGGAAGGGGGCTTATCTTTTGTTCAAATGGGCGCTCAGTTAGGAGGACCGGTCTTAGGTGTAATCCTGTTGTTTTCCATCGTAATATCCAATGTTGCACTTTATAATACTTATGTAGGCTCTAATGGACGGGTACCCTTTGCGATGGCCCGGGATAATCTCTTTCCCCAGTTCTTTACTAAAACCCATCCAAAGTACGGCACACCCTATATCGCCATTATCATAAGCGCCGCGGTAACAGCCGTGCTTTGCCTTGGCTCTTTTGAAACTTTGATTGTAGCTGATGTTTTCATGTTTGTTTCCGTATTAATCTTTGTATTTATCTCAGGACTGATTTTACGTATCAAGGAACCGGAACTACACCGGCCATATAAGGTTCCTGTAGGGACAAAGGGCTTTGCCGCCATAGTAGTGCTTCTTGTGGCTATTGCCCTGTGGACCATGTTCAGCAGCGGAATCGAGTATGTAATCGGTGGGACAATTGGCTTATCCACTGGACCCATTTTATATCTGATTTTAAAAAATTACTACAAGAAAAAGAATATAGAGAGTTCCGGCATCGGCAGTTAATGGATGATTTCCGATAAAGGAGGAAGGTAATTTGCGCAAAGTCTGTTCGGTCATGGGAGATGGTTCATTAATCTGGATGAC
>DUPU01000196.1 GCA_012838175.1 Clostridia bacterium
CAAGCTTCCAACATTTCCGGATCAAAACTAAGGGGGGAAACGGAACAACACACGGCGGAAAAAATTTTCCGCTCCTTCACCTGCTCTTTACTGCCTAAAATTGCTTCCAAGGCATTGATAAAAAAGGGTACCTGCTCCGAGGTAAAAACGTCTGTTTGAATATGCTTTCCCGTATAACAAAAACAATTAGCCAACTCAGTCAAGGTACGGGTTTCCATTTTGGCATCGTTTGCCGTAACCATAGGCCAGTAAAAATCAATGTAATCCAATGCATCCGCTAACACAACAGAATCAATGACATCTTTCATGAGAGAACTTCTTCTCTCTCCCGTGTCTAAATCAACCACAAAACATCCCTGCCCATCCGTGGCAAGGTAGGTCTCTTTTTCCCCAAGATGCATATTCTTTGTCGGATCCAAACCACCCAGCACAAAACTCTTGGGTGCGGACTCAATTGCCTTCTCAATTAAAGTACCGGGAAACTTAATCGTAGATTTTTCTTTATCTACTTTACATCCTAACTCTTCCATAAGATATTGAATTCGTTGGCTTTTTACTACAACCCCGGTTTTTTCCAGGATTTCAACGGTTTTTTCGTGCAACAACCTTTGATCTTCAACGGACAAAACCCTAATTTGGGTCATTACTGGTTTCCCCCCTTTACCCAATTAGTCTCTTGGCTATCTTCACAGCGGCTACGGCATCCTGGGCATAGCAGTCGGCACCAATGCTTTTCGCCCAAGATTCTGTAACAGGTGCTCCTCCCACAAATACTTTGACATCTTCCCTTAACCCGGCTGTTTTCAAAGCCTCAATTACAGTTTTCTGCTTAGGCATGGTACTGGTTAAAAGGGCGCTCAGCCCGACAAATTCCGGCTTCATTTCCCGCACAGTTTCCACAAACTTTTCCGTAGAAACATCAATACCTAAGTCAATGACGTCAAAGCCGGAAGCGGAAAGCATGGAGGCCACAATGGTCTTCCCAATATCATGGACATCCCCCTCCACAGTACCTATCAAAAAAGTAGCGACACTTTTCCATTTTTCCTTCCGGCCTTTTACCTCCGGCAACAAAATATCCATGGCTGTTTTAGTAGCTTCTCCGGCAGCAATTAACTCAGGAAGAAAATAATCCCCCGCTTCAAATAACAATCCGGCCTTCTCAACAGCAGGAATACATGCTTTATTCAATACTTCCAAAGCATCCGTTCCTTCTTCCAGGGCTTTTTTTACCAGATCCTGCACTGAATCTATTTCACCTTCCAGAATAGCCTTTTTGATTTGATTAAGCATTTTCATACCTCCCCTAGTTTATGTAATAGCTTTTTGCATTTAGGCTGCCTTTTTATTTGCTGATTTTGCGCCGTGCCATCTCCATAATTTTATCCATCTCTTTCTGCTTATCCTCATCAATCATCGGTACCTGGTGAGATGATAAGATTTCCCTGACTTTCTCCTTGGCTTTTTCCGGAAAAGGCAAATCATCAGCGGCATCAAAAATAAAAGTGTCTTCCAATTTCCTGACCCACAACTCCTTTCGGAAATGTTTAATTGTGTGCCTGTGGGCTAAAAAATGGCCTCCCGGGCCGGCTTCAGCAATAGCATCCAGCGCCAAGGTATCGTCATTAACCTCAAACATTCGCAAATAGGCCAAGGCCTGTTCCAATGCTTCCACATCAAGGACCACATCCCACAGAGAAGAATTAATGGCATTATCCAGGGATCCAATCCAGGCGGATAAATCCGTCCGGGTCATTTGGCTCATGACGATTTTTAAGACATTTCGCTCAAATCCGTAAGATGATTCAAATGGCCGTACTTCCGAGGATCCATGGGCAACACAACTGGGCAGACCATAATAGCGAGCCATTTGAGCACAAGCAGCGGCGAGGAGGGGATATTCCGGTGCCTCATAATTTACCTGTCCGTTCCTTAAATCAGCAATACCCGTATCAGAGGAATAAACCATGGGGGCATCAGGGTTGGCGCATTTTAAAATAACCAGGGTAGCAATTTGTTCTGCATTGGTGAGGGTAATGGCTCCCGCCAGGGTAACAGGTGCTGTGGTCCCCGCCAAAGGCACGTTCATAGGCACAACCGGCACCCCGGCCTCCGCCAGGATAATCATGGCCTCTACTACATCTTTTTCAAAAATCAAAGGTGTATTAGGGGAGGCTACGGCAGAAAAAATCGGGTTTTTTCTCAAGGCTTCTTCTCCCCCCGCTACCACAGCGGCCAATTGAATTTGATATTCTGCTGCAGTTCCCCAAGCACATGAACATTGTATATGTTTACGGGTGTTTCTTAATGATACGTCCAAAGCGCATAGCTCTTCCAAAATAGGAGATTTTTCTTCTGTCGGCATGGCGATGGGCCAAAAGAATGCTACTAAATCAAGGTAATCACAAAGTACAGCATAATCTTTTAAGTCTGCAGCCGTAGAATTTCTGGTCTCCCCGGTTTCCATATCCTTGACGAAAGGAGAATATCCGCTGGTGGCATTATAGGTAAAATTTTTTGTGGGCAGGGTTAAACTGTACTTTGGATCACGTGCAGCCAGAATCACTTCCTTTTGAACCTTACGGATGGCTTCTTCCACCATGGCCTTAGGCATTCTCACTCTAGTGCCGTCAGCTTTTGCCCCATGTTGGACAAGGATTTTGATTGCTTTATCACTGTCCACCCTTACCCCCGTACTTTCCAGGACATGTAAAGTGGCTTCATGAATACGTATCACTTCGTCTTCCGTAAGAACTGTCATTAATGATCTCATTATATTCCTCCTTTTCTGCTCTATCTGCGGGGTTCTTTCCTATGCTATGCTTTCCCTCTCCGCCTCTTGAATGATTTCTTGCAGCTGTCTGGCTACTTCCGGTTCCAAGGGGGTAGGCTTATGATTCTGGAATATATTAAATATTTCTTCTTGGGCCTTTTCAGCCATATCTTTAGACCCCAGTTCCTCCCAACCTGTTCTCATGCGCCGGTCAATTAACCTGGCCTGAGACTGCTCCTTCCGCATATGTCTGACGGTATGCTCTTGGCAAAGGTAATTTCCCCCGGCACCTACCGCGTTGATTACCTCCACCGCTAGAGTCTCATCATTTACAGCGATTCCCTGAATCACCCTCTTTACCATTCGGACAATCTCGCAGTCGATAAGCAACTGGGTATAGCTGAAGGTGATGCCTAATTCCAACATGCCCATTCCGTAAAGAATATTACTGCCGGCCAAGGCAGGCAGCAGAGATGTCATTGTTTTTTCGTGGCCGGCCTGGGCATCGGAAAGTTTGCTATCCCCCTATGTGCCCCCTACATCAGTAGGTATATTGTAAAAATGCCCCAATTGTCCCACTGCAGCGCTAATCATGGCATGTTCCGGAGCACCAACGGGAGAAGTAGTATGCATCAAATCCATGATAGTGGTGGAACTGCCGTAAATTACAGGAGTTCCTTTGTTCACCAGCTGCGCCAGAACGATACCCCCCAATATTTCGGCATTAGTCACCACCAGTGTTCCGGCCAGGGTTACCGGGGAGGTGCCGCCGGCCATGGCCATAGAGAGAATATCTATGGGAATCCCCGCTCTGGCTGCTTCGATGATTATCTCCGTACTGCTTTCATGGAGTTCCAAGGGGCTATTGGGGCATGTGCCCAGGGATACAATAGGCCGCTCCCTCAACTTATCCATGCCGCCTGCTACAGCTGCAGCCATTTCAATAAAGCGCCTGGTTCCCCAACCGTCTTGAGTATCATGGCCAAAGTGCTTGGAGGTATTGTGAAAAACTGCTTCTGCTTCATGCAATTCCTTAGTTTTAGAAGGTACATCCTGTGCTGTTACGGCAATGGTAAACATGTCTATCTCATCTAAAGCATCACAAAAAAGGGCAATATCCCCCAAATCCTGTTTGGTCGTAGGGCGTAGTTTCCGAGTTAAAGGGTCCAGTATTTGCACGCCTGTGCCAAAGTTAGTAAAAGTAACCTTATTTCCTTCCAAAACCACATCATACTTTGGGTCCCTGCCTGCCATGAGTACCCTTCCCGGAGCGGAGGCGATAGCATCTTCCACCACATTTCGAGGAATTTTTACAATGTTATCCTTTTTGTTCACGTTGCAGCCTGCGGCATCGTAGATTTCCAAGGCTTCCGCGCCAAACACCTTCAGTCCTGTTCGTTCCAAAACCTTTAGTGTCGCCTCATGAATGGCCTCCAGATCCTGATAAGTTAAAACCCGATAAACCAAATCCTCCCTCACATGCATCACTACATCACCTCTCCCTTTTATCCCTCCAAGGATAATTCTTTTATATAGCATATTCGTAGCAAAACCTATGCCAACAAAAAACAATAGTTCTTATTTAGCTTCAGTCGCCCGTAAACTACCGGTTTGCCTCTGATTTCCCCCACGGGTTTCCGGTAATTTCAGGCGTTTCCCGAGGAATAGATGTCTCAATTATGAGATATTCCAATAAAGAAACACTTCATGGCCTAAAAACAAACTAAATAAGCCTTATCTCAATAACGGATAAAGCTTAAGTAAAACTTTATATGGGATTTTAATTTGATGAATTCTTCACATTAGTACGGGATAATTTGCGGTATAAGGTAGCCCTGCTAATGCCAAGCATGCGGGCAATTTCGTCTTTCGACTGGGGAGAGGTACCAAAACGTTTTAAATATTGCTCCAATACCTTTTTTTCGTAATTTTTAATGAGAGATTCCAAAGTTGAAGAGGTTGTGAACGGTTCTTCCCCTTTATTGCGAATGCGGGGAGGAAGGTTTTCCACCGTAATGACGGATCCGGTGCAAACATTGATGGCGTATTCAACGGCATTTTCCATCTCCCTGACATTCCCCGGCCAGGGATAATGAATAAAATACTCTATTACCCCAGGAGAAAGGGTGAGGTTAGGCCGGTTTAATTTTTTTCCATATTTTTTTAAGCAATGATGAGCAAGCAGGGGAATATCTTCCCTCCGCTCTCTTAAAGGAGGAATGTGTAGCGGAATAACCCCCAGACGGAAGAAAAGATCTCGGCGAAACTTCCTCTCCTCCATCATTTTTTCCAGGTCTCGATTGGAAGCGGCAATAATCCGGATATCTACAGGAATCTTTTTATTCCCACCCACACGTTCCACTTCCCGGTTCTGCAGCACATGAAGCAATTTAACCTGCAGGTTGAAAGGCATTTCCCCAATCTCATCTAAAAATATGGTTCCCCCGTCTGCCAGCTCAAATTTTCCCGCCTTTCCTTCTTTTAAAGCCCCTGTAAATGCTCCCCGTTCATAGCCAAAAAGCTCGCTTTCCAATAAATTATCAGGAATGGCTCCACAATTTACGCTGATAAAAGGCCCCCGGGACCTGGGACTGGCAAAATGAATTGCCTGGGAAAACACTTCCTTGCCGGTACCGGTATCCCCGGTAATTAAAACCGTGGAATTCCCTGCTGCCACCCGCAGCGCTTGTTCCTTTAATTGCTTAATAACATCACTGCACCCGATAATATCGTCAAAAGTATACTGGATTCTATGTTCACTAAGATCATAAATCAAGCGGCGTGCCTCCCCAATATCTCGAAAAGAGAGAACTGCGCCAATTTCCCCTTTAATTCCTTTGATCAATCGAACAGTTACAATAAAATGCATCCAGCGATGACCTTGCTGGTATATTTCTTCTTTTTCCGTATACTCCCGACCTGTTTTTAGTGCTTCCAGAGCCGGTGTGCCCGGCAAAATTTCTCCAATAAATCGGCCGATAATTCCTTCTTTATCTAATTTTAATAACTTCCGGGCAGTCAAATTACAATAAGTTACCACCCCATTGCTATCTATGACTAAAGACCCTTCATGTACTGTTTCCAAAATTGTCGTCAATTCCCTTACTTGTTTCAAGGCATGAGCTTCCGCCGCCTTTCCACTCAATAACAAGGCCATATGATTCAGGTATTTATCTATTGCTGCCAAGTCCTTTTTTTCCTTTTCTTCATGGAACTGAATGCTAATCTCCCCTATTGCTTTTTCGTCCGCCAAAATAGTACTATGTCTTTTTATTACCTTCAACCGGGAGCCTGTTAAAGACAAAGGATCTTCCTGACAGCCGCTTTTGCCCAGGATAATACCGTCTCTATCTCTTATTTCCACGGCGCAGTTTAAAGCAAAAGCAATGGCCTCGGCCGTATCCTGAACCCATGGTTGGATTAACTTTAACCTTACCATAACATCAACTCCCTATAGTGGAAGATTAGAAATATCATCCGTTGAATTCCAAAATATCCCGACGTGCTTGAACCATAACCTGATCCATTTCTTTCTCCATTTCGCTTTCCAGGGCGGGAGGTCTATGCCGGGCTAAAATCTCCTGCACCTTTTCCTTAGCCCTTTGAAAATAATTCTCCCCTGTAGAAGCTTTAAAAATAAAACTGTCCTGAAGCTCCTTTGTCCATAGCTCCTTACGAAAATGTTTTAAAGTATGCTTATGGGCCAGGAAATGCCCTCCCGGTCCTGTTTCATGAATAACGTTTAAGGCCAGGGTATCTTCGTTTACTTCAAAACTGCGTAAATAGGCAAAAGCACGTGCACATACTTCCGTATCCAGTAAAACGTCCACCAAAGAGGTATTCAAACAATTATCCAGGGACCCAATCCAAGAGGAAAGATCTGTGCGGGTCATCAAACTCATCACTACCTTCAAAACACACCGTTCAAAACCAAAGGAATAATCAAAGGGGCGCTCTTCGGAAGCATCATGGGCAACCATGCTGGGCATTCCATAATAGCGGGCCATCTGGGCACATCCGGCACCCAGCAAAGGATATTCAGGGCTATTATAATTGACAATACCGGCTTTTAAATCTGAAGGAGCGATATCAGTAGTATAAATCATGGGAGCATTGGGATTGGCACATTTTAATATCACCAGGGCAGCCAATTCTTCCGCATTGGCAACAGCCATAGTTCCGGCAATAGTCGCAGGTGCTGTTGTTCCAGTTAAGGACATAGTCATGGGCACTACGGGAATTTCTGCCTCCGCCAGGGTCACCATTGCTTCCACCATATTTTTTTCAAAAAACAGGGGGGAGATAGGCGATACCTCGGCTGAAAAAATCGGTCTTTTTTTCAAGTTTTCCTCTCCTCCTACCAGGGCACCGGCCAGACGAATCTGCCAGCGGGCGGTCCTTTCTGAGGAACAGGAACATTGGATATGCTTACGAATATTCCGTAAGGAAATATCCAGAGCGCAGAGTTCTTCCATAAAGGGAGATTCATCAGTAGGAATTACAATGGGCCAAAAAAAAGAAACCATATCTAAATAATCACAAAGCACAGCGAACTCTTTCAAGTCATGCCCGGTTGAATTTCTGGTCACACCGGTTTCCAAATCTTTTACAAAGGGCGAATACCCGCTGGTAGTATTAAAGGGATACTCCCTGACAGGAAGCAAAAGGTCATATTGGGGATCACGGGCAGCCAGCAGTACTTCCCGGCGCACCATTTTTATCGACTGTTCCACCAAAGGCTTAGGCAACCTGACAATACTTCCGTCAACTTTCGCCCCGTTACGGGCAAGAAGTTTACGTACTTTTTCACTGCCAATCTTGATACCTGTTTTCTCCAAAATCTCTAAACCGGCTTTATGGATTTTTTCCATTTCATCTTCAGAAAGAAAACTCATGATCGTTCTCATTTTATCCCTTCCTTCACTGCCTGTGCTTAATGTTTTAAATCTCCAACCTCTTTTACTATCTATAAAGATAGAAAACATGCAAATTTAATGCCAGTTTTCAATACCTTCATTTCCTTCTAGGCTTATCTCAAACGTGAGATTACCGCAGGATAAAAAATTGATGTTAAGCAGTATTTCTGTGCCGCTGCATCTCAAAATTGAGATATTACTCCTTAAAATCTCAATTTTGAGATTATTCTAATCTAATTTTATCTTTTGACCTTAATAACTTCTCCCTTTGGTGTCAGAGGAACTACTTGCAGGAAGGAATATTCAAAAATCTGATCAGTATCTCTATAAGTAGCATAATGCCCGCATAATGTTCAATATATGGTTATGTGAAAAGAAAAAGGGGTAAATGAAAAAATTTTTGGCAAGTTTTAATTCTTACTTAAGAATTCGGCACAAGGGAATTATTTCCCTCTAAAAATAAGAATATTTTAGGAGTTAAAACAGTGAGAAACCGGCAGCCCGCCTTAGACATGTGCCAATCCAACAATTGCTGTCCACGGAAAACCTCTCCCAAATTTGATGTCTGGATTATATTACAGAACATTTATTCAATCTAGGTATGAATTTATTTTTATGGTATACTATCTTATATTCTTATTCATCGGGGGTTAACACATGCTTCACATTGAAGAAATTAAACAAAAACTATCCCAACAAGCTTATCTCATAGACGATAACTTAGCCACCGTTGTCAGCCTGGCTTCCTTACTCCGCAAACCTTTACTGCTGGAAGGCCCGGCGGGTGTGGGGAAAACTGAATTGGCCAAAGCCCTGGCTGTCGGTTTTCAAATGGACTTAATCCGCCTCCAATGCTATGAAGGGCTGGATGAACACCACGCCCTTTATGAATGGAATTATCAAAAGCAATTATTATATCTACAAGCCATGTCCAAAAACATGGCCGATTGGAAAAAGATGCAGAAAGATATATTTTCTCAGGATTTCCTTTTGACAAGACCTTTGCTCAAAGCCTTCCTTTCCGAAAAACCGGTTGTTCTTCTGATTGATGAAATTGACAAAAGCGACGAAGAATTTGAAAGCTTCCTTTTGGAAGCATTATCTGATTTTCAGGTCACCATTCCGGAATTCGGTACTGTAAAAGCCAACACAATTCCTTTAGTCTTCTTAACCAGCAATGGGGTCCGGGATTTCAGCGACGGCTTAAAAAGACGATGCGTCCATTACTATATTGACTATCCTGACTTTAACCGGGAGTTGGCAATTGTTCGCACCAAGGTACCGGGTATTTCCGAAAACCTGTCTCGACAAATTGTGGATTTTGTCCAACATCTGCGTAAAGAAAAGCTCAGAAAAAAACCCAGTATTGCAGAAACCCTGGACTGGGCAAAAGTATTGTTGGCTTTAAATATTGACTCACTGGAAGATAAAAGAGTGACAGCTACTTTAAACTTCCTCCTGAAATATGAGGAAGATATTATCCTGGCGGCAAAATGACCGGCAGGAAAAAACCAAGAGGACGGTGGCATGAACCGTCCTCTTGGTTTTTTTGTTAAAAGGGTATGAATAGAAACATCACAGGCATGGTAGAAGATACGGGAGGCATGAAAATCAATTCCGTTTCTTCACCTGGATTAAGGACCAGATTCATTACTGCTTGGGAACTGTCCTTGATAAAACGATGGCCGTTATCAGGGACACCGTACACAGTACCGTCCTCCGTCATGGTCGCCCCCATAAACAATCCCCCTCTGGGATTTGTGAGAATTCCCATCCTATTTACGGCTTTAACCTTTAACCGGTACATCAGACCGTAATTCCCTTTGTTGATAACCTGTTCCCCTGTAATAGCATCAACTCCCCCCAGATGATAATCCGAATTGTTATCTGCCAGGGAAAAACGTACAGGTTGCTCCCCTTCTACCTCCAGCCGGTAAACCCGGTTTACTCCAAAGAAGGTCCCTCTTTGATGCATGTCCCTTTCCAACACCGGCAATTCAGCAAAAGCGGTAAGCACGTCTGTCCCCACATCCACCATGACAAAGGTAAAGGTAATATCAGCAGTAGTATGAAGATCCATCATGGAAAATACACTATGTTCAGGGGCAATTTCCTTGGCTGCTCCCACCCCCTCCAGTACGATAACCTGTCCAGGCTCCAAAGTGTATTGCTCATGACAATTAGATTCCAGGAAGCGTGCCAAGCCATTTCGGCCAATCGCCAGGTCATCCAAGGAAGGACCGCCGAAGCCCTTTTTGTTTATAGTAATCCGGGCAGTTTGTTCCCCGGGATTCCCGGCCAAAATATAAACTTTCTTTTTTGTATTGGTACCGTTTTTGTGATGGTACATCAAGCGCAAAGACCCGCCAATGGTATCCCTGTATAAAATCCCGTTTTCCTTTACTGTTTCCGGGCTGTTGGAAATAAGCAGGGCTGTATTGTCATAATTCTGAGAGGCAGGTTTCAGCACCGGAAAACTCAAGGGTTTAATATCCGTAAGATTTACTATTTCTCCCGCCAAAGGATTATGTAAATTATACTCCATTTCATTCATAAGGACTTTTTCTGTAACCTGGATTTCAACTGTGAAAGGCTCCGACCATTTTCCTCTGCTGTCCTTTACCTTAAGAGTTACAGGATAAGTACCCTCTTTAAAGTAAGCTCTTTGCTTTCCGGTCCATTGGAATTCCACCAGTTGGTCTCCGTCCGGGTCCATACTCTCATCGGTAAATATAACGGTTTCACCTTGGGCTACCCTCGTTTTTTCCACTGAAAACCGGGCTACCGGCGGTTCATTAGGTTTTTCCACCACCTCAATCACCTGGACGCATTTATCGCTCCAAGCATCGCGCCGGTCCTTCACCTGAAGGCTTACATAATAAATTCCCGGTTGAGAGAAGGACTCTTTCCGGTTTTGCCAGTTCCATTCCACAATTTCGTCCCCATCAGGGTCATAACTTTCGTCCGTATAGATAATGGGCTGGTCTACATACACTTTATAATTGTCGGGGAAAAACCGGGCTACCGGCTTTTTATTTGGCTCCGCAGACACCTCAACAACCTGCTCAAACCATTCACTCCAGGCTCCCCGGCTGTCCTTTACCTTTAATGAAACCACATACACTCCTGGGATTTGAAATCTCTTATTATTATTCATCCATATGCGGTCCACAATAGGATCACCGTCAGGGTCAAAGCTTAAGTCCTGATAATATACGGCTTCCCCTACAGAAACAAACTTTTTGTCCACGGTAAAGTTTGCCTGGGGAGGAGTATTAGGTCTTTTGATGGTAATTACCTTGGTCTTATTCTGGTAGTCCACTTGATAGCCAAAGGCCTCTGAAATAAATCGCAGCGGCACCAAGGTTCTGTCCTTAAACACTTGAGGAGGGGCATCCAAAGCCCGGGCCTGTCCGTTAATTTCCGCTGAATTTTTTCCGATCCACAATTTAGTGGTTTCTTGCCCGTATCTTAGCGTAATTTGCTTATTATCAGGTTTCCAATCTACGGTAGTTCCGAAGGCTTCACCAATAAAACGCAAGGGTACCAAGGTCCTCCCGTTTTCGATTATGGGAGCAACATCCATCATTACTTTTTGATTATCGAGTAAAGCTTGCTCTTTTCCCACGGTGAGTGAAATTTCTGAAACCTTTCCGCCTGCAGAGGCCGCCCCTGAAATCAGTAATAAATAGCTGCAAATAATGAGGAAAACAAGTATGCTTTTTTTCAATGCTCTCTCCTTTCCAGGGCGGTATAAGTAACTTTTAATTCTTTCCTAATGTAATCAATAGCACCCTGATGCAAAATATTTCTCTTATTATTAGACGGAAAAAAGCTTATTTTGTTCCCTTACCCATATTACCAACCCCGATGGTAAGGCTTATAGCATGCCCGGCAAAGAGTTTTACCACCTTCTAATTTTGCTCTGGCCTCAGAAAGTCTTTCCCCGCAGGACTCACATATTACAGATTGAAAAATGCGGGCTTCCTCGGGAAATGACAATTCCACAAATTGAATTTTGCAAAAATCTTCTTCCGGAGCATTTAAAATCATCTCCATGCGCGCTTTTCTATCTTCCGAATCTACCTTAAGTTTCGAGGGATCTACATAAATCCGCACAGCTTTCCCTGTTTTTCGATTTCCCACGGTAAATGCCTGTTTACCATGATTTTTATAAATCAAATTACCTTTACCTATGGTGCATCCGGCAATCACCTGGATTGCATCAACACCACAGGCATCTGTTTCTACAATTGCCACCAATTCTTCATCCTTGGCCCGGCTGACACCCAACTTTTCCAAAGCTGCAAGGGCAGCCCGAAAGCCAATGGCCAATCCGGGACACTCATGCCCGTGAAAAGCAACTGCTTCTCGCCATAAATCCTGATGATAACCCATTATTTTCATCTCCTCCCCATGCATAATTTAATGTTTAAACTATCTTTTCCATTTCCGTCAGCATCTCCTCAAACACTTGCAACGCTTGAACCACCGGCTGAGGGTCACTCATGTCTACCCCGGCTTTTTTCAATAGATTCAACGGATAGTCACTGCTTCCTCCCTTCAGAAACTCCAAATAACGGTCCACAGCCGGCTGCCCCTCTTCAAGAATTCCCTCAGCCAATGCGGAGGCTGCGGAAAAACCGGTGGCATATTTATAAACATAAAAAGCATTATAAAAATGGGGAATTCTCGCCCATTCCAGGGCAATTTCCTCATCCACCTTCATATTCGGGCCATAATAATCCTGATTCAATTTAAAATAAACCTCACACAAAACATCGGTGGTCAAAGGTTCTCCCCTTTCCACCTTTTCGTGAATAATTTTCTCAAACTCCGCAAACATGGTCTGGCGGAAAACCGTACCCCGGAATTCCTCCAGGTAATGGTTAATCAAATACATCTTCTGCCTTTCATCTGAGGCATTAGCTAATAAAAACTTGGTCAAAAGGATTTCATTGACGGTGGAGGCCACCTCCGCCACAAAAATCTTATAGTAAGCATAGGGATAGGGCTGAGTCTGCCAAGAATAATAAGAATGAAGAGAGTGCCCCATTTCATGGGCCAGGGTGAAGACATTATCTAAATTATTTTGATAATTAAGCAATACATAGGGGTTAGTGCCATATGCCCCCCAGGAATAAGCTCCCGGCGTTTTTCCTTCATTCTCCATAACGTCAACCCAATGGTTCTCCAGGCCCTTCTTTAAATCCGCCAAATAGGTTTCTCCTAAAGGAGCAAGTCCCTTTTCCACCATTTTGACAGCGTCTTCATAAGATATTTTAGTCTTTACCTCTTTTACCAAGGGAGCATATATATCATACATATGCAGTTCCGGCACATCCAATAGTTTCTTTCTTAAGGCTACATAGCGGTAAAAAATATGCAAATGGCTGCGCACAGTATCTATTAAGTTATGATAGACCTTTACCGGCACATTATCCTGGTAAAGGGAGGCTTCCAGGGCGGAACCGTATTTATGTACCCGGGCATAAAAAACATCTTTCTTAACACTGGCATTTAATAAGGCCGCCAAGGTATTTTTCTGTTTGCCATAGGTATGATAAAGTCCTTTAAAAGCTTCCATTCTTACCCGGCGATCATTACTTTCCATGAGTTTTATGTAATTGCCATGGGTAATAGGCACTTGATCCCCGTCTTCATCTAAAATTTCAGGAAATTTAATATCCGCATTATTTAACATACTGAAAATATTCTTGGGTGCCTCCGCCAACTCCCCGGCCATGGCAATAATCTCCTCTTCCCGGGCAGATAGGGTATGCTCTTTTAAGCGCATTATCTCCTCCAGGAAAAATTTATATAAGGCTAACCCCGGCTCCCGGTTTAAAAATTCGGTTAACCTGGCATTGTCTATAGCCAGAATCTCCGGCTGGATAAAAGAAAGGGCTTCCCCTACCCGGACCATCAAACTCTGGGCTCGATCCTTCATGGCCTGATATTTTGGGTCAGCATTGTTTTCGTCCTTTCGCATTTGGGCATAAACAAATACCTTATCGGAAACCTGTCCCAATTCATCTTGAAACTTTAAGCACTGCAGCAATGATTGGGGAGATTCTCCCAACTTATTTTTAAATTCCTGAACCTGAGGCAGCATTTCCGTAATTTTAATATAATCCTTTTCCCAAAGACTATCATCGGCATAAATTTCTTCCAAACTCCATTTATACTTAACCGGTACTTCCTGCCTCTTCACCAATTTCTTGCCTTCCATTCCATGACACTCCTTTCTAAGACTAGCTTATCATAAGGCTGGAAACATGCAAGATGTTTTTCATATATCATTGTTTTATGCACAATGTTTATTATTTGCATTTTAAAGGGATAATTTCATTATCTAATTTTTAATTGCTTTATTTTTTTCTGGAATAAAATGGCATATGTATTTCAAAGGTTTTGGTGCAATACTATCTATACGCTGAAAAAAAGGGAGGCGAAAATGAATGCAGCAAATTTTAAATAAGCTGGATACTTCTTCATGGGAAAATTACAAACGCTCTTTGGGAGAAGCAATGGAATTTGCAAATGACATGGGTATTACAGATAATCAAATTTCTGAATTTGCCCAGCAATTTGGAAGCTATCTGGCCCAAAACATCACCCCCGACATTCCTGAAAACAGAGCTTTAAAAGAACTATGGGAAATTGCTTCTCCGGAGGAGCAAAGAACCATTGCCGGCTTAATGATGAAATTGGCCAAGAACAGTAAATAAACTTAAAAGGGAATCTTTTTCATGCAAGAGATTCTAAAAAACTTGAGAGGAGCTTCCAAAGCTCCTCGTTTATTTATGCCTTCTTTCCTACAAATACGAAAATGAGGAAATTGCATAATTCAAGAATATTTTTTTATGATACAATATATTATCCCATCATCAATGGTACTCTATATATTGTTACAGGTTATTCAAAAGCTTAATTATGCAATTTGCTCAAATAAATAAAAAAAATAACAAGCAGGAAATAAAAACAAGTCCAGAGAAACAAATATTAGAACATATGTGAAAGGACCACTTTTTATGAGGCTGAAAGTTAAATTAGCTCATTTTGACGATGCCGTAGGCTATGATATTGAAATAACACATATAAATGCCACAATCCAAGATTACTTGGATGGTTTAAACCATTTTCAGGAAAATTATGTTGAAAGTTGCAAAGGGTGTGACGGCTGCTGTTATGAACGCATCCCCCTCACCTCCATTGATGTGCTGAAATATTTAGAAGATCCGGATATCGCCTCCCAACTGAAAAATAACAGCTACCCCCTTTCCTCTTTTATCGAAAATTTTTGTCATGTGTCCGGTTTCGGACCGGTAGTGGACATCAGCTTAAAGAGAAATCCGGACCGGTCCTGCATATTCCTGAACCAAAAGGAAAAAATCTGCAAAACCCACAGATTAAGGTCCTTTGTTTGCCAATCTTTTATATGCCTTCCCCATACCGAAAGAGCCGGACAACTGCGAGATGTCTTACTGAATGCCGGGGAGGATGATTTGGTGCATCGTTATTTGCAAGAGGCAAAAGAAAGGGGAGCAGCCCCTGTTATTCATGGAAATAACAACACCGCTACCTCGCTTAAAGACTATCCCGGCAATATTTTTACCGGGAAAAAACATTACCATCAAATACTTATTAAAGAAGTGATTCCCCAAAAGCTTTGGGAAGAGCTATACTCTCATGCCGGCTTCTAAGGCTTTAATATTTAAATCATGAAGCCTTTCCGGCAGATGTTCCTTAAGAACCTCCGTCCAGTCAATTCCATCTAAATTCAAGGCCTTAATTAAAGCACCTAAAAGAACAATATTTTGAGCTTTAATATTTCCCAAATCTTCTGCTATTTTGGCAGCATTAAAGGCCTTAAAATTTTCCACCTTATCTTTTAGTCTTTCAATAATATTTTGGGGATATTCTTCCTGCCCCAGTAACACGGGCAGGGAATATATTTCGTAATCGTTAACCAGAAGGATACCGCCTTCTTTTAACTGATGCAGCCAGCGCACCGCTTCCACCTTTTCAAAAGCCACAATTACATCCGCCTCCCCCATACCAATACAGGGAGAATACACCTTTTTCCCAAATTTGATCTGAGTGGTGACACTGCCTCCTCTTTGGGCCATACCGTGAATCTCTGACATTTTTACATCATAATCCAGGCGCAATAATCCTTCCGTTAATATTTTAGATGCCAGAATGGTACCCTGACCTCCTACACCAACCAGTAAAATGCTTTTCACCATCTATCCCACCACCTTTTCCACAGCATTAAATTTACACACCTGGAGACACAAGGTGCACCCGTTGCACATAGTCTGATCAATCACAACCTGATTATCTCTAAAAGAAATGGCCGGACAACCGGTACGAATACAAGCCCGGCATTTGGTGCACTTTTCCTGGTTTACGGAGCAGAAAAGGCCGGCTCGTTTTCTCTGTACCTCTTTAATTAAAGCGCAGGGTTGCCTGGTAATAATGACAAATGGCTCCGTGGCCTCATAGGCATCTTTAACTGCTTTTTGGGTAGCGGTTAAATCATAAGGGTCCACCACACGGACATTTTCCTCTTTAATGCCCACAGCTTTAACAATTCCCTCAATATCCACCACAGGAGCAGGTTGACCCATTAATGTCCTTCCTGTCCCGGGATTTTCTTGGTGACCGGTCATGGCAGTTATCCTGTTATCCAGAATAACCATTACCGTAGGTGTATTGTTATATACAGCATCAATTAATCCGGTGATACCGGAATGGAAAAAAGTGGAGTCCCCGATAAAACCAAAAACTTTTTCCTTCCGTCCTCCCTGCAGGGCTGCCCGCTGGAAGCCCAATCCGGCGGAAATACCGGCACCCATGCAAATTACCACATCAGTGACATTTAAGGGTGGCATCATCCCCAAAGTATAGCAGCCGATATCACCGGTAGCCACAACATCCTTATATTTACTTACAGCATAGAAAATTCCTCGATGAGGGCACCCGGCACATAAAACCGGCGGCCGGGAGGGCACCTTCAGGTCTACTTGATAATGCTTTTTCTCCTCCTGGGGCAAGAAAGCCTTGCGAATAATTTCCGGGGAAAGTTCTCCACACCGGGGAATAAACTCCTTGCCCACACAATCAATGCCTAAAATGCGCACATAATTTTCTAAATACGGCTCATTTTCTTCAATTATATAAAGCTTGTCCACCATTCTGGCAAACTTTTTAATCATTTTGTCCGGCAGGGGAAAACTAAATCCAATTTTCAGGTAGGAAGCCTGATCTCCAAAGACCTCCTTGGCATGCTGATAAGAAATCCCGCTGGTAATAATGCCGATTTTTTTATCACCCCACTCAATTCTGTTTAAAGGTGAGCGATTGGAATATGCTTGCAGATGAGCCAGTCTTTCTTCCACTTCATAATGCTTAACCCGGGAATGGGCCGGAATCATGACATACTTTTTTACATTCTTTTGATAATCCTTAACACCCACTTCTTGCCTTTCGCCCAGCTCCACCAAACTTTTACTGTGGCAGACCCGGGTAGATACCCGAAATATTACCGGTGTATCAAATTTTTCACTGATTTCAAAGGCTTCCTTCACAAAATCCTTACACTCCTGACTGTCCGCAGGCTCAATCATCGCCACCTTGGCAAAAGGAGCATAAAGTCTGTTATCCTGTTCGTTCTGGGAACTATGCATACCCGGATCATCGGCGGTAACAATTACCAGTCCCCCGTTAACTCCTTCATAAGCAATAGTGAACAAGGGGTCCGCCGCTACATTTAAGCCCACATGCTTCATGGCAGCCAGAGACCTGGCTCCTCCGATAGAAGCACCACAAACCACCTCTACGGCTACCTTCTCGTTAGGTGCCCACTCTGAATAAATCTCTTGGTACTGAGCTATATTTTCCAGAATTTCCGTACTGGGCGTCCCTGGATAAGCCGCCGCTACAGTACATCCCGCTTCAAAAGCACCCCGGGCAATGGCTTCATTCCCGGTCATTATTTTCTTCATCCCTTCTCCTCCCCGACATGTTTGATCTCTAAAATATCTTTATCTAATCTTTTCTCAATATCAGCTAATTAAGATTAGAACCTTTAATAATTGATTCTAACACATAACAGCCAATTAGCTCAATCCTGCTTTATTGTGGGATAACTTAACAAAAGCCGGGACATCTTTTCCACGGCATCATGAAGAAAAGATGAGAATTCCTCCTCCACTATTTTCCTGGCTTCTTGGATTACCTCCGCTATCCCCTGAGGGTCTGCCCCTAAAACACCATGTCTCTTTTTTAACTGTACCGCGTATTTCTTTGCCAAATTAACCGGCGTTACATCCCTCAAACAAAAGTATTTCGGCATTTTTTGGAAAGCATCGTTTACCTTCCCTCCGTCTATGTGAAAGTAACGGCCAAGTAAATCAGAACAACTTTTCAGCAGTCCTTCATCTTTTAGAGCAGCCTCGAATTGGTCCGGTAAAACCGGATACAACTCTACGGATATAACGTCAAAAGCCATCTCAATAAAATTATGGGCCTTCCATAATCCCATTTGAGGAGGGATGGCACAGGTTTTTATCACCTGGTCCACCAGGGGAACCGCTCTTTGAAAGCAGTACCCCGGCTCTTTTTCTTGATAGGACTGATCAGCATAATAATCCAGTCCCGGGGGATTAGCTCCGTGAGAAATTACGGCCTGGGCAAAATCAAGAAAATCTTTGTCGTTTTCTTGACAAAACCTATAAAAATCGTGGCCCATTTCATGGGTTACATCCCGGTGAAGTCCGATTACATTGGCTAAATCGGGAAATACCCCGCCGATAATAGCCCGGGATCGGTCGTTTTTTACTAAGTTTTGGGCTACTAGAGCATGAGTCAAAGGAAACATATGCCCGCTCTCCTTAAAAATATAATAATTTTGTAGTATTGCCAAGAAAGTTTTTCTGTTTTGCAACTTGAATTATTTTTACTTTAGTATATATTATAAAGGCAAACCCAGTAAAAAGGATAGTGATATTTATGAACGTTAAACAAACTATATTGGATTTGGTTTTAATTATGCTGGGTTCAGTATTTGCCGCTTTAGCCTTGAATGTTTTTATTATCCCAAATAACTTAGTTTCAGGCGGTATCAACGGACTGGCAATTATCACTAATTATCTTATCGGGTGGTCTGTGGGATTACTGATTTTTCTTTATAACATACCCATAATGATTTGGGCCCGCAAAGAACTAAACCCTCGCTTTATTATTTACACCATTATCGCTGTAATCCTGCAATCCGTTTTCTTAATTTATATTAATCCTGCATCCTACACCAATGATGTTTTGCTGGCAAGCATTATGGGGGGTATCCTCTTAGGCGTTGGCGGGGGAATTATTATACGTCAATATGGTTCTACCGGTGGTGTGGATGTAATAGCCATAGTTTTACGGAAAAGATTAGGTATCAGTATCGGGACAGTATCTTCCATCACCAACATAATTATTATCAGCCTGGCGGCCTTCATCTACGGTTTGGAGCCGGCTATGTATACCATCATCAGCATTTTAGTCTGCGGCTTCGCTATGGATTTGGTTCAAGAAGGATTAAACAAAAAACACACAGCCATGATTGTTTCAGATAAATCACAGGAAATAAAAGAAGCCATCATGTTCCGGCTGAATCGGGGAGTAACCCTGATGCACGGAAAGGGTGGCTTTGAAAAAACAGAAAAGGATATTATTTTTTGCGTGGTAAATCAGTTTGAATTAGCCGGGTTAAAAGAACTGGTATTGACCATTGATAATAATGCCTTTATGACTATTTCCGAGACTGCGGAAGTCTTAGGACGCTTTTCGAAAAATTCTTTCTTATGGAAAAATGAAAACATCTAATCATTTCACCTTATTATCTCCCGGGGATAGATTCCTAAACCGGATAAATAATTATCTAATTTGGTTTTTATTGAGGAAGGCAAGTCCGGTTGTTGATATGCATCAAGCATTTTTTGCTTTTTATTTAATATTTTCTCTTTCAACTCCTCCCGAGGCTTTTCCCCCGGGGCCGATACCCCGTGTAAACTAATTTCTGCCGGCCAATGTTCCTCATGGAGAAATTCCAGCGTATGATCCTGGGTCAAAAAATCCCCACCCGGACCCACTTTCTTTATCACATCCACACCTAATCTTTTTTCGTCAAAAGATATATCCCCTAGAAAATGTTTGACCATCCCAATGATTTCCAAATCCACGATAAATTTCTCAAAGGACATCGCCATGAAAGTATCCAGGATACCAGCACTATGAAGTATCAGGTTTATCCCTTCCTGGCAGCTGACCATCATCATCATCATACTTTCATAGCCGCTTTGTACATCAACGGACTTGGCATCATTTTTTATTCCTCCGCTCCGGGAAGGGAGACCGTAGTTTTTTGCTAAACGGGCACAATATGCCACAATAAGGGCACTGTCCGGGGAACCTGCTGCCGGATAACAGATCCGCATATCCCCATTGCTGCCTTGAATACCATAAACAACCGGAGTGCCCTCCCGAATCATTTGGGTCACGGCTATACCGGCCAGCGCCTCAGCGTTGGCTAAAACCAAATGTCCGGCTAATGTAACCGGTCCGGTTACTCCCGCTATAGGTCCCGGAGAAATAATAAGAGGCTGCCCATATTGGGCATAAGCCAGCATAGTTTCCAGGGATTTTTTACTTATCTGCAAGGGGGAAGTAGTGCTGATCAGTCCAATGATACGAGGCCTGGCCAATAATTCTTCCCCTCCGAAAACGATTTCCAGCATCCCCATGACTGTTTTCCCCTCTTCCCCTCCTCCTGC